>JARRLD010000051.1:21281-30625 GCA_037387345.1 Gemmatimonadota bacterium
CGCTTCTACGCCGACGTCGTGGGGTTCACGGTCCGACACCCGTGGTTCTCCGCCATGGTGACGGCCGCCATCTTCGGTGGCTCGTACTACCTCTTCGACCGCTACGTCTCCACCTGGACCGTGTGGGGCGGCGGATGGGGGGCGCGGACCTACGTCAGCATCTACGTCAACCTCCCCAGGGGTGCCAGCCTCGACCGGACGGACCAGCTCGTGCAATTCTTCGAGGCCAAGCTGGACCAGGTCCCCGAGGTGGAGAAATACACGGCCGAGGTATGGGAGAACGGGGCCTATATGGAGGTGACGTTCCCCGACTCCCTGGAGAACACCCAGATCCCGGTGGCCATCAAGGAGCAGATGTACGCGTACAGTCACTCCTTCACCGGGGCGGAGGTCCGCGTGTACGGCTACGGGCCGTCGTTCTACGGCGGTGGATCCAGTCCGCCGAACTACGCCATCACCGTCCTGGGCTACAACTACGAGCGCGTCCGGGACATTGCCGAGGATCTGGGTCGCCGGCTGTCGCGCCTGAGCAGGGTCCAGGAGGTGGACACCAACGCGTCGTCCCGGCGGTTCACCCGGGACCGGGCGTCCGAGTACACGGTCACCGTGGATCGGGACCGCCTGGCGCGACATGACCTGACCGTCGAGGCGCTGGTGGCCAGGCTCCAGGCCGCGGTGGGAGGCAACGCCCGTCTGGGCAGGCTCAAGCTGGGCGGCGAGGAGGTCCAGTACCAGGTGAAGCTCGAGGACAACGAGGACATGGACGTTCTGGAGCTCACCGAGACGCTCATCGACACGCCCGACGGGCGTCGCATCCGGCTGGGGGAGGTCATCACCGTGGCGGCCCGGGACGTCCTGTCTCGCATCCGGCGCGAGAACCAGCAATACGAGCGCACCGTCGCCTACGAGTTCCGCGGACCCCAGAGGCTCGGGGACCTCTACCACGAACGGGTGATCGAGTCCACCGAGGTCCCGCCGGGCTACACCGTCGAGAAGGGCGAGGCCCGCTGGTGGATCGGGGAGGAGGATCGGGCGCAGATCTGGATGGTGGTGGCCATCGCGCTTCTGCTCGTCTACATGGTCACCGCGGCGCTGTTCGAGTCCCTGCTCCAGCCCTTGTGCGTGATCTTCACGGTGCCCATGGCCCTCATCGGGGTGTACCTGATCTTCTTCTACACCGAGGCCTCCTTCACCCGGGAGGCCTACATCGGTGTCATCATGATGTTCGGCATCGTGGTGAACAACGCCATCCTGCTGGTGGACCACGTCAACGGAATCCGCCTCGGGGAGCCGGGACTCCCCTTCCAGGAGGCAATCGTCAAGGGTACGCTGGAGAGGGTCCGTCCCATCCTCATGACGACCACGACGACGGTGCTGGGGCTACTGCCCCTGGTGCTCTTCGGCGAGGCGGCCGGCAGCAACATCTGGGATGCCCTGGCGCTGGTGCTCATCGGCGGGCTGCTCTCCTCGACCCTCTTCGTGCTGACCATCACGCCTGCCGTATACGGGGTGCTGGAGGGTTGGAAGATCCGAAGCAGGAGCCCCGGGACCGCCGATGCCGTGGCGGCGGGAACACCCCAGCCCGCCTGAGAACGGCGCGTCGGTGCCGCGTCGGATCGGAGCGCGCGGCACGGGGGGTGCATGGGGACGGGACGATGGGTAGGATTTCGGGAGGCCGCACACGTCCGAGGCCCACCGATCTCTCACGCTCCGAACCGTGATCCAGGACCCCAGCGCATGAGCCTCCGCATTCGAGACGCCACGGTGTGGGACGCCGCCGACATCGAGGCCGTCCACTACGCGAGCCGCGAGGCGGCGTTCGGCGATCAGGTTCCGCGGGAGGCGTTCCGTGCGCTGGGGCCCGAGGATCGCCTGGTCCGTTGGCGCGAGTGGCTGTCGAATCCGGAGATCACCGCGCTGGTGGGAGAGGAGGTCGGGGAGATCGTCGGGTTCTCCACGGTTCGGCGGGCCACCGACGTCGACCTGGACACGGGATTGGTGGCGGAGATGCCGACGCTGTATGTGCACCCTGCAGCCTGGGGTCGCGGGTACGGCCTGGCGCTGTGTACCGCCACGGAGGTTCGGGCCGCCGAAGCGGGCTACGCCGAGCTCGTCCTCTGGGTGCTCGAGATCAACGAGCAGGCGCGGCGCTTCTACGAGCGCAACGACTTCCGCGCCGACGGCGCGCGCAAGACTGACGACGGGCCGGTACCCACGAGCCTGATCGCCGTACGGTACCGCAAGAGGCTCCGCCGCTGAGGACCTGGTGGCGCTCCCACGGTCCCGGCTGTTTGCGGCGACACCTGCGCACGAGGTTGGCGGGTCCTACCGTCGGGGTGCCGAGCTTCCCTAGATTGCATGGCTTCAGCGACGTACCGGTAGCCTCCTACTCCTCGTCCTCATGAGTGATGCCAAGCCCTCGAAGGGCCCGGGAACCGACTTCATCCGCCAGATCGTGGCCGCCGACGTGGCGTCGGGCCGTCATGGGGGGCGGGTGGTGACCCGCTTCCCTCCGGAGCCCAACGGCTACCTCCACATCGGCCACGCCAAGGCCATCTGTCTGAGCTTCGGCATCGCCGAGGAGTTCGGGGGCCGATGCCATCTCCGATTCGACGACACGAATCCGGAGACGGAGGAGGAGGAGTACGTCGAGTCCATGCAGGAAGACATCCGCTGGCTCGGGTTCGACTGGGGCGAGCACCTGTACTTCGCCTCCGACTACTTCGAGCGCATGTACGAGTGCGCGCAGATCCTCATCCGGAAGGGACTGGCCTATGTCGATTCCTCCACGGAGGAGGAGATTCGGGAAGCGCGCGGCACCGTCACGGAGCCCGGACGTCCGACGGCCTTCCGGGATCGATCGGTGGAGGAGAACCTCGATCTCTTCCGACGCATGCGCGCTGGCGAGTTCCCCGACGGCGCCCACGTGCTCCGCGCGAAGATCGACCTCGCGGCGTCCAACATGATCATGCGGGATCCGGTCCTGTACAGGATTCGGCACGCGCATCATTTCCGTCAGGGCGACGCGTGGTGCATCTACCCCCTGTACGACTACGCGCACTGTCTGGAGGACGCCTTCGAGGACGTCACCCACTCCCTGTGCACGCTGGAGTTCGAGAACAACCGGGAGATCTACGACTGGATCCTCGACAACGTCGGATTCGAGGAGCCCCGGACCCACCAGTACGAGTTCAACCGTCTCAACCTCCAGTACACGGTCGTGTCGAAGCGCAAGCTCCGGCCCCTGGTGGAGTCGGGCTACCTTTCGGGCTGGGACGACCCGCGCATGTCCACGCTGGCGGGCCTTAGGCGGCGGGGTATCCCGGCCGACGCCATCCGCCGCTTCGTGGAGATGGCCGGCGTGGCCAAGGCCGAGTCGTGGCTGGACCCGGGCAAGCTGGAGTACGCCATCCGCGAGGTCCTGAATCCGGTGGCGCCCCGGGTCATGGCGGTGCTCAAGCCACTGAAGGTGGTCATCACAAACTTCCCGGATGCCGGGTCGGAGGATCTCGAGGCTCCGTACTACCCTCGGGACATTCCCCTGGAGGGGGTGCGCATCGTGCCCTTCGGCCGAGAGATCTGGATCGAACGGTCCGACTTCTCCGAGAACCCTCCAGAGGGGTTCCGCCGGCTCGTTCGGGGGGGCGAGGTGCGGCTGCGATATGCCTACGTCGTTCGGTGCGACGAGGTCGTGAAGGACGCCGAAGGCGAGGTGGTGGAGCTGCGCTGCTCCTACGATCCGGACACGCGGAGCGGGACGGGCAGCGGCCGGAAGGGCATCGGGACCATCCACTGGGTATCGGCCGCCCACGCACGGGACGCAGAAGTTCGTCTCGTGGACCGGCTCTTCAGCGTCCCCGACCCCGAAGACCTGCCCGAGGGTGCCGAGCTCGCCTCCAACCTGAACCCGGACTCCCTCGTGGTGGTGCGGGGCGCCAAGGTCGAGCCTTCGGTGGCGGAGGGCCCGCTGGATATCCGCTATCAGTTCGAGCGGACGGGCTACTTCTGGAGGGACCCGGTGGACGGAGCCGGAGACCGGCTGGTGTTCAACCGCATCGTGCCCCTGCGGGACACGTGGTCGAAGAGGGTGGAGCCCCGCCCGGCAGCGTTGACGACGGAAGGTGGGGTGCCAGCGGTACAGGTGTCTGGAGCGCGATCCGGAGAAGATCCCGCGTCCTCGAAACCCCGAGTCAGCGCCGACAGGGAGGGCAGGCGCCGTGCCGACGAAGAGTTGGCAGCGCGCTTCTCGCGGTACGTGGAGGAGCTGGGGATCGCGACCGGAGACGCCGACGTGCTGACGGGGTCGCGAGCCGCCTCGGACTTCTTCGAGGGTGCGCTCGCGGTCCACGCAGACGCCCAGGCCATCGCATCGTGGATGGTGAACGACCTGCGAGGTCTCCAGGGTGATCGCACGATCGAGGACGTCGCGTTCACGCCGGCAGCGCTGGGCCGTCTGGTGGCGATGGTGGACGGCGGTAGCATCACGGGCAGGGCCGGAAAGGACGTTCTCGCCGAGATGCTGAAGGGCCGGGGAGAGCCCGAGGAGATCGTGGAGCGCGCCGGGTTGGAGAAGATCGGCGACACGGAGAAGCTCGAGCCGGTGGTAGAAAAGGTCCTTGCCGCGTGGCCTGCCAAGGTCGACGAGTACCGGGCGGGGAAGGCGAGTCTCATGGGCCTGTTCGTGGGAGAGGTCATGAAGGCCACGCGCGGTGCTGCCGATCCCAAGGTCGTCCGATCCGTTCTCGAGGCACGGCTGGAGAGGCCCTCATGACTTTGCGCGTACGATTCGCACCGTCGCCCACCGGATACCTGCACGTGGGTGGCGCGAGGACTGCCCTCTTCAACTGGCTGCTGGCCCGGAAGAAAGGGGGGGCGTTCATCTTGAGGATTGAAGACACCGATCGGATCCGGAACCGGGACGAGCATACCGCGGCTATCCTGCACGGTCTCGAATGGCTCGGGTTGGACTGGGACGAAGGACCCCTCTTCCAGAGGGACGGCGTGGAGCGGCACAGAGCCGCGGCGCTCCGGCTTCTCGACGAAGGGAAGGCATATCGTGACTTCTCCGACCCTGGCCAGGTAAGGGCGGAGGCGGAATCCCGTGGAATGCATCCCAGCCGCGTCGCGAGGGAGAAGGCCGATGCGCTCGGACCCGAAGAGGCGGAGCGTCGCGCGAGGTCGGATGAAGCACACGCGATACGCTTTCGCGTGCCGGAAGGCGAGACCCGCTTCACCGACATGGTTCACGGCGACATGGTATTCGGAAACGATGACGTCGATGACCTGGTGATCCTGCGGAGCGACGGTACGCCTGTGTACAACCTCGCCGTGGTGTCCGACGACCACGAGATGGGCATCACACACGTCATGCGAGGAGACGATCATCTCTCGAACACGCCCAAGCAGGTTCTCCTCTATCGGGCGTTGGGGTATCCCGAGCCGTTGTTCGGACACGTGCCGCTGATCCTCGGGTCCGACGGAAAGCGACTGTCGAAGCGCCATGGTGCCACCGCAGTCGGCGACTACGAAGCCGAGGGCATCCTGCCGGGCGCCATGGTGAACTTCCTGGCGTTGCTGGGCTGGAATCCGGGAGACGAGCGGGAGGTCATGAGCCGTGAGGAGCTGGTCGATGCCTTCACCCCGGAACGCATCCTCCGGAAGAGCTCGGTCTTCGACCTGGAGAAGCTCCTGTGGCTCAACGGGCGGCACCTGGCGGCAGCGCCCAGCAGGGAGATCCTGGCGAAGGTGCGGGGGCGGCTGAAGCACGGGGAGGATGTGGACCAGGGGCGGCTCGCTGACGAGGACTGGATGACGCTCCTCATCGATCTGCTGAAGATCCGGGCCCGCTCCGTCGACGAGATCGTCGAGCAGGCGTTGCCCTTCGTGTGCGACCGGCTGGCGCTGAGCGAGCGTGCCGTGGCCAAGCACTGGGCGAAGGATCCGGCGACGACGGTGGCGCGCATGGAACGTCTCAAGGCGGTGCTCGCTGCCGCCGACTGGAACCAGCAGACCCTGGAAGACGCAGTGCGAGGGCTTGCCGATGAGCTCGACGTAGGAGCGGGCAAGTTGATCCACCCGTTGCGGGTAGCGCTTACCGGGCAGCTGGCCAGCCCGGGCATCTTCGACGTTCTCGTCCTGGTGGGGCGCGATCGGGCGCTCGCGCGCGTCGACGAAGCGATTGACCGGATCGGTGTGCTGGCAAGATGAGACCCTTTCTTGACACTGATTCAAGGCGCACATTAGGATAGCCCTCCGCCACCGATCTCCAGGCGGATCCACCGCTCAAAAAGGCCATACGTTGGCACGTTTCGAACCGGACGCGCAGCGGGA
Organism: Gemmatimonadota bacterium; assembly: GCA_037387345.1. Lineage (GTDB taxonomy): Bacteria > Gemmatimonadota > Gemmatimonadetes > Longimicrobiales > Gaopeijiaceae > SZUA-318. The sequence continues at coordinate 27,612 of JARRLD010000051.1, forward strand.
CTCGGAGACCCGGTTGGGTGCTCGGGCGGCCATCGCCCCCCAGGAGCCCCTGACGGAGATCGAGAGCCGGATCCTCGATTTCATGGTGCGCTATCTCCGGTCGAATACGTACCAACCTTCGATCCGGGAAATCGGCGAGAAGTTCGGCATCAAGAGCACGAAGACCGTATCGGAGCATCTCCAGGCTCTCGCCGACAAGGGCTATCTCGAGAGGGACCCTTCGCGCTCGAGGGGCGTCAGGATCCTCGGCATGGATCTCACTGCGGATACGGTGTCGATCCCGTGCTTCCATGCTTTGCCGGACAGCGCGGCCGGACTGCGGTCCGAGTTGGCGGATCTTCATCTGTCCCTCGACCGACGGCTGGCCGGAGAGCGCGGCGGCTTCTTCGTTCGCGCGGGGGGGAGCGACCTGGCAGTCCTCGGTGTGCAGGAGGGTGACTTTGTCCTGGTCGAGCCCGTGAACGTCGCGGAGGTCGAGGATGGGTCGGTTGTCGTGGCCCGGATCGGCACGGGATCCCATTTCCACCGCTTCGCGCGCAACGGGACGGGCATCGTGCTCGAGTCGCTGTCGCCGGGGGGCGAGTCGACCTCTGTAGAGGACCCTGATCGCCTCCAGCTCATGGGACGGGTAACCGCCTTCTACCGCCGGATGGACGAGAGCATCGGCGCTTTGAACCTCACGCACCACTGACCCCCCCGTCGGTGACATGGCCGACGCTTCCGACCCACACTCCCCCCTCCGACCAGCGCATTTCGAGGACGCCGAGGACCGTCAGTGGATGGCGCGGGCTCTCGAGCTGGCCCGGGCGGCGGGGGTCCGCGGTGAGGTGCCGGTCGGCGCCGTACTCGTCCGCGCGGGGCGGCTCGTCTCCCAGGGGCACAACCGCACCGTCGGTGACGCGGATCCCACGGCCCACGCTGAGCTCATCACTCTACGAGCCGCGGCGCGCGAGCAGGGCGATTTCCGACTTGTGGACACCACGCTCTATGTGACACTGGAGCCGTGCGCCATGTGTGCCGGCGCCATCGTGCTGGCGCGTGTGCCTCGAGTCGTGTACGCTGCCGGGGATCCAAAGGCCGGCATGGCAGGCACACTGGGGAACCTTCTCCAGGACGAGCGCCTGAACCACAGATGCGAGGTGCGCTCTGGAGTGTCGGCTGAGGCTGCAGCGGGTATTCTGCGGACGTTCTTCAGGGAGCGGAGATGAGAGTTTCGGGAGTGCTGGCGACGGCCGCTGCCCTGGCGGCGTGCACGGTGGTCAGCGGGCCCGGCCTCGCGCCTCCAACCGTGCCGGCTCCCGAGGGCGAACCCCTGCCGCGCGCATTACCTGCGGGTCCGGTGGTTTCTCCGACCTCCCGGCCGCCTCTTCGGTTCGACGAGGTACGGGGTCTTTGGGTCGTGCGCACGACCCTGACCTCGCCCAGGGCAGTACGTCGCATGGTGGACGACGCTGCGTCTGCCGGATTCAACACCCTGGTGGTCCAGGTCAGGGGCAGAGGAGACGCATTCTATGATTCCCGGTGGGAGCCTCCGGGGGAACAGCTCCTGTCGCCTCCGTCCACGTTCGATCCTCTCGCCCTGGTCATTGAAGAGGCCCACCGAAGGGGGTTGGCCGTCCACGCCTGGGTGAACACCCACCTCGTCTGGGACGCGTGGGGGCTTCCTGGGAGTCCTGAACACATGGTGCGCAGGCATCCCGATTGGCTGGCGGTGCCGAGGACCTTGGCCAGGCAGCTCTTCGACGTCGACCCGCAGGACCCGCGGTTTGTCCAAGCGCTGATCGACTACGCCGCGCAGCGGAGTGAGACCGTGGAGGGAGTGTACTCCAGCCCAGCCCATCCGGCGGTCAAGGAGCGGGTGTACTCGGTGTGGACGGACCTGGCCGAGCGGTACGACCTGGACGGGATCCATCTGGACTACGTGCGGTTCCCGTCGGGTGACTTCGACTATTCGCGCGGAGCCCTGGAGCGCTTCCGGGCATGGGTGGCTCCGCGCCTGGAGGTTGGCCGCCTTACGGCACTGGACGCGGCGTACCAGGGGGATCCCCTGGCCTTCGTTGACTCGCTCCCCGAGCCATGGGCACGGTTTCGGCGCCGCCAGATTACCGACCTGGTGGAACGACTGTATTACGGGGTGAAGGCGCGGCGGCCCGAGCTCGTGGTCTCCGCCGCAGTGTTCGCGAACCAGGAGGACGCGTACCTCAACCGCTTCCAGGACTGGGGTGCGTGGCTGGATCGTGGGATCATCGACGTGGTGGCCCCCATGGCGTACGTGACGGAGACCGACCGGTTCGAGCGGTACGTGGCCAACGCGGTGGACGCGGCCCGGGACCGGGAGCGGATCTGGGCGGGCATCGGGGCCTATCTGAACACAGCGGAAGGCACGATCCGACAGATCGACATCGCCCGGGACCGAGGGGCCGGAGGCGTCATCCTGTTCTCGTACGACTGGGCGGCCTGGGAGGCTCCGACTCTGGACGGCCGTTCCTACCTGCGAACCGTAGGGGAGGAAAGGTTCGGCCGCTGAGCGCTCAGCCTGCGCTCTCGTGCTCCATGAGGTCCCTGCCGAAGAGCCGGAGGACCACGAAGAGCACGGCGACGCCACCCACGAGCGCGATCCAGTTCGGCAGCCCGTATGCGGTTCCGATGTCTCCCAGGACCATGCCCACCCCCGCCACGAGGAGCGCGTAAGGCATCTGCGTCCGCACGTGATCCACGTGGTCGCACGCCGAGGCGGTGGACGAAAGCACGGTCGTGTCCGAGATGGGGGAGCAGTGGTCCCCGAAGATCGCGCCGGCGAGCACGGAGCTGATGGCACCGAGAAGGATGGAGTAGTGCGTGCCCCCCTCGAATCCGGCGTCGCCTCCCAGCGTCACGGTCAGGGGAATGACCAGCGGAAGGAGGATGGCCATCGTGCCCCAAGACGTGCCCGTGGCGAATGCCATGGCAGCCGCCGTTGCGAAGACGATCACCGGAATGATCTGCAGCGCGACCCGTCCGGTGAGAAGGTGTGC
>JARRLD010000052.1:0-15824 GCA_037387345.1 Gemmatimonadota bacterium
AATCGTCGGAACCTGGGAAGGCACGTTGGAGGCTGCCGGCCTTCGCCTCGTGTTCCACGTGGAGACCGCCGAGGGAGGTGAGCTCACGGGAACCATGGACAGCCCGGACCAGGGCGCCACCGGCATCCCCGCCTCCTCGGTCACCTTCGCCGACGGCGCCCTGACGTTCGAGGTGCAGAATCTCGGCATGACCTATGAAGGGACGCTCTCGGAGGACGGGACCACCCTCGAGGGGACCTTCACCCAGGGGGCTGCCCGCTTGCCCCTCACCCTGGCCAGGGAGACCGAGGCGTCCGCGCCGGAACGGCCGCAAAACCCGGAGCCACCGTTTCCCTACGACACCGAGGAGGTGCGCTTCGACGGCTCCGAGCCCGGCGTGGGTCTCGCCGGCACTCTCACCCTTCCGAGGGGGGAGGGGCCCTTCCCCGCAGCGGTTCTGGTCACCGGCTCGGGGCCCCAGGACCGGGACGAGTCGCTCCTGGGCCACAGGCCTTTCCTGGTGCTCTCCGACCACCTCACCCGTGCGGGCATCGCCGTGCTCCGCTACGACGAGCGTGGGGTCGGCGAATCGTCCGGCGACTTCACCACGGCCACGTCGGTGGAATTCGCCTCGGACGCCTTGCAGGCCGTCCATTACCTCCGGAGCCGGCCCGATATCGGGCCGGTGGGGATCGTGGGCCACTCCGAGGGGGGTCTGGTGGGACCCATGGCGGCGGTGAGGGACGAGGCCGTGGCCTATGTGGTCATGATGGCGGGCCCCGGCCTCACGGGCGCAGAGATCATCGATCTCCAAACCGAGCTCATCAGCCGAGCACAGGGCATCCCCGAGGAGATGATCCAGCTCAACCGCAAGACCCAGCACAAGCTCTTCGAGGTTGTCGAATCCGACCCGGATCCCGCCAGCGCGGCTCCGAAGCTCCGCGCGATCCTCGAGGCATCGCTCGAGGAGCTGCCCCAGGACCTCCGCAGCCAGGGGCCCGAGGCGATGAGCTCCGAAGCCATCGAGGCCCAGGTGCAGCAGATGAACTCGCCGTGGATCCGCCACTTCCTCCGCTATGACCCCCGCCCCACGCTCGAGCGGGTAACGGTCCCCGTGCTCGCCATCAACGGGGAGAAGGATCTGCAGGTTCCCGCCGAGGTCAACCTCGCCGAGATCGCCGCGGCCTTCGAGCGGGGCGGAAACCCCGACGCCACCACGCTTTTGCTCCCGGGGCTGAACCATCTGTTCCAGGAGGCCGACACGGGCGCTCCCACGGAGTATGCCCGTATCACGGAGACGATGAATCCCGCGGCGATGGACGCCGTCAGCTCGTGGATCGTCGCCCGCTTCGGCGAGGGCGGCTGAGGCAGAGCTTCCCGCGCGGGGCAACCGTCTTGCGGGGAGGAGATGTGCCAGGTATTCTACGATCGTAATTGTGCTGACATATCACGCCATGAATACCCAGCGCCCACAGGACCTCGTCTTCAACCTCTTTGGCGAGTATCTGCGCCAACGGGGAAACCCCGTGTGGGTAGGCAGCCTCATCGCCCTGCTTCAGCCCTTCGGCGTCACCGAGGGTGGCGTTCGCACGGTCCTGTCCCGAATGGCACGGAAGGGTTGGCTGTACTCCCGGCGGGTGGGTCGCCATTCCTACTACGATCTCACCTCCAGGGGACGGCGGCTGCTCGAGGAGGGGGAGGCGCGCATCTTCCATCCGTCCTGGGACTCCCGGTGGGACGGGTTGTGGCTACTGGTCGCGTACTCCATCCCCGAGGTCAGACGCCACCTCCGTGACCGGCTGCGCACGCGGCTGGCGTGGTTCGGCTTCGGGCCTCTGGGCAACGGCCTTTGGATCTCGCCCCACGACGTGGAGGAACGCGTGGCCGAGCTGGCCGAGGAGCTGGGCATCGGCGGCCACATGGACTGCTTTCGGGGCCGACACCTCGCCGCGACTGAGGCGGATCTGGTGACGCGTTGCTGGGATCTGCCGGATCTGGACTGCCGTTACCGGGGGTTCCTGGTACGGTGGACGCCCGAGCTGGAGCGCTGCCGGAACACGCAGGAGAGCATGAGCGACGCGGATCTGTTCGCGCTCCGGTTTCTCCTCATCGGCGAGTTCCGGGAGTTCACGCTTCTGGACCCGTATCTGCCCCGGGAGCTTCTTCCCAGCGAGTGGGAGGGTGATCGGGCCGCCGCCCTGTTCAACGAGGTGCACGACGTCCTCGAGGGCCCGGCGGAACGGTATGTGGACGCCGTGTTGGCGGTCGAGCCCGGCCGGGCGTCAGCCCCGACACCCTCAGGCTAGGGCCGCGAGATTGGTGGACGGCTCCTGCACGGCCCCTCCCACCGTGCGCACACGAAGAACGGCCGGCCACCGCAGGCGGCGAGAGGGAGGACCTGGTCGATGACCAAGACAACGGAAGAACATCTACGGATCGAAGCGGAGGGCGCCCTCAGGCGCCTCGTCCTCGACCGACCACCGCTCAACGTGCTCGACATCGGTCTCCTGAGGGCGCTCGATGTGGCCGTGGGCAGACTCGAGACGGACCGGGGCGCGTCGGTCGTGCTTCTCACCGGCGAGGGCAAGGCCTTCTCCGCCGGCGTGGACGTGGCGGATCATACCGCCGATCGCGTCCAGGAGATGATCGACACGCTGCACGCCACCCTCGTTCGTGTTGCATCGTTGGAGATGCCCGTCATCGCGGCAGTCAATGGAGCGGCCCTCGGTGGGGGGCTGGAGCTGGCGCTCGCCTGCGACATCATCCTGGCCAGGGAGGGAGCCAAGCTGGGTCAGCCCGAGATCAAGCTGGGCGTATTCCCTCCCTTCGCCGCCGCCGTTCTTCCGCGTCGGATCGGCGTATCGCACACGATGGACCTCTGTCTCACCGGTCGAACCATCCTGGCCGAGGAGGCACGGGGCATGGGCATCGTCCAGCACGTGTTCCCGCGGGACGACTTTGCCGCCGACGCCACTGCCTACGCCCACGAGCTCGCGTCCCTGAGCCCGCCGGTCCTCCGACTGGCGAAGCGCGCCATCGTCGGTGGCATGGACGCACCCGTCAACGAAGCGCTCCACCGTGCCGAGCGGATCTATCTGGACGAGCTCATGGAGTTGGATGACGCCCGGGAAGGGCTTGCCGCCTTCCTGGAGAAGCGTACACCCCGCTGGAAGGGAGCCTGATATGACCCCAGCCCCGCAGGCCCGACCCCTCCCCCCTCGAGACCGCCTTCTCGACCTCCCCCTGGACGAGGGGCTGGACGCTGTTCTGGCCTACTGCAGGGAGATTGCGGAGGACCCGGATTATCCCACCGTCAGGCGATGGAGGGAGGCGGGAGGAAAGGTCCTGGGCCACTTCCAGGTCTACTTCCCGGAGGAGCTCGCTCACGCCGTCGGCGTGCTTCCGGTGAAGATGAGGGGCGCCCAGGTGGAACGAGAGCAGGCCGATTCCCGCTTCGGCTCCTACCTGTGCTCGATTCTCAGGAGCTCTCTGGAAGTCGCCATGACGGGCCGGGTCGAGCTGGACCTCTTCGTGACCCACCCCATCTGCGATGCGGCTCGGAACCTGGCGGGGATCTGGAGCAGGAACCGGCCCGAGCCCGCCCAGATCCTCTACCTCCCTCAGAACCCCAACTCCGCCTTCTCGGGCACGTGGCTCACCGAGGAGTACCGGAGAGTCCTCGGAGACCTGGAGGAGGTCGCGGGCAGAAAGGCCACGGACGGAGACATCGGGAGCGCGGTCCACACCTTCAACGAGAACCGTCGGCTCCTCCGGGACCTGTACCACATCAAGCGGGAGACGCCCTGGCTTCTCCCCATCCACGAGGCCTACGTGCTCGTGGCCCTGGCGGGCCTGGTGACGCGTGAAGAGCACAACGAGCTCCTCTCCTGGGCCATACCGCGGATCCGCGAACGGGAGGCACGGCAGCAGGACAAGATCCGCGTGGTCTTTGAGGGAGGCTTCTGCGAGCAGCCGCCCATCGATCTGCTGCGCGCGATCTCGGAGTTCTGCTACGTCGTGGACGACGACCTGCTCATCGGCCTCCGGTGGATCCTGTCCGACGTCCCCGCCGACGGTGATCCCGTGCACAACCTGGCCGTGGCTTACATCGACGACTCCTCCTACAGCCCCGTGCAGCACGACCTGCGAAAGCCCAAGGAGAAGATGCTCCTGACGCGGATCCGGGGGGCGCGCGCCGAGGCCGCCATCGTGGCGGCGGCCAAGATGTGCGAGCCCGGCCTAGACGAGCAGGTAGCCTATGCGCAAGCCCTGGACGAGGTGGACATACCGTACTTCGTCACGGAGTTCGAGGAGCGCATGACCTCCTTCGACCACCTGCAGATCCAGCTTGAGACCTTCGTCGAGAACCTACTCTTCGCATGAGGAGCGATCCATGACCGTCACGACCACCCACGACGAGCTGGTTGGACGAGGCGCACGAGATGGAGGCGCGCTCTTCCGGACCTGGTACGAGGGCCTCACAAAGGCCGCCGAAAACCAGGAACAGGCCGCCTATGTCTTCGTGATGGGGAGCCTGAACGAGATCCTGCTTTCGTTCGACCTCCACACCGTCTTCCCGGAGATCAACTCCCTGCAGACCGCGGTCCGTCGCGTCTCCGACGAATACCTCAATCTGGCCGAGGACCACGGATTCTCTCCCGACGTGTGCGGTTATGTGAAGGCAGATTACGCCTTGCAGCTGAGGGGCGGAGAACATCCCATGGGTCGCATCCCGCCCCCCTCCGTGGCGGTGTTGACCAATGCCTGCAATACCTATCTGAAGTGGGCAGAGATCTGGGAACGGATGTACGACATTCCTGTCGTCGCCGTGGACGTCCCCGGGTCGCGTTCGGCGCCCCGGAACGGGGGGCCATCTCAAGCCGACCGGGAACGGGACTGCCGGTACGTGGAGTTCCAGCTGAAGGAGCTCATCGCGCAGCTCGAGACGCTCACCGGGCGGCGGTTCGATATCGACCGACTGAGGGAGGTCCTCGACCTGACCAACCGCATGGGGCGCGCGTGGCGCAGGGTCCTGGAGCTCAACCGAAGCCGGCCGGCCGTCTTCGACGCCATGATGGAGGGGACCATCTATCTCGGGGTGGCCAACGCGCTGCGGGGAACGGAGGAGGGAGCGAAGTACTTCGAGGATCTCGCAGAAGAGATGGAGTACAAGGTCGCCCACGGGATCAGTCCCCTGCTGGACGACGGCAAGGAGCACCGGTTGATCTTCGTGGGGGTTCCCTGCTACCCCATCTTCCGTCGCTTCTATCAGCTCTTCAGCGAATGGAGCGGGGTGTTCGTGAGCTCGACCTACACGTGGTTCGCCTCAGGCGGGCTGAACCTGGATTTCGAGTACGATCTCGATCGGCCCCTGGAGAGCCTGGCGGAGGGCCTGCTCCTCGGGGTCCAGAGAGCCGGTGACTCCATGCTGTTCCACGATCGGTATCTCATCGAGGCCATCGACGAGTTCGGAGCCGACGGCGTGGTCTACCATCCCATCAAGAGCTGCCGGACCGTCTCCACGAGCCTGGCGGACAGCCGTCGGGTCGTCCTGGAAGAGCGGGACGTGCTGTGCCTCTACATCGAGTCGGACATGATGGACAAGCGCGTGGTGTCCGAAGCACAGCTGAAGAACCGGATCGATGCCTTCTTCGAAGGCCTGGAGTCGCGGCGGATTCGCAAGGGCAAGGCGGCCGACGCGCACCCCGCCCCCAAGAGCTGACAGGAGAGACGCATGGCCTACGGAGCCGGGGTGGACGTGGGGTCCACCCAGACCAAGGCGGTGGTCGTGGACGAGAGCGGGAGCATCGTCGGGCGGTCGCTGCTTCCCACGGGAGCCAACGTGGTCCAGGCCGCGGAGCACGCGTTCCAGGAAGCGCTCAAGGAGGGCGACATCCACGAGGAGGACATCGGCTTCGTGGTGGGAACGGGCTACGGCCGTTACAGGGTCGAGTTCGGTGACACCCAGATCACGGAGATCGTGTGCCACGCCCGGGGAGCGGCACACATGTTCCCCGACACCGAAACGGTGCTCGACATGGGTGGGCAGGACACGAAGGCCATCCGCATCCAACGAGGTGGGGACGTCATCGACTTCTGCATGAACGACAAGTGCGCCGCCGGTACCGGGCGCTTCCTCCAGTCCGCCGCCGCGGCCCTGGAGATGGAACTGTCGGAGCTGGGACCCACCGCGCTTCTGGGGCAGCGCCCCGTGAACATCAGCACGACGTGCACCGTGTTCGCGGAGTCGGAGGTGCTTTCCTGGCTCGCGCGAGGGAGGAAGATCGAGGACATCCTGCTCGGTGTGCATCGCTCCATCGCGTCACGCTCCATTGCCCTTCTCCGCCGGGTGGGGATCGAGGGCGACATCACCTTCACCGGCGGTGTGACCAAGAACGAGGCCATGGTGGAGGTCCTCAACAACATGCTGAGCACGGAGCTGAACGTCAGCGAGGAGTCTCACTACATCGGTGCCCTGGGAGCCGCCCTGTTCGCTCTGGAGCGCATTCACAAGGGCCGGAAGGGAAGCGACAAGGAGGTCGTGGCATGACGTACTTCGCCGGCGTGGACGTGGGCTCGACCTACACCAAGGCCGCACTCATCTCGCCAGCTGGCGAGCTCGTGACGACGGGAAGTCGCCAGACGGGCTTCAGGCTGGAGGAGGCCGCCCGGGAAGCGCTGGACGATGCCTTGAGCGCCGCCGGCGCCACCATGGAGGACATCACGTATCTGGCGAGCACCGGCTACGGCCGGAATCAGATCTCGTTCAGGGACGTCCAGGCGACTGATCTGACCTCCCAATCCTGGGGCACCCGGTTCTTCTTTCCATCCACGAAGACGGTCCTGGACGTCGGGGGTCAGACCATGAAGGCCATGCGTCTCGACGACGACGGCAAGGTCCGGTCGTTCCGATTGAACGACAAGTGCGCCGCCGGGACCGGCGCCTTCCTGGAAAAGACCGCCCGCTACCTGGGCTATACCATCCGGGAGATCGGCCCCCTGGTGGAGTACGCCAAGGACCCGGTGCCGATCTCCGGTGTCTGCGCCGTGTTCGCCGAGTCGGAGGTCATCAACCACGTGAGCAACGGCGCCCAGCCCGCCGACATCATGCACGGCGCCATGGAGTCCCTCATCGAGCGCTCGGTGCGGCTGATGAAGCGCGTACAGATGGAGCCGGAGTTCACGCTTGTGGGCGGCATCATGCGCTTTCCCACCATGGTGCGGGTCATGAGGGAGCACCTGGGGGACGACGTGAACGTGCCTCCGGAGGACCTGGTGCAGTTCACCGGGGCCATCGGCGCCGCCGTGCTCGCGAAGCGTCGTCAGGAGAAGCTGGCGGCGTGAGCGAGGGGCCCGGCTCACCGGCGGTCGGGTTTCCGGATGCCGACGTTCCGGAGATCCGTCGGCGACGCGACGCCGAGCTGGCCGTGGAGGGGTGGACGCGTCGCTTCACCGGCTCACCGCCCCGCCTGGCCGAGTTGAAGGAGCTGTACGAGACTACGGGACAGGAAGTGCTGCTCGACCCCGTGCTCCCGGGCGAGCTGGCCCGGGAGTGTGAAGGGTGCACCCTGGCCCTTTCCCTGTTCAAGGTCATCTACACCCGGCGCATACGCGTCGAAAGGAGCACGCCGTGAAGGCCGCGGTCTTCCACGGGCCCGATCGCCCTCTGAGCATCGAGGAGGTCCCCACCCCTGCCGTCGAGCCAGGCCAGGTCCTGATCCGGGTTGCCGGCTGTGGGGTCTGCCATACCGACCTCCACTACATCGACCACGGAACCCCGACGTTCAAGAAGCCCCCCCTCATCCTCGGCCACGAGATCTCCGGCACCGTGGAGGCCGTGGGCGCGGGCGTGACGAATCTGACCGAAGGCTCCCGCGTGCTGACCGTCGCGGTGACCAGCTGCGGTGCGTGCCAGGCCTGCCGTGAGGGCCGGGAAAACATCTGCGCCCACGGTCAGATGCTGGGCAACAACATTGACGGCGGCTTCGCCGAATACGTCCTCGCTCCCGCCAAGGACACGTTCGTCCTCCCCGAGGAGGTGCCGCTGGTGGAGGGGTCCATCATCGCCGACGCCATCACCACCCCCTACCATGCTGTCGTGAACCGCGCACGCGTGCGGCCGGGAGACTCGGTCGTCGTCTTCGGCTGCGGCGGCGTGGGTCTGAACGTCGTCCAGATCGCCGCGGCGCTGGGAGGTCGGGTGGTCGCCGTGGATCTGTCCCCCGACAAGCTCGAATGGGCGACGAAGCTGGGCGCGGTGGACACCGTGAACCCTGCCGGGGTGGAACGGCTGGACAAGACCCTGAGGAAGCTCACCGGCGGAGGCGCCGAGCTCGCGTTCGAGGTGGTGGGCAAGGCGGTCACCCAGGAACAGGCCATGGGCTGCCTGAAGACCGGCGGACGAGCGGTCTTCGTGGGCTATAGCCCCGATGCCATGACGCTGAACTCGGGCCGCGTGATGTTCCGGGAGCTCGAGGTCGTGGGATCGCTGGGGTGTCGGCCGGTGGACTATCCCCGGGCCATCGAGATGGTCCGCCAGGGGAGGATCCACCTCACCGAGCTGGTCACACACCGCTACGGCCTGGACCAGATCAACGACGCTCTGGACACGCTCCGGGGCGGGTCGGCCATCCGGGTGGTCGTGACGCCATGAGCCCCAGCCGGCGCATTATCGAGCCCTTCCGGATCAAGGTGGTGGAGCCCATCCGGATGACCGACCCGGAGGAGCGGATGGGGTACCTGGTGGAGGCCGGCTACAACGGGTTCCGCCTCAGGGCCGAGGATGTGCTCCTCGACCTCCTCACCGACTCGGGCACATCGGCCATGAGCTCCGAGCAGTGGGCGGGCATCATGCGGGGCGACGAGGCGTACGCCGGCAGCAAGTCGTGGTACCGCTTCGAGGCGGTGGTGAAGGACATCTTCGGCTTCTCCCACGTCATCCCCACCCACCAGGGACGGGCCGCGGAGCGCATCCTCTTCACCACCGTCTGCCGACCGGGGCAGGTCGTGCCGAGCAACACCCACTTCGACACGACCCGGGCCAATATCGAGGCCACCGGCGCACGGGCGGTGGACCTTCCCATCCCCGAAGGGCTGGTGCCGGCCAGGCACCATCCCTTCAAGGGGAACATGGACGTGCAGGCCTTGTCCGCCCTCATCGACGAGGTGGGTCCCGACCGGATCCCCCTGTGCATGCTCACGGTGACGAACAACACCGGAGGTGGACAGCCCGTGTCCATGGCGAACATCCGTGCGGTGAAGGAGGCGTGTGGCGCCCACGGCATCCCCCTGTACCTGGACGCGTGCCGGTTCGCGGAAAACGCCTTCTTCATCAAGCAGCGCGAGGAGGGATACGCCGACATGCCGGTGAAGGACATCGCCCGTGAGATGTTCTCCCACACCGACGGATGCACCATGTCGGCGAAGAAGGACGGGCTGGCCAACATAGGCGGGTTCCTCTGCTCGAACGACCGCGCCTTGAGCCTGCAGGAGGAGACCCTGCTCATTCTCACGGAGGGGTTCCCCACGTACGGGGGCATGGCCGGCCGGGACCTGGACGCCATCGCGGTGGGCCTGGAGGAAGTCCTTCACGAAGACTACCTCACGTACCGTATCGAGGTCGCCCGCTACCTCGGGGAGCACCTCACCGACGGGGGCGTGCCCATCGTGCAGCCTCCGGGAGGTCACGCCGTATACATCGATGCTGCTGCCCTCCTGCCCCACGTCCCTCCCCCGCAGCTTCCCGGGCAGTCGCTGGTGGCCGAGCTCTATCTCGAGGGTGGCATCCGTGCGGTGGAGATCGGAACGGTGATGTTCGGCCATCCCGACCCGGATACAGGAGAGGAGATCCCCGCCGCCATGGAGCTGGTGCGGCTGGCCATTCCGCGTCGCGTATACACCAAGAGCCAGATCGACTATCTGGTCGATGTGGCCCTGGACGTGTACGCCAGACGAGACGCCATCGGAGGTTTCCGCTTCGTGGAGCAGGCTCCCGTGCTCCGACACTTCACGGCCCGATTCGAGCCTCTCTACGACCTGAAGGCGTCGAGCTGAAGCCCCCCGTCACGATGACCCGCACCTCCCTCTTCCGCGCGGCCTCCCTCGCCCTGCCTCTGGCCCTCGCGGCCGGCTGTGTCCCCGACAAGGGACGGCCCGACTTCGAGGCTTTGGCCTACCGGGAGATCGTCCGAGCCGAGGATGCGCGTCCGGCCGGAGGCTCCGCCCTGGAGACCCTCATCGCGGCCACCCGCTCGCCCTCGGCATGGTCGAGGGCCGCGGGGGTGCGGGCACTGGGACGGCTGGAACGGACGGCCATGGTGGATCACATCGCGCCGATTCTGGACGACCCCGCCGCCGACGTCCGGGCCGAGGCCGCCAACGCGCTGGCGCAGGCCGTACACGGGGGCTCCGGCCGGGCCGTCTTGCCCCTTCTCCTCGCCCGGCTGGGCTCGGAGCAGGATCCGCGGGTGAAGGGTGTGCTCGCTCGCTCCCTCGGGCGCCTGGACCTGGATGGAGCAGAGCCCACGCGAGTCGCCCACGCGCTGGTGGCGCTCACCTTCGATCCCGCCGGCTCGGTCGCGCCGGCCGAGCAAGTCGTCGGGGTGGTGCTCGGCATGGAATCGCTGACCCGCCGGGGCGGGGGCGCGCAATCGGACACGACGCTCACCCACCGCCTGCGCGACCTGGTCCGGTACGCTTCGACGGAAGCGTCCTCAGAACCCAACCCGGACCGCATTCGAGCCCTCGCACTCACGGCGCTGGGGCACGCCCGAGCCGTCGCAATCTCGGACCTGGAGACCGGGCTGCAGGACCCGGCCCCGAGCGTGCGACGCGCCGCCGCCGCCAACCTCGGGCTCCTCGAACCGTCCATCCGACGCGACCTGATCCGGCTGGCTCTGCGGGATCCGGCAGACGCCGTGCGGCTCGAGGCCGTCCGGCTGCTTGCACGGGGCCCCCGCGACGAAGTCGGGTGCGAGGCGCTGCTCGCCGCGGCGAGGACCGCCGGCTTGCCCCACACCCGCCTCGCCGCCATCGACGCGCTGGACCGTCCGTGTCCGGGCCTCTCGGAGCAGGCGGACGTGCTTGTCCCTCTGGCCGCCTCCCTTCCGCAGGGGACGTCGCCGGACTGGCACACGGCGGCTCACGCCCTGGTCGCCCTGGCGGGGCTCTCGCCGGACCGTGCGCTCAGGCTCCTTCCCGGCTTCGTCGGACACCCGAGCCCGTTCGTGCGTACCTACGCGGTGCAGGCGGCAGGGAGGATCGGCGACGTGAGCGCCTTGCGCGGCCTTCTCGATGATCCGCACGCCAACGTTCGGACGGCGGCGGCACAGCAGCTCTCCCTGCTGGAGGGTCGCGGGGCCGACGGTGCGCTCCTCGAGGCGCTGAGCGACGCGGAGGACGCCCAGCTCGTGCTGACCCTGGCCGGGCTGCTGGACGGCACGTCCCGGAGGGACGAAGCGGCCGACGTGGCACTCGGCGCCCTGGAGCGCCTGTCCGAGGCAAGGCTTCAGACCCTGCGGGACCCCCGTCTCGCCCTGCTTGATCTCGTGGCGAAGGTCGGGAGCGCAGAACGGTTGTCGCGCGTCGAACCATTCCTCCGGGACTACGACGCCCCCGTCGCGGAACGGGCGGCGGAGGTCCTTTTCGCCTGGACCGGTCAGCACTACCTGGCGGCGCCCCGTCGCCGCGTCCGTCTTCCCTATCCCGCGCTGACCGATCTGAGGGCCCTGGAACGCTCGACCATTCGGCTTCACATGGATCGTGGGGGCGTCATCGACATCCTTCTGCTGCCCCGCGTGGCCCCCACCAACGCGCTCCGCTTCAGGAACCTGGTCCGCGAGGGCTCACTCGACGGGCTCACCTTCCACAGGGTCGTCGGCAACTTCGTCATCCAGGGCGGCAGCCCCGGCGCGAACGAGTACGCCGGACACGGAGCCCACACCCGGGACGAGGTGGGCCTCCGGGTCCAGTGGGAGGGAACGGTGGGTCTTTCCACCCGGGGCCGCGATACCGGCGACGGCCAGCTCTACATCAACCTCGTGGACAACGTCCGTCTCGATCACGACTACACGATCTTCGGCCGGGTCGTGGACGGCATGGAGGTCGTGCACAGGGTGATGGAGGGTGACGTCATCCGTCGTGCGGAGGTGCTCTCCACTCCCTGAACGCGATGGCTCAACCTGGCGGCCGATGAGCGCAGGCCGGGTTGCTAGGAATGAGCACCACCGCCTATTCTGGCCCCGTCTCGGGATCATCGAAGCCAAAGGGAGAGCCGCGCATGCAGCTCTATACGAAGATTCTCATCGGGCTGGTGGCCGGCGCCCTCGTGGGAGCCGTCGCCAACCTCGCCGGCATCGTGCCCTTCCAGAACTTCCTGGGGGCCCTCGAGCCCCTCGGGACCGCGTTCATCAATCTCATCACGATGATCGTGATCCCCCTGGTCGTGGCCAGCCTCCTGGTGGGAACCGCGTCACTGGGCGATCTGCGGAAGCTCGGACGCATCGGTGGAAAGACGCTGGCCTACTACATGTGCACCACGGCCATCGCCGTCACCATCGGCCTGGGGTTGTCCAACATCGTGAAGCCGGGGTCCCGGGTGGCCGAGGTCACACGCAACGAGCTGGCGGCGCGGTACGGTGGCGACGCGGCGTCCCGGATCGACCTGGCCGCCCAGGCGCCTTCCTGGGTGGACACGCTCCTGGGCATCATCCCCCGCAACCCCGTGACGGCGGCGGCGAACTTCGACCTGCTTCCCCTCATCTTCTTCACCATCTGCTTCGGCGCGGCCCTCACCGTCATCCAGGAGGACCGCCGGCATGCGGTCCTGCACTTCTTCCACGGCATCAACGACACCTCCATGGTCCTCATCAACTGGATCATGGAGCTCGCTCCCTACGCCGTGTTCGTCCTCATCGCCGCAGTGGTGGCCAATTTCGGGTTCGACCTGCTCCAGAGCCTGCTCATCTACACCATCACGGTCGTCGCGGGGCTACTCCTGCACGCCTTCGGCACCTACGCGCTCATCCTCCGTTTCCTGGCACGGCTGAGTCCGGCGAAGTTCTACAACCGAATCGCTGCCGTGCCCCTGTTCGCCTTCTCCACATCGTCGTCCAACGCTACCCTTCCGCTGACCATCGAGACGGCAGAAGAGAAGGTCGGCGTGTCCAACGAGGTGGCGAGCTTCGTGCTTCCCCTGGGCGCCACGATCAACATGGACGGAACCGCCCTCTACCAGGCGGTGGCGGTGATGTTCATCGCCCAGATCTACGGCATCCCACTCGACCTGGCCGACCAGATGATCATCGTCCTGACGGCCACGCTGGCGTCCGTGGGGGCCGCGGGGGTGCCCAGCGCGGGCATCATCACCCTCATCATCGTCCTCAACTCGGTGGGGATGGGAGCCCAGGTCCAGGCGGGCATCGCCCTGATCCTCGGCGTCGACCGGATTCTCGACATGCTGCGCACGTCGGTGAACGTCACCGGCGATCTGACCTGCTCGGCCTTCGTCGCACGGACCGAAGGGGAGACGCTTCTGCCCGAACTCGTGCCGCAGCACATCCCGATCTCCGCGGCGGATTGATCGTCGGCACCTTGGGCCCCTTTCCACCATCCCCCCGGTGGCGTCATGTTGCCCGGCGGCGCCGTACGCCGTAGGAATCCCCAAGACCAGTAGCGCCTGGGAACGCCCACATCGGGAGGAAGCATGGACCGCCGAGGGTTCGTCACCACGGGAGTCACCGCCGGTCTTGCCGGCCTGACGGGAGCGGGCACCGGACTCGCCACCGCGCTGCACCCCTCCGCCGCCTGGCGCGTGGGCAAGACCCTGGCCGACGGGACGGTGAAGCTCAGCGCCAACGAGAACCCCCTCGGGCTGGCTCCCTCCGCCCGACAGGCGGTGCTCGATGCCATCCCGAACGCCAACCGCTATCCGGGGGACTTCAGCCCGCCGCTCTACGAAGCGCTGGCCCGCCATCTGGGGGTGCGGGAGAACAACCTCGTTCTCGGAGCCGGCTCCACGGAGATCCTGCAGATCGCCGTCCAGGCGTATCAGGGCCCGAACGTGCCGTTGGTCATCGCCGAGCCCACGTTCGAGGACGTGCCGCGGTACCAGCGGCCGCTGTCGTTCGAGCTGGAGGCCGTCCCCCTCACCCACGATCTGGCCCACGATCTCGACGGCATGAGGAAGGCGGCCGAAGCCGCGCGCCGTCCCTCCGTGGTCTACATCTGCAATCCCAACAACCCGACGGGAACACTCACCCCGTCCCGGGACGTGGATGCGTGGATCACCGACGCGCCGGAGACCACCATGTTCCTGGTGGACGAGGCGTACTTCGAGTACGCCGACGACCCCGGGTACTGGTCCGCGCTGAAGTGGATCGCCGACAGGCCCAACGTCATCGTCGTACGGACGTTCTCGAAGATCTACGGCATGGCCGGAATGCGACTGGGCTACGGAGTGGCCCATCCGGACACTGCGGCCAGGCTCCGGGAGTTCGTCATGGCGAACAACCCCAACGTCCTGGCGGCGGCGGCGGGTCTGGCCTCCCTGGCGGACGAGGGCCTGGTGGCCCGCAGCCTCGACGTGAACGAGGGCGCCAGGACCGTCACCTGCGAAACGCTGGAGGAGCTCGGCCTGGAGTATCTCCCCACCCACACCAACTTCCTCATGCATCGGATCCCCGGCGATCTCCGCCAGTATATCCGGCGCATGCGCGAGGCCGGGATCCGGGTGGGCCGACCGTTTCCCCCGATGGTGGAATGGAACCGCCTGTCGTTCGGGCTGCCCGAGGAGATGGAGCGCTGGGCAGACACACTCCGCGACTTCCGGGGGAAGGGCTGGGTGTAGTGGCTGGGGCGCGGGGCGCCCCGGCCCGCCGGTGGATCGCCGCCTCCCTCTTCGGTGGCGGCCTCTTCCTGCTGACGTCGGTAACCGTGGCAGGCCAGGGGGTCCCCACGCCGGAGTCCCATCTCGGATTCGAGCCGGGCGCCGATTTCCATCTGACCACGTACGAGGAGTCGCTCGGATACTTCCAGGCGCTCGACGGCGCCAGCGACCGCATCCGGCTCGTCCATGCCGGCGTGACCTCTGAAGGGCGTTCGTGGTACGTTGCCCTGGTGTCCTCGCCCGAGAACCTTGCGGCGGTGGAGCGGCATCGGACCATCGCTCGGCGTCTCGCCGATCCCCGGGGCCTTACGGAGGAGGACGCCCGCGCCCTCGCCGCCGAAGGCCGCGCGATCGTCGACGTGAGCGGAGGCCTGCACGCCACGGAGGTGGCCGGCGCCCAGCACACCCTCGCGCTCGCCTACGAGCTCGTGTCCAGCGAGGATCCACGGATCGCGGCCATCCGGGACAACGTCATCGTCACACTCTGGCCCTCCCTGAATCCCGACGGTCAGACGATGGTGACGGAATGGTACCGCGGGAACGTCGGAACCCCCTTCGAGGTCGCTCCCCTGCCCCGGCTCTACCAGAAGTACATCGGCCACGACAACAACCGGGACGCCTACATGCTCAACATGGTGGAATCCCGGGTCCTGGCCCGCACGTGGCGCTACTGGGAACCGCAGATCATCTACGTGCACCACCAGAGCTCACCGTTCCCCACCCGCATCTGGCTCCCCCCGTTCGCGGAGCCCATCGCCACGTTCGCCCCTCCTCTCATGTCCCGGACGGTCAACACCATCGGCATGACCATCGCGCAGATGCTCGAGTCCACCGGACACCCTGGCGCCGTGCACATGGGGACGGGGTTCGACGCCTGGTATCCCGGGTACGTCGACTATCTACCCATGTTGCAGAACCAGGCCGCGTTCTGGACCGAGACCGCGCTCTATCGCTACGCCAC
>JARRLD010000053.1:0-19052 GCA_037387345.1 Gemmatimonadota bacterium
GCGCACCTTGAAGTCCACGAAGTGGACGTTGATACGCCGTTCCTTGAAGAAGCGGATGGCTTTCCGGGTGTCGGCGTCATTCTTCACGCCGAAGATCTGGACGTCCATGAGGGGTACAATGTAGCCCCCTGCTTCCTTGTCACTCCACCCGGATCGACTCCACGGGGTCGACGGCCGTGGCTCGGCGAGCCGGGACATATCCCGCCAACAGCGCGACGACCCCCAGGAGGATCACCACCGCTCCGAGGGTCGGGGGGTCATTGGGAGCGATTCCGAAGAGGAACGACGACAGCGCGCGCATGGAGACCCAGGCCGCCGCGAGCCCCACACCCAGCCCCGCCCCCACGACGGCGACGTTCTGAGCCATCATCAACCGCAGGATGTCCCCGGACCGGGCGCCGAGGGCCATGCGGATGCCGATCTCACGGGTGTGCCGGCGCGCCGCCTGGGCCGTGACGCCGTAGATGCCCACCGAGGCCAGAAGCAACGCGACGGTGCCGAAGACGCCCAGGAGCGTGAGGATGAACTCTTCGCTGGCCATGGACTGCCTCCAGACCTCCCGAAGCGAGCGGGACTCGGCCACGGGGATGAGAGGGTCCATCTCCCTGAGGGTGGCCCGAACCGTGGAGAGCGTGGCCTCGAAGCCGAGGGCCCCGCGCACCACGATCCATGCGGTGCGTCCCCAGTCCTGGTCACGGTTCTCGAAGACCTCGGCCCTGGCCGGCTCCCGGGGCGTCGTCTGCGCCTGGTCTCCCACGATCCCCACGATCTCGTACCAGATCGAGCTCTCGTCGGGGGCCCGATCGTAGGCGATCTTCTGCCCGAGGGGATCCTCGCCGGGAAAGTGCTCTGAGGCGAAGGTCTCGTTGATGACCACCACGAGGGGATCGTCCGGGCCGTCGGTGCTCTCGAAAGACCTCCCGCGGACGAGGGGGATGTCGAGCGTCTCGAAGTAGCCCCGATCCGCCCGTCGGTGGAGGATCTCGAAGCCCACGCGGTCGGGCGGCCAACCTTCCGCCTGGAACTGGCTGGACCAGCTGGATCCGGCCAGAGGCAGCCGTCCCACCAGGCCGGCCCGCTGGATTCCCGGCCGTCCCTGGAGGGCCTCTTCGAACTGGTTCCAGAAAGCCAGGACCTGGTCTCGTTCGGGATAGCGGGCCGGAGGCACGGTGATCTGGACGGCCAGCGCTCCTTCGGTACGGAAGCCTGGGTCCACCTTGCGCAGGGAATCGAAGGTCCGGACCATGTGCCCCGCGGCCACGACGAGCAGAAGCGCAAGCGCCACCTCCGCCGTGACCAGAAGGCGCACGGTCCGCAATCCCCCGCGGCCCGACGTGCCGCTCCGGCTGCCGTCCTTCAGGGATTGACCCACGTCCCCGCGACTGGCCCACAGCGCCGGTACCGTTCCGAACAGGAACCCGCTCGAGGCCGCGGCGACCAGGGTGAACAGGAGCACCCGGTGGTCCAGAGCCACGTCGGTGGCTCCATCGATTCCCAGATCCGTCAGCCCGCTCATGCCACGGATCCCCACCCAGGCCAGACCCAATCCCAGTGCGCCGCCCACAAGCGCCAGCATGAGGCTCTCGACGAGCATCTGCCCCGCCACCCTCCTCCGTCGCGCACCCAGCGCGAAGCGGAGGGCCACCTCCCGACTCCGGTCCGAGGCCCGGACGAGCATGAGGTTGGCCACATTGGTGCACGCCAGCAAAAGAAGGAGCACCACAGCGCCCAGGAGGAGGCGGAGGGGCGGCCGGACCTCTTTGACGAGGAAGTCGCGCAGGGGCATGAAACCCGCACCCATGACCTGGTTGGTCGCGGGGAAGTCCTGCTGGAGCCGCCCCACGACGGTCTGGAGCTCGGCATCGGCCGTCGCAGGGTCCACGCCCGGTGCAAGACGCCCCACGGCTCTCGTGAAGTGGGCGCGACGGAACCAGAGCGCCTCCCGGTTCTCCGGCGCCCACCCGAAGGGCGTCCAGAGCTGGACCTCGTCGGAGGGGAAGCTGAAGCCCTGGGGAGCCACGCCGACGATCTCGACCGTGGTGCCTGCCATATCCACAAGCGAACCCACGACGGCCGGATCCCCCCCGAACATGGACAGCCACAGCCCGTGGCTCAGGACGACCTTGTCGTCGGCACCGTCCCATGTCTCCTCCCATCGGAATCCCCTGCCGACCACGGGCCGGACCCCCAGCACGTCGAAGAAGTTCCCCGAGACCGTGGACACCGACAGGAGCGTGGGCTCCCCGTCCTGGATGTGGGTCACCTCGTCGACGAAATCCGAGTATTGGGCGATGTCTTCGAACGCCTCCACCTGTTCTCGCCAATCCAGGGCGTTGGCCGGGGCGGTCTGGGCGTCCTGCCAGCCGAACTCGGGGTTGGTCTCGTAGAGCATGACCAGGCGGTCCGCATCGGCGAAGGGCAGCGGACGGAAGAGAAAAGCGTTCATCGCCGTGAAGATGGCCGACACCGCCCCGATGCCCAGGGACAACACGACCACCGCCGCCACGGCGAAGCCGGGGTTGCGCCACAGGGTGCGCGCCGCGAACCGGAGATCCTGTCTCGTCGTATCCAACATCGAAGCCCCCCCTCCCCTGGAGTTCCGTTCGCCGATCCGGCCCGTGCCCCTCCGGGCGCGAGCCAGCACCCACACCATCCCCACGACCTCTCGGGTGACCAGCCACCACAGGCCCGGACCGCGCGGGCGCTCCGCGATCCGTGCTTCGTGCACGGTCAGCAGCTCCTCGCCGTACCGGGCGCGGAACGTGCTCGGTGCGAAGCGAAGGAGCAGGCGGATCAGCCTCGGACTCACGAGCCACCGCCGGCCAGGAGCTTCTTCGCACGAGCCGCGCGCACCAGGGTCGCCAGCCTGGCGCTCTCCTCTTCCGCGGCGGCACGCCCCTGCTCCGTCAGCCTGTAATAGCGCCGGCGCGCATCGTCGGCCTCAGGGGGACGTTCGGGGGACTCCCGGATGAGTCCGTGCCCTTCCATGCGTTGGAGCGCCAGGTACAGAGCTCCCGTGGAGGGCGCGGTTCCCATGCCCTCCTGTTCCTCGATCTCCTTGATGATCCCGTATCCGTGACGATCTCCGTCGGCCAGAGCCAGCAGGATCCGATAGGTCAGCGGCGTCATGTCGGACATGGACTCCCGACTCCTATGAGCACAGAACTATATAAGCGGCATATATATATTCTATCAATAGATAACCGGTCAAGATAGGTACCCGCCGGCGGTCTCGGGAAGCGGACTTGCCCCACGACGCACGGCCGGCTAGACCCAGAGACATGGACGTTCAGCTCGGGCTTTTTCCGGACGAGCCTCCCCCGCGTGAGGAGGCTCCCGTGGGGCCGGTTGCGGCCTCGCCCGAGTTGGAGGCACTCGCGCGACGTCTGCCCGGCGCCCTGCGCCTGGGCACTTCGTCGTGGACCTTCCCGGGATGGGCGGGCATCGTCTACGATCGGCGGGTGCCCCAAAGCATCCTCGCCCGCCACGGGTTGGCGGCCTACGGCGCCCACCCGCTCATGAGGACCGTGGGCGGGTGCTGACGTCTCCAACCGACCCCGGGCCTGGCACCATTCGCGGAGCAAACCCCCGGTTTCTCGATGCCGACTATGCCATCGGGGAGATCCTGCAGCCTCTGGCCCGAGGACTCCAGCGCAAGGCGGGACCCGTGCTCTTCCAGTTTCCGCCCTTCTCGCCGAACCTGGTGGGCGGTCGGGGGGTGTTCTTCGAGCGCCTGCATCGCTTCCTGGACGCGCTGCCGAGCGGGCTACTCTACGCCGTCGAGCTCCGGACGCCCGCGCTCCTCTCGGCGGACTACGCGGCGGTCCTGGAGGCCACCGGCGTGGCCCACTGCTACAACGTCCATCCCTCCATGGCACCTCTGGAAGCGCAGCTGAGCACGCTGCGCGCGTACGAGCAGCCCGCCCTGGTGGTTCGTTGGATGCTCCACCAGGGCTTGAAGTACGAGGTCGCGAGGGATCGGTACGAGCCCTTCGATCGGATCGTCGATGAAGATCCGATCTCCCTGGAGCAGATCGCGACGGCGACGTTCGATGCGCTCATCGCGGAGCGGGCTGCCTTCGTGGTGGCCAACAACAAGGCGGAAGGCTCCTCCCCGCTCTCGGTCCGCCGTCTCGCGGAACGGTTGGCGAGCCCCTCAGGAGGGCCATGACCTCCGAGTTTGTCGTCTACCTGCGGCTCGGCTTCGGTCATATCGCCGACGTGGGGGCTCTCGATCACATCCTGTTCGTGATCGCGCTGGCCGCCGGATACGGCCTGACCCACTGGCGACACCTGCTGATCCTGGTGACCGCCTTCACCGTAGGTCATTCAATCACGCTTGCCCTCGCCACGCTCCGTCTCGTCTCGGTCAGCAGCGCACTGGTCGAGCTCCTGATTCCCCTGACCATTCTCGCCACGGCCGTCTTCGACCTCATCGAGGTCGGAGTCTCGGACGCGCAGGTCGACCTCCCCGTTCGCATGCAGCGCACGAAGTACGGTCTCGCGCTGGCGTTCGGCCTCATCCACGGCCTGGGCTTCTCCACGTTCCTGAGGGCGATCCTCGGCGCCGAAGAGAGCATCCTCCAACCGCTGCTCGCCTTCAACGTGGGCCTGGAGGTCGGGCAGATCGTGATCCTGGGGGCCACCCTGGCCGTGAGCCATGTGGTCATCGACGGGGTCGGCATGCGTTCACGGCTCTGGACGATTATCCTATCCGGTGTGGTATCCCTCGCCGCTCTGGTCCTCCTCGCCGGGCGCATAGCCGTTTGACAGGGTGCCGTGGCACCTCTATCCCGGACGAAGCATCATGACGCGCCACGATCTCCGAGGCCTGGCCGCCCTGGCCCTCCTCGCGTATCTGACCCCCACCGCGCCGCTCCACGCTCAGCAGTGGCTGCACGACGACGGATCCCGGACCAACAAGTCCATGTTTCGGATCCTCGACGAATGGCCAGACCCCAATGACTACCGAAACGCCGCGGGTACGCCCGGTCCGCGCTACTGGCAGCAGCAGGCCGACTACGCCATCGACGTGACGCTGGACACGGTGGGGCACACGGCGTCGGGCTCCGAACGCATCACCTATCACAACAACTCGCCCGACGTCCTACGCTTCCTGTGGATCCAGCTGGACCAGAACACCCGCTCCCTGGAGCACAGCCGTTCCTATTCGGCCCGGGGAGCCCTGCCCGAGCGGGTCAGCCCGCAGGCCCGTCGGTTCCTCGGTCTCGATCCATTCGACGGCGGCTATACGCTGACGAGGGTCCAGCTGGTGACCGACGGGGGAGCGCGGATGGACGCCGACTATCGCATCAACAACACGGTCATGCGCGTGGAGCTCGATGACCCGCTGCAGCCGGGCGGGATCCAGGAAGTCGAGATCGACTGGAGCTTTCCCATCCCCAACTCGGGCCGGGGCGGCAAGGAGCTGGTAACCGACGGGTGGATCTACGAGCTGGCCCAGTGGTTCCCCCGCATGAGCGTCTACGACGACGTGAACGGGTGGGAGACCGACCAATTCCTGGGGCGAGGAGAGTTCTATCTCAACTTCGGAAGCTACGACGTCCGCATCACGGTCCCGTGGAATCACATCGTCGATGCCACGGGCGAGCTGCAGAACCCCGAGGACGTCCTCACCCCGACCCAGATGGCTCGCCTCGAGGACGCCTATTCGAGCGAGGAGCCCACGTTCATCGTTCGGGCGGACGAGGTGATGACCCCCCGGGCCCGACCCACGAATGAGGGGATGCTCACGTGGCACTTCAAGGCGGAGAACGTCCGCGACTTCGCGTGGGTGTCGTCGAAGACGTACGTGTGGGACGCCGCCGGCTTCCGGTATCGACCCGAGGACGACCCCATCAAGGTGCACTCCCTCTACCCACGGGATGCCATGCCCTTGTGGGACAAGGTCTCCACGCGGGCGACCATACAGACGCTCAAGACCTACGGCCGCCTGGCCTTCGAATATCCCTATCCCAAGGCGGTCAACGCCAACGGACCCGCGGGCGGGATGGAGTACCCCATGATCGCCTTCTGCGGCGCGCGGCCACAGCCCGACGGAAGCTACAGCGACGGCACGGAGCGGGCGCTCATCGGCGTGACCGTCCATGAGGTGGGCCACAACTGGTTCCCCATGATCGTCGCCACCGACGAGCGCAAGTGGACCTGGATGGACGAAGGGCTGAACACCTTCCTCCAGTACTACGGTGAGAGGGACTACGCGCGGACCTATTGCGGGGGCGCGTGGACCCAGACGGAGGACTGCAGCTATCCGAGCCGCCGCGGACCTGCCCCGAACATCGTGGAGTACATGCGGGACCCGGATCAGGTGCCCCTGATGACCGAGTCCGATCTGATCCACAAGGACTTCGGGAACAACGGCTACGCCAAGCCCGCCACGGGCCTGGTCATGCTCCGCGAGCACGTCCTGGGGGAGCGTGCCTTCGACGCCGCCTTCCGCGGCTATTCCCAGGCGTGGATGTTCAAGCACCCCCAACCTGCGGACTTCTTCCGCTCCATGGAGGACGGAGCCGGGGAGAACATGGCGTGGTTCTGGCGTGGGTGGTTCTTCACGACCCACGCCAACGACCAGGCGGTCATGGAGGTGTCCGCCCAGCCCGCGATGGAGCTCGTCGGAAGCGAGGACCGGGGCACCCACTACGTCCGGATCCAGGTGGACAACAAGGGCGGACTGGTGATGCCGCTCGAGCTCGAAGTGACCTTCGAAGACGGGACGAAGGAGCGAATGGACTTCCCTGTGGACATCTGGCGGAACAATGAGCTGACCTTCACGGCGGGGTTCTTCACCGACAAGACGGTGGTCGAAGTCGTGGTGGATCCTGACGAGGCCTACGCCGACATCGATCGCTCCAACAACATCTGGCGGAGACCCGTCACCGAATGACCGTCTGTTTGCTCCTGGCGGCGCTGGCCCTCGCGCCCCTGCCTGGGGATGGGGCCGGCGCCCTCCACGATCTCCATGTCACCTATGGGAATGCGGCGGTCGAGGGGAACCTGGTGCTCATCCGGCTCCGGCTCTTCAAGAACGACCTGGAGGAGGCGCTCCGCCGCCACGCCGCGGATCCGCAGCTGACCCTGCAAGCGAACCCGGCCACCGACGGCCTCTTCATGAAGTACGTCTCCGAGAAGTTTTCCATCGCCGTCGGCGGCGAGGAGCTCCCCGGCCGCATCGTGGCCAGCGGCGAGGACTTGCTGGACCGAGAGCCCGTGTGGTGGTATACCCTCCAGTTCGACGCGCCTGAGCCGGTCACGACCTTCCGCGTCCGGAATACGCTGCTTTTCGAGCTCTTCGACGACCAGCGCAACGTGGTGAAGTTCGTCCACTTTCCGGAGGAAACCCAGAGAACCTACTCCTTCGCTGAAGGCGAGGCGGTATTCGAGGTCCGGTTTTCCTAGCCCCCGCGGAGCTGCCGCGCCGAATTGTCCTCGCGCTCGGAAGTCGGAGTCGTTATTAGTGGGGGTTGATCGCTCAACCCTCCCGCATCAAAGGACGCTGCTTGTACATAGCCGTAGCGGATCGTGCCCCCGCGGCGGTCGCGGCCCCCCTCCTCCGGCGCTCGAGCCTGTTCGGTGTCTCGCTCCTCGCCCTGGGGCCCGGTGGAGTCTCCGCGCAGACCGATTCCCTTCCACCGCCGACGTTCCACCTCGACGAGATCGTGGTGGTGGCCCATCGTTTCCGGGCGCCCCTGCGAGAGTCGGTCGCCGCAACGAGCGTGCTGACCCGTGAGGACCTGGAGACCCTGCCCGCCCGAACGCTTTCGGAGGCGCTGCGCACTGTTCCCGGTCTGATCTTCGTGGAGCGTGACGGGGAGGGCCGGCTCCCGATAGCGGTCGCCCGCGGCTTCTTCGGCGGCGGAGAGACGTCGTACGTGCTTCTCACCGTGGACGGCGTTCCGATCAACGACGGACGCACCGGTGTGGTGGAATGGACGCAGATCCCGCTGTCCGAGATCGAGCGCGTCGAAATCCTCAGGGGGTCGGCATCCGAGGCCTATGGAGACGCGGCGCTGGGCGCAGTCGTGAACGTCGTCACGCGGGGCGTGGGCACCTCGGGGGTCACCGAAGGAGGTCTTTCGCTGGGGTCCAGGGACGCGGTGCAGGCCTGGGGCTCCGTGTCACGTCGGCTGGGAGGCGGCCAGGTTCGGGGGACCCTGGACTTCGATCGGGACGACGGCCAGCGGCATCATTCCGCCTCGAGTCGAATGTCGACCGCGCTGGCGTACCGGAAGCTCAGCGGAGGCGCGGCCACCCTGTTCGGTCGCGTTTCGTTCAACCGCCTGACGAACGAGGATCCCGGTCCCCTCACCGCGGAGAATCTCGCCGTGGATCGAAGCGCCAGCCATCCGTCGTTCGACTCCGACGAGCGCACGCGATCAGCGGTCGACCTCACGGCCGGAACAAGTCGAGCCTGGTCGGGAAACCGGAGGCTGGACGGCACGATCCGCCTGCGCTGGCTCGATCGGGAGCGCACCCGGACCCTGCTCCTGACGCCGGAGTTCGGGGATACGCAGCTGCTGGACGACCGCGACCTGAGCGCGTGGGCCCGGGTGCAATACGCCGTGCCTGTCGCGACTTCCACGCTTCGGGTGGGCAGCGAGGTGGAGGTGGCATCCTTCGACAGCCGCTATCGGAGTCCGTCGGACGGGACGCTGCTCAGCGAGGGCCAGGCGAACCAGACCAAGCTGGCGCTCCACGCGGGACTACATCGTCCCCTCGGCGACCGCATCGCGCTCCATGGAGGCCTGCGTTACGACATGGTGCTTCCCCGGGAGGAGAGCAGCCAGAGGCCCGAAAGCACCTTCCGTCAGTGGTCACCCCGCCTCGCGCTCAATGTCGCATACCGCACCCGGGCCTCGTCCGAGGGCAATCTCTTCGTCTCGTGGACGCGGGCCTTCAAGGCACCGTCCCTGGACCAGCTCTTCGACGTCCGGGAGATCCCCACGGGAGAGCCGGGCCAGACATTGAACATCTCCAACCCGACCTTGAAGCCCCAGCGGTCGTCGGCGGTGGAGGTCGGTGCATACCAACGGTTTCCCCTGGGTGACCCCTATCGATTCGCGGAGGTGTCGGTCTCCCTGTATCGACAGGAGCTCGAGGACGAGATCGACTTCGACGTGCGCACGTACCGGTACGGGAACATCCTTCGGAGCCGTCACACCGGTGTGGAGGCTTCGGTCCGTCTCGCGCTGACTCCGCGCGCCCGCGTGAACCACTCTGCCACCCTGAGCCGGGCTGCGTTCCGGTCCTCCGAGAACGAGGGCAACCAGCTCAAGAACATCCCGGAAAGCGCGTTCGTCACATCGGTGAGTCTCGACCTGGTGGAATCCGTCGGGCTGACCCTGACCCATCGACACACCGGCGGCGTATGGCTGGACGACGAGAACACCGAAAAGCTCGATGGAAGCTCGCTCTTCGACGCGTCCCTCCGCTGGGCCGTGGGCCGCGCCGAGGTGTCCGTGTCGGGGAGGAACCTGCTGGATACGGAAAACGACAGCTTCGGCTTTCTGCTCTTCGATCCGTTCCAGGGCGCCAACCGGCGTATGGTGCATCCGGGATCGGGGCGATCCCTCGACATCCGTCTCAAGGTCGCCGGCGGATGAGGCCTCGGGACGACACATGGGCTCCTACCGGAGCGGCGCGTCCGAAGTCGTGGAGGAGCGTCGGCATGGCCCTTGCCTCGGTAATCGCCCTCGCGGGCTGTCAGAGAGCCAGCGCCGATGCTGACACCCGCGCCCTGGTCAGGCGCGGCGAGGAGGTCTACCGCACCCAGTACTGCGGCACGTGCCACGCGCTGTCCCGCCTCGGGACCGGCGGTCGGTTCGGGCCGAGCCACGACGGGGTCGGTGCTACCGCGGAGGAACGGATTCGGGATCTGGCGTACAAGGGTGCGGCGCGCACTGCGCAAGAGTACCTGGAGGAGAGCATCATCGACCCCGGCGCATACAGGGTCCCCGGGTTTGGAGGGACGAGGTACGTTATGCCCTCGTACCGACATCTGCCCGATGAGGACATCGAGGCCCTGGTCCAGATGCTCCTTCGTGAGCGGAGCAAAGACTGAACGTGGCTGCCGAAGGCCCAGGGTGTCCGAGGACGTCAACCTGCCAAAGGAGAAGAGCATGACGAGAAGAGCGATCCACCTCGCGAGCATGACACTCATGCCGACCGTTCTGGTGTTTGGCTGCACCGGCGGCGACACGTCGGGTGATTCGGCCGGCGAGATGGCGGAGGAAGCTCCCGCGCCAGCGGTGGCCCCGGTCACCGTGGCCAGCGGCTTGAACGGACCCATGGGGGTCGGCGTCGCGCCCGACGGAACCGTCTGGGTGGTGGACAGCGGCACCGCGGGCGACGACGAGCTCACGTTCCCGGACATCGAGACCCACGAGATCACCCCTCACGAGTTCGGTCACACGGCCCGGGTGATACGTATCGCACCCGACGGCACCCAGACCGACGTCGGTACCCTTCCCTCCCTGCACTTCGGCGAAGACATGTTGGGGGCCAGTAGGGTCGTCGTCATGGACGGCGTGGCCTACGTGACCAGCGGCGAATGGGCCGGGGGAATGGAGGAGGACCGCCTTCCGTTCATGGCTGCGGTGGTCCGGATCGAGGGCGGTGAGATGACCGAGCTGGCCTCGACGTGGCCCATCGAGCGGGACGAGAACCCGGCGGGCGCCCTCGTCGAGACTCATCCCTACGGGCTGGCGGAGGGACCAGACGGGATGCTCTGGCTCGCCGACGCCGCGGGCAACACGTTGTTCCGTGTCGATCCGGCGTCGGGTGACATGGAGCTTGTCGCCGTTTTCGACGCCCTGCCCAGCCCCATCCCCAACCCGGCCCGCGGGAACGCTCTGGAAACGGAGCCGGTGCCCACCGGCGTGGCCTTCGACGCAGACGGGAACATCTACGTGTCGTTCCTTCCGGGTGCACCGTTCCTTCCGGGCTCGGCCAAGGTCGTGCGGGTCACCGAGGATGGCAGCGTGAGTGACTACGCCACGGACCTGAGCATGCTGACGGACCTGCAGACCGGACCGGACGGGAATCTCTACGCCGTCTCCATGGGCGAGTTCACCGAGCAGGGGCCGACCCCGAGCTCGGGCTCCATCGTACGCATCCGACAGGGCACGGCGTCCGAGGCCGTCCTCACCGGCCTCTCGTTTCCCACGGGCCTCGCGTTCGCCGCGAACGGCGACGCTTACGTCACCATCAACGGCGTCGGCGCCCCTGGCGGCGGGCAGGTCGTGAGGTACGCCGGGCTGGCCGGGGGAATGTAGGGGGCGGGCCCGTTCGACCCACGGCTTGACGAGACGAGGAGGCCGGGCCCACGGGGCTCGGCCTCCTGTCGTGGATACCCCCTGGGCGCCGTGCGCGGCCACTCTGAACAATCGAAGCCGACCTGGGTTGAAAGAGGCTCGCCATCATTCGTCCCGAACCCCAGGGGAGCCCCCATGGCTTCAGCCGTCGAAGGAGACACCGTACGCATCCACTATACCGGTCGGCTCGACGACGGAACGATATTCGATACCTCGGAGGGTCGTGAGCCCCTCGAGTTCACCGTCGGCTCGGGCCAGGTCATCAGCGGATTCGATTCTGCCGTGGCCGGCATGGAGGTGAACGACGAAAAGACCGTCACCATCCCGCCGGAAGAGGCCTACGGACCCCGGCGCGACGACCTCATGCTTCCGATGTCCCGATCCCATCTCCCCGAGGAGCTCGACCCACGGGTGGGGCAGAGGCTGCAGATGTCCTCGCCGGAAGGGCGGACGTTCCAGGTGACGGTGGCCGAGATCCATCCGGATCGTCTGGTGCTGGACGCCAACCACCCGTTGGCTGGTCAGAGCCTCATCTTCGACCTCCAGCTGGTGTCGGTCGCGTAGGTTCTTCGGTGACGGCGATCCGTCGACCCGCGGCCCGGCCGCTCTACCTGTAGTTGCCGAACTGCAGCTCCATGCCGTAGTCCCGGCCCTTCACGAAGGCGATGACTGCCTGCAGCGTGTCACGGGAGGGACCGACGACGCGAAGCTCGTCCCCCTGAATCTGGACCTGGACCTTCTTGAAGCCCTCTCCCCGGATGTCTTTCGAGATCGTCCTGGCGGTCTCCGAGTCGATGCCCTGCTTGAGGCCGATGGTCTGGCGTGCCCTTCCCAGGGAGCCGATCTCCACCTTGCCTTCGTCGAGGTTCTTCACCGGTACGCCCCGACGGGAGAGCTTCTCCCGAAGCACGCCCATCTGCGCCTTCAGTCGGTACTCGTCGTCGGCATCGAGCTTCACCACACCGGAGGCTCGGTCGAACTCGAAGGTGCAGCGGGTGCCCTTGAAGTCGTAGCGCGTCTGGATCTCTTTCGTGGCCTGATTCACGGCGTTGTCGACTTCCTGGAGATCTACGCCCGTGGAGATGTCGAAGGAGGCGGTCTTGGCCATGGTTCGCTGTTGTTGAGGGTCGAGGGGTCCGGAGCTTATGAAGGCGCCGCCAGGTCGTCCAGAGCACCTCCACGGAACAGGGCGGACGCCCCCGAGATCTCCTCGGCGAGTCCCAGAACGATGAGGCGGTCACCGCCCTGGATCACCGCGTGGGCATCCGGGTTCGCCACCAGGGATTCGCCTCGCCTAATGGCTACCACGTTGATGCCGTACAGCCGACGGAGGTCGGTATCCCCCAGACGGCGGCCGGCCAGCGCGCTACTCGGGTCAACCTTGAGCGTGGCGATCTCGACATCGGTCAGGCTGGCACCCAGGTCGGCGAGGCCGGGGCCGACCGGAGCCGGGGTGCGGAGCATGCCGTAGCCGCCTGCCCGGATCTCCGCAAGGAAGGTCTCGATCTCGCGTCGCGGCACCAGGTAGGCGGCCAGTACCTGGGCCACGATCTCCACGGAGGTCTCGAGCTCCTCGGGAATGACCAGGTCCGCCCCGGCGCGCTGCAGAGGTTCGACCTCGGCGAGATAGCGGGTGCGGGCGATGATCCGGCATCCGGGCGCGACGCGACGGACGAGGGCGGTGACCCGACGGCTGGCCGCGGCATCGGAGATGGCGATGATGGCCACCCGGGCCCGCTCGATGCCCGCGTGCTCCAGCACCGGCGACTGGGTGGCATCCCCGTACAGGATGGGGACCTCGCGGGCGCGCCCGTCACGCACGGCCCCGGGATTCATGTCGATGACCACGTACGGGATTCCCGCCACGTCAGCCGCCCGCGCCACATTGTGTCCATTGACGCCGAACCCCACCACCACCACGTGGTCCCGTTGTTGCTCCGTGACCTCCGCCGGTGGGTCCACGCCCACTCCCCCCGATTTCAGTCTTGCGGGCAGGGGAAGCGCCTCGACGAGGCCGGCAAGCCAATCGCCACGTGCCACCAGCAACGGGGTCACACCGATGGTGCCGACGGCCGCCACGACGACCCACTGGAACAGCGATTCGTCGATGAGTCCCTCGGCCAGCCCGCCCTCGGCCAGGAGGAACGAGAATTCCCCTACCTGGCTCAGAGCCAGACCGGTCAGCAGGGCTGCACGCAGGGGGAGGCCCAGGGCGACCCCGGCCAGCGACCCCACGATCCACTTCAGGGCGATGACGGCTCCCACGAGCCCCACCAACACACCAGGGGCCTGGAGCGCCAGGCCGACGTCGAGAAGCATGCCGACGGAGATGAAGAAGAAGCTCGCGAAGAGATCCCTGAGGGGGAGGATGTCCGACAGGGCCTGGAGGCTGTACTCGGATTCCGAGATGATGAGCCCTGCCAGGAACGCCCCCAGCGCCAGGGACAACCCGGCCTCGGCGGCTCCCCAGGCCACGAACAGACATATCGTCACGATCGCGAGCAGGAAGAGGTCGCGGCTCCGGGTCCGAACGATCCGATCCAGCACCTGGGGAACCACCCACCGGGCTAATGCCAGAACCAGTGCCAGAATGCCGAGCGCCTTGAGGGCGAAGGCTCCCAACGCCGGCCCGATGCCCCCGCCCCCGCTCCCCAGTACGGGAATGAGCAGCATCATCGGGACGATCATCAGGTCCTGATAGATGAGGATCCCGAGGCTGGCCCGACCATGAGAAGCGTCAATCTCCGCCCGCTGCTGAAGCAGGGTGAGCACGACGGCCGTGCTGCTCAGGCTCGCGATGAGCCCGAGGAAGACCGCTTGCCGGGGCCGCAGCCCGAAGGCCACGAGCACGGCAGACACGGCACCGACGACCCCGACGACCTGGACCGTGCCTCCCACCAGCAGAGACGTGCGCATCCGCAGGAGGTCCTTCAACGAGAACTCGAGGCCGATGGCGAACAGCACGAGGATGACGCCCACCTCCGCGAGCTGCTCCACCTCCTCGACCCGACCCACCACGCCGAAGCCGTGAGGCCCGAGCACGATACCGGTAATCAGGAAGCCGAGAAGTGAGGGCATCTTCACTCCCCGGGATACGTACACGATCGCCAGGGAGACGCCCAGGAGGACGAGGACGTCGGTCAGGATGGGAAGGTGCATGGTCCAGGGCGGCCGGGGTCCGCGTCAGGGCGTGATTCTCGTCTCCACGCCGCTCTGCAGGTTCAGGAGATAGAGGGCCGAGGTGGGCCAGCGCCCCCTCACGAAGGAGATCCACCGTCCGTCCGGGGACGGACGGGCCGCGAATCCGTCCGCCACCACGAGCCTCCTCGGGCCGCCGTCCGGGGGTCGCCAGAAGATCGAGTCGCTCTGGTCGAAGTAGATACGCGACCCGTCCGGGGACCAGGCGGGAAAGACTCCCTCGCCCAGGCGGCCGATGCCCCTCCCGTCGGCGGAGGCGACCCAGAGGACGTCGGGCCCGCTCTCCTCCGACGCGTAGAACACGATGCGCCTCCCGTCGGGTGACCACGCCGGTCCGTACTGGACATCGCCGGGCAGGCTCGGCGCCAGGGGCCGCGGCTCGGACCCGTCTGCCTCCATGATCCAGAGACCCGGACCCTCTGCCTCCCGGTCCGTCGTGAAGGCAATCCGACGCCCGTCCGGGGAGTAGGCGGGCTCGCCGTCTTCGGCGGGGTGACGGGTGAGGTTCTCGGCGCCCATCCCGTCCGGACGAACGCGGTAGACCTCGCCATTCCCGTCACGGCGGGTTGCGAAGGCCACCCAGAGCCCGTCGGGTGACCAGGTGGCCCACATTCCGTCACCCGCCGTGATGGGGATGCCGGACTCGGGCGTGGGGACGGATCCGTCGGCGTAGGGGCCGTGAAGGCCGTACAGCCGGTACTGCCCGCCCCGGTGCCAGGACACCACCAGTCGGCGGCCGTCCGCCGACCAGACCGCTTCCTGCACGAAATCCGGCTCCACCTCGACCTCGTCGGTCGCCGGCTCCTCCTCTCGTCGCTCGGGAAGCCCGCTCTCGATACAGGCCGCGACGAGGCAGCAGACCCCAGCTGCGGCCAGCTCCCGGATCCGAGATCTCATCGTCCCCACCCCTCCTGGTGATAGGGTCCATACCCGCCGTGCGCCGTGGCGCCGTTCCGCCCGCTAGTACCGCCAGCTGGTGAGATCCGCGCCGGGCGGATGGTTCTCCGTCATCCTGCGGACCATCTCCGGTGCGAACATCTGAACATACCGCAGGCGGCTGACCGCGTTGGGCCGAGTGTGGTCCCCGTTCCAGCAGTGTTCCGCCCGGTCCCCGTAGTCCACCACGCCATCGTAATAGGGGGCGGTGGTCGACTCCAGAAAGTCCTCCGCCAGGTATACGGCGTTGTTCAGGTAGTAGTTGTCCATGTCCCCCACATAGATGTGCAGCTTCCCCTGCAGCCTGGGGCCCAGCGTCTCCCAATCCCTTTGCAGGATGTGGACCAGGTCGTAGTTCTCCCGCCAGTACTCGGCCACTTCGTGATCGATCTCACCGGTGACCTTGTCCCAGATTCGCAGGGGATAGCCGTCATTCCCCACGGGCGAATAGGTCGCCTCCCAGATGTCCCACTGCTGGCCCGACCTCGACCTGGTTCCCAGCACAAGCTCCAGGTGGTTCGACTCCTCGAGGGTGCGATCGATGTGGCCCAACCAGTCCCGGTGTCCCGGACGGGGAGTCCGCTTGAAGGATTCGTCCAGGTAGTAGGCGTTCTCGTCGTCGTACAGGTTCACCACCGTGTAGGCCCGGAAGTCGATGGGATCGGGGCAGGCCACGAAGGCGCCGTTGAACTCCTCCGGGTAGAACACCTGGACGGCCATGGCCTCCCAGCCCCCGGTCGAGCCTCCGTAGGTGAAGCGGGCCCATCCCTCGCCGAGGCCCCGGAAGCGCCGCTCGACCTCCGGGATGAGCTCCTGCATGATCGCGTCTCCGTAGGGCCCCTGGGCCTCGGAGTTCACGGCGTACGAGTCGTCGTAGTAGGGCGTGGGATGCTGGATCTCCACGACCAGATGGCGAGGGAATCCCGGGGAGGTCCACTGCTGATACAGCTCGTGCTGATAACGCTGCTGAACGTGGTTGTAGCAGTCCAGCCTGAACCGCGAGCTGTAGACGCATGGCTCCGTCGTGTCCGGCGGCTCGACCCGCATGGCGGAGGGCGACGCCGGAAAGTGGCCGTGGAAGATGGCCAGGGGATACCGGGCCTCGGGATGCTCGTCGAAGCCTTCGGGAAGCATGACCCAGGCTCCCAGGTACATGTCGGTGCCCCAGAAATCCGACAGCAGGTCGGAGCGGATACGCACGAACTTCACCCAATCGGTCTCCAGCGTGGTCGGATCCGGCAGGGCCTCGATCTCCTGGTCGAGGCTGAGCGTCAGCCGGTCACCTTCACCCGACCCTCCCACCGTGAACTCGGTTACCTCGCTGTAGAGGTTGCCTGGCTTGCGCGCCCATTGCTGACCCTCTCCCCGATCCGGCGGCAGCTTGACCGTGGGACCGTCGGAGCGGGTGAAGGTCTCGTAGCGGTTCAGGATCGCCTGCGCACGGTAGGTGCCCGGAGGCAGGTCCCCCAGCCGGGGCACCGGGAAGCCGAACACCGTGTCGGTAAACAACGCGGCCTCGCCGGGCATCCATCCTTCCACGTCGAGGCCGAAGACGGGCTGGGCGCCCCTCCCGTCGGTGACGTGGAACCGGGGCTCTCCCTCGCTCCGCTGCGACAGGACCAGAATCAGCCTCCCGTCCAGCGGCTCTGCGCTGCGGGCCTCGGGAAACGTGACCTCGACGGTGACGCGGTCGGCGGAAGGTTGGCATGCGGAAGCCGTCAGGGCGACGAACAGGGCCCTCGCGGCGAAGCGGACGGAGGCTACAGGAAGCGTGGACATGGGATGCCTCGAGACAAGGGGTCGTCCCTGAGGCTAGGGCGCCGACGGCCCCTGCGCTATCCCCTCGGGCACCCCGGTCAGCGGAACACGACAGTGCACCCTCCGGAGCTCTCGAGGAGGTCGGCGACGACGACCGTGATCCTTCCCGGCCCGACAGTCACCGGCTCCGGGCGGGCGCGGCAGGGTCGCGTGCGAAGCTCCACCACATGCTCGCCGGGCGTCACCTCGAATCCCTGCACCGGGCGCCCTCGGGGGTCGAAGCTGAGGTGACCCACCACAGCCCCGTCCATCACCACGTCCGCGCTGTCCGCCAGGTCGCCGATCCACTGGTAGTCGACCTGGAGGATGTACGACGGCCCGCCGGTGTAGAGCCACCACGCGGCGACGACGATCACCGCGGCAATGGCCAGGTACGCCCGCCAGCGCATCATGCGCAGGTCGGCCATCAGGGATCCTGCGGCATGGGGGCTCGTCCGAGGCGTGAGGGGGTCACCCGACGACTTCTTCGTACAGCCGGAACAGGTTCAGGCCCATGATCTTCTCGATGTCGTCCTCGGAGTATGCCCGCGCCGCGAGGCCGTCCCACACCACCTCCATCCGCCGTGGCCCGTTGAGCTCGTCGATGAAATAGGGCAGCTCGCTGCTCACCACCTGGCTTCCTTCCTCCGCTCGCAGCTCCGCTTCGTATTCCGGAGTCATCTCGATGACACGATGGTCCCGGTCCGAGCCGATGCACACGTGCTCGATGCCGCAGACGTTCACGGCGTGGTCGATGTGGTCGAAATACGCGTGCAGGTTGTCGGACTTCTCGTAGGTGAGGAACGGTCTGAGCTGGCACACGCCCACCACACCCCCGCGCCGGGCCGCGGCCCTCATGTTCACGTCGGACATGTTCCGGACGTGGGGATGCACGGCATCGCAACCCGTGTGGGAGTTGATGACCGGCACCCGCGAGTGCGCGATGGTGTCGGCCATGGTCTGCTCGCCGGCGTGGGCCAGATCCACGAGCATCCCGATGTCGTTCATGCGCTCGACCAGCGCCAGTCCGAGATCGGTGAGCCCTCCCGCGTCCCCTTCAGCCCGGCAGCCGACACCGAAGCGGTTCCGCTCGTTGTAGGTGATCTGGGAGCTGCGCAGCCCAAGGCGGTAGAACATGCCCACGCGGTCCAGATCGTCGCCGAACTGCTCCGCGTTCTGGTAGAGGTAGAAGACCGCCATGCGACCCGACTTCCGGGCGGTCTCCACGTCCGCGACAGAGGTGGCCTTGAGGAGCAGGTCCGGCTGTCCCTCGATCATGCGGTCGTACTCGAGCAGCCCGTCCACGGCGAGCTCCAGGGCCTCGGCACCGCCGGGCTTGGGGTCGCACAGCGTCACCGTGATGGCGTCCATGCCGCTGGCCAGCATCTCACGGATCAAGGGCGCCTCGTAGACGGGCCGTAGCTCCCCCATCGCGTCCATGATGAGGGCGGAGGGATTGGGGAAAGGGCGTTCCCATCCCTGCTCTCCCCGGGCCCACACCGCTCGGGGGAAGCCGGCGGTGCCCAGGGCAGCTGCGGTCGCCCCGCGCACGAATCTTCGTCTGTTCATGCGATCTCCTGGTTGGGCGCAGCGTACGCATTGTGGGGGCACGCCGGCAACCGTACGATCAGCCTGAGCGATGACCAACCCCGGAGGACGACGATGATTGCCCGGCTCTCGGCCAGCCTCCTTCTGCTGGCGCTGCTCCCCGTGGCATCCCACGCCCAGCCGTCCCCGCAGGTCGCCGTGGCCCGGCGAGCACCTGGTGGAGCTTCGCACCCGACCCTGCCG
>JARRLD010000054.1:0-33848 GCA_037387345.1 Gemmatimonadota bacterium
CGGCGGAGTGAGGCCGACGTGGATCACCACCCCCTTCGGAGGGGCCCCATGACCCGACGGCACTGGCACGCCCGGACGCAGCTCGCGTCCGGGCTGATGCTTTTCGTGGGGGTCGTCGTCGCCACGGCCTGCAGCGGGACCGCGTCCGGCGACATCGAGCCCCAGGCCCGCCCGTTCCCCGATCCGGTCCTGGAGCAGGGGCCGGCCAGCGCCAGCCAGCAGGCGCGGGCCACCGAGCTCTTCGCCCAGGCGTCGGATCTGTTCGATTCGAGACGCTTCGCCGACGTGATCCCCCTCGCTCGGCGCATCGTGGACCAGTACCCGTCGGCCTCCGTCTCCGGCCGCGCCCTCGGCCTCCTGGCCCGGGCCGAGTTCGCCTCGGGAGCACACGCCAGGGCGGACTCGACGGCGGGCCGATTCGCCGATCTCCTGACCCCGGGAGATCCTCGGGAGGGGGAGTTCCGCCTCCTGCAGGGGGCCGCCATGGCCGCCCTCGGCGAGCCGGCGGAGAGTCTCCGGCGCCTGCTCCAGATCGACCGGTCGGCGACCACGAATACCGTCCTGCGGGGACTGGATCTGGCCCGGGAGGTGTCGGCCCAGGTGGAGGACCCGCTCGAGATGGAGGCGATCCTCGCCGAGACGCCTCCTCAGCGTCCTCTCCGCCCCGTGGCGCTGACGCGCTACGCCGCCATTCTCTACGAGGTCGGCGAGGACGAAGACTCGCGAAGGTTCGCGGCGGCGGCCATCGAGGCAGGCGCCCGCGGGGCCGACTCCCTGATGGCGGCGGGCCTCCTCGAGGAGAATCCCGTCGGGTTCCGGCGCCGCCTGCCCGCCGTGCACCTCGGGTCGGTGCTGCCCCTGGATGGGTCCCCGGCCCTGAGCGACTTCGCTCGGAGGGGGGCGGAGGGGGTGGAGGTGGCCACGGCCACCTACCTCGGGGAAGGCGCAGAGGTGGTGCTGGACATGCGGGACGACGGAGGGGACCCGACGATTTCGGCCGAGCTGGTCCGGGAGCTCGAGGAGTCGGGAGCCCTGGCGGCCGTGGGGCTCCTGCAGGAAGCCTCCCTGGAGTCGGCAGCCCAGGCCCGGACGCGATCCCTCCCGCTGGTGTCGCCCACGGCCCGAACGACGCCGGAGGAGGGAGTGTACTCCCTGGCCGGCGCCGACCCTCAGGCCGCCATGGCGATGGCGCGATACGCCGCGCTGGCCGGCTATGCGCGGGTGGCCATCGTGCACTCCCTGGCTCCAGCCTCCACCGAGGAGGCCGACGTCTTCGAGGAGACCGTGACAGGCCTGGGTGTCCCGGTCGTGGGCCGATTCCCCTATGCGGCGGGTGCCACGTTCTTCGGGGATCAGATCAGGGGGGTTCGCGACGCGCTGCGGACCGAGGAGATCCGGGCCCTCGGCCTCACCGAGGAGGACACCCTGGACGTGGCGATGCTCGACCCGGTGGCGGTCTTTTTCCCCGTTCCTCCCGAGGACGTGGAGCTTCTCGCCCCCCAGGTCACGTTCTACGGGCTCGACACGCTGGCCATCGAGGTCCTGGGGACCTCCGGCTGGACGGACCCCCAGACCCTGGAGGTGGTCGACGCCCGCCACACCACCGGCGTGGTGGCCACGGCGCCGGTGGACGCAGGGCCCGGGTCCGAAGGCTACCTCCGCTTCCGGCAGGCCTACGAAAGCCACTTCCAGCGGTCCCTCGTGAGCCCGGTCCCGGCCCTCGGCTATGATGCCACCCTCCTCGTCCTCGAGGCGGCGAGGCTGGTGGGACCCCGCACGCCACAGCAGATGCGGCGAGCGTTGGAGAACGTGCGCGACGTGCCCGGGGCCACCGGGATCTTCTCCATCCGCGACGGCCGGGTGATACGGCAGACCGAGCTGGTCCGCATCGAGCACCGGACCCTCATCCCCATCGGCTGACCATGTCGATCCAGGAGAAGCTCAAGCGTCTCGAGGAGCTCCGTCGGGCCTCGGAGCAGGGGGGCGGGGCCGAACGGCTGGAGGCCCAACATGCCCGGGGCAAGCTGTCCGCCCGGGAACGGATCGACCTCCTGCTGGACGATGGCTCGTTCGTGGAGCTGGATCGCTTCGTCACCCATCGCTCCACCGACTTCGGGCTCGAGGACCGGAGGATCCTGGGCGACGGGGTGGTCACCGGGTATGGAACGATCCACGGACGGCTGGTCTACGTCTTCAGCCAGGACTTCACGGTCTTCGGGGGCTCACTGTCGGAGGCCCACGCCGAGAAGATCGTGAAGCTGCAGGACATGGCGCTGAAGAACGGAGCGCCCATCGTCGGGCTCAACGACTCGGGCGGCGCCAGGATCCAGGAGGGTGTGGTCAGCCTGGGCGGCTACGCCGACATCTTCCTGCGCAACACCCTGGCGTCCGGCGTCATTCCCCAGATCAGCGTCGTCCTGGGACCCTGCGCCGGGGGAGCCGTCTACTCGCCGGCCATCACCGATTTCATCTACATGGTTCGCGGCACGAGCTACATGTTCGTGACCGGACCGAACGTCGTGAAGACCGTGACCCACGAGGACATCGACATGGAGGGGCTGGGGGGCGCCGACGTTCACGCCTCCACCTCGGGGGTGGCCCACTTCGCGTCCGACTCGGAGCCCGAGTGTCTGGGGTCGGTGCGGGACCTCTTCCACTACATCCCCCAGAACAACCGCGACCTGCCGCCGCCTCGCGAGGCCCTCGATCCCCACGACCGACAGGATGAGAGTCTACTCGAGGTCGTTCCGGACAACCCCAATCATCCGTACGACATG
Source organism: Gemmatimonadota bacterium (assembly GCA_037387345.1). Lineage (GTDB taxonomy): Bacteria > Gemmatimonadota > Gemmatimonadetes > Longimicrobiales > Gaopeijiaceae > SZUA-318. Next base: position 2,778 of record JARRLD010000054.1, read on the forward strand.
CATGATGTCATACGGCACGTGGTGGACGACGGGACGTTCTATGAGGTCCACGCCAGGTTCGCCGGAAACATCCTGGTGGGCTTCGCCCATCTGGGTGGCCGGCCCGTGGGCGTCGTCGCGAACCAGCCGGCGGTCCTGGCCGGCGTTCTCGACATCGATTCGTCGGACAAGGGCGCCCGCTTCGTCCGGTTCTGTGATGCCTTCAACATCCCCCTGGTGGTGTTCGAGGACGTCCCGGGCTTCCTGCCCGGTGTGGCCCAGGAGCACGGAGGCATCATCCGTCACGGCGCCAAGCTCCTGTATGCGTTCAGCGAGGCCACCGTCCCCAAGGTGACCGTCATCACGCGGAAGGCCTACGGCGGCGCGTACGACGTGATGAACTCCAAGCACATCCGGGGCGACATCAACCTCGCCTGGCCCCAGGCGGAGATCGCGGTCATGGGCCCCAAGGGGGCCGTGGAGATCCTGTTCCGCAAGGACATCGCCGCCGCCGAGGACCCCGAAACGGCGACCGAGACCCGCATCGGGGATTATCGGGAGAAGTTCGCCCATCCCTATGTCGCGGCCTCCCGTGGCTATGTGGACGACGTCATCGACCCCCGGGAGACGCGTCCTCGGCTCATCTCGGCTCTCGACATGCTTCACCACAAGCGGGACGAGAACCCGCTCAAGAAGCACGGGAACATCCCCCTCTAGCCTCCATGCTGCCGGACGCCGTCGCGCTGTGGACAACCCGGCGGCCACCGTCGGGCATCTCAGGGTTGGTGAGCGAAACTGACCCCTCCGTGGAGGATGATGATGAAGATGAAGCGCTGGAGCCCTGGGCACGCCGCCTCGGCGGTCCTGGCCGCGGGAGCCCTGGCCTTGATGCCCCCGGCCCCCGCGTTTGGCCAGGTGCGCCCGGATCGCAGCGAGCGGCAGGAGTGCCGCTGCGTCGACCGGGACGGAAAGGAAATCGAGAACTGCACCTGCTTTCGGATGCCCGATGTGGAAGGGATCGTCGCGCGCATCATGCCCTTCATGGGGCGGGCTCGTCTCGGCGTCACCCTCACCGACTCCGAGGGCGGGTACGAAGGAGCGCGGGTGGAGTCGGTGTTGGAGGGTGGACCCGCCGAGGAGGCCGGGATTCGTGAAGGGGACGTCATCACCGGGATCGACGGCCAGAGCCTCCTCGAGCCCCTGGATGCCGCCGACGAAGATCACTTCGACCTGGACCGGACCCTCCCTGTCCAGCGCCTCGTGGCCCTCGCCCGGCGCCTGGAGCCCGGCGACGAGGTCGAGGTGGAGTACCTCCGGGATGGCCAGACCCACACGACCGCGCTGACGGCGCGCGATCTTTCACGCGTGGGCATCGTCGCTCCCCGCGTGGACATGGGAGGCATGGCGATCCGGATGCGCGACCTGGGCGACCAGGTCCGCGAGCTGCGCGTCCGCCGGCCCGAGGATTTCGGCGTCACCGTCTGGTCTCAGGAAAACGAGCAGCCCGAATGGGCCGTCCTTCCCCGGGAAGGGGGCTTCGTGAGCGCGTTCGGTCGCCGCGGGAGCTGGGAGTGCCCCGGTGATCCGGGAGAACAGGCGTTCCTGACCTTCTCGAACCGGTGCGTCGGCGGGCTGGAGCTGCTCGATCTCAAGCCGGGGCTGGCCGACTACTTCGGCACGTCCCGGGGGGTGCTGGTGTCGGACGTGGACGAGAGCTCGACCCTGGGCCTCGAGCCGGGTGACGTCATCCTCGACATCGACGGGCGCGAAGCCACGGACCCGGCTCAGGTGAGGCGCGTCCTCCTCAGCTACGAGGACCACGAGGAGATCACGCTGCGGATCATGCGCAGGCAGAGCGAGATGAGCGTTCAGGGCACGCTTCGGGGCTGAGGGGAGGCGGCCGGCCGCCTTTCCCCCCTGCCCGGGCTCTTGGTAAGTTCCGGCCCGCGTAGACTCCTGCCGGACACACGGCGCTTCCACGAGAGGCGGGCCGCTTGATCCGAAAGCTCCTCATCGCCAACCGGGGCGAGATCGCCCTGCGCCTGATCCGTGGCGCACGGGACCTCGGGATCCGCTCCGTCGCCGTGTACTCCGAGCCGGACCGTCTGGCACCCCACGTCCTCGAGGCCGACGAGGCCTACCTCATCGGGCCGGCCCCGTCGGCGGAGAGCTACCTGCGGGTCGACCGTCTGCTGGAGGTGGCATCCCGGTCCGGCGCCGACGCCGTCCATCCGGGCTACGGGTTCCTGGCCGAGCGGGCCCCGTTCGCCGCCGCCGTACGGGACGCCGGTCTGGCCTTCGTCGGCCCGTCCCCGGAGACCATCTCGGCCATGGGCGACAAGACGGAGGCCCGCCGGCGGATGAGGGATGCGGGCGTGCCCATCGTGCCGGGGCTCGTCGAGCCGGTAGCCGACGCCGGCGAGGCGCGGGAGGCGGCCGGGGAGATCGGGTACCCGGTGCTGCTCAAGGCCGCGGCCGGGGGCGGAGGGAAGGGGATGCGGGTCATCGAGGACCCCGAGGATCTGCCACGGGCCTTCGAGGCGGCGCAGAGGGAGGCGCGGGCCGCCTTCGGCGATGACGCGGTGTATCTCGAGCGGTACCTCGGCCGTCCGCGACACATCGAGATCCAGATCCTCGGGGATGCCCTCGGCAACGTCGTGCACCTGAACGAGCGGGAGTGCTCCATCCAGCGTCGTCACCAGAAGCTGGTGGAGGAGGCCCCGTCGCCGGTCGTGAGCCCGGAGCTGAGAGCGGAGATGGGGGGTGCGGCGGTGCGCGCGGCCCAGGCCGTGGACTATGTGGGAGCGGGCACCGTGGAGTTCCTGTTCCAGGACGGGGAGTTCTTCTTCCTGGAGATGAATACCAGGCTGCAGGTGGAGCACCCGGTCACGGAGCTCACGACGGGCGTGGACCTGGTGACGTGGCAGCTCCGGATCGCCGGAGGCGAGCCCCTGGGCTTTTGCCAGGACGACGTGTCCCTGGACGGACACGCCATCGAATGTCGAATCACGTCCGAGGACCCCTATCACGGATTCCTCCCGTCCACCGGGGTCGTGACCCACCTCCAGATCCCTGCCGGGCCCGGCATCCGCTGGGACGGAGGCTTCCAGGAGGGCTTCGAGGTTTCCCTCCACTACGACCCCCTTCTGGCCAAGCTCATCGTGCACGCGCCAACCAGGGACGCGGCCATCGTGCGCATGGCCCGGGCCCTGGACGAGCTCGTGGTGGTCGGCGTGGACACGAGCGCTTCCTTCCACCGGCGGGTGATGGACGAGCCCGATTTCCGCTCGGGCAATATCTCCATCCGCTATCTGGAGGAGCACCCGGCCCTCGTGGACGGGCTCCAGGACGAGGACGTTCTGCGGGCGGTGGCGCTCACCGCGGCGCTCCTGGAGGAGGAGGATCGGCACCGGCACCGTGCGCCCCGCATCGCGCGGACCAACGGGTCGGAGCTGTCGCCCTGGCAGAGGGCGGGGTGGCCCTGGAGGGGCCGTTGACGTCCCCGGCGGCGATGAGCCCGGGGGACGTGGTGGGCGTCCGCGTCCGGGCCCTGGCCTCCAGCGGAGCCGGGGTCGCCGACCTTCCCGACGGGCGGGTGGTCTTCGTCCACCGGACCGCGCCCGACGACCGGGTCGAGATCCGCCTGGGCCGGATACGGCCCCGATGGGCCACGGGCCGGCTCACGCGCATCGTCGAGCCCGGGGGATCCCGGGTGGACGCACCCTGCCGCCTCTACCCCGCGTGCGGCGGTTGCACGCTGCAGCACCTGGAGTATGACGCGCAGCTGACCTGGAAGGCCCGGTTCGTCGCCGACGCCCTGGAGCGGATCGGCAAGGTGCGTGTGGGGATTCCGGCCGTGGAGCCCTCCCCGCGCAGGCTGCGATACCGGAACCGGGTGACCTTCACCCTCCGCCGCCTGCGGGACGGGAGCGTCGTGGCGGGCTTCCATGGGCTCGCGGACCCCGACGAGCTGGTGGACGTGGACGGAGCGTGCCTGCTTCCCGAGCCCTCGATCCTCAGGGCCTGGGAGGCGCTCCGAGGCTGCTGGGGGGTGGGGGCGGCAGCGCTGCCCGAGGGTCGCGAGCTCAGGCTCACCCTCCGCCTCACCGACGACGGGGTGGTGCTGTTCGTCAAGGGGGGCCAGCGGTCCTGGCAGGCCCCGGGGCTGCTGGGCGCCGTCCCGGACCTGGTGAGCGTATGGCACCAGCCTTTCGGCGGCAGGCGGGCGCGCCTGGTGCAGGGACGTCAGGCCTTCGACCGCTGGAGGGGTGAACGTCTTCCCGTGGCGGGCCGTGGGTTCCTTCAGGTGAACCGTGAAGCCGCGGAGCCGATGACGGAGCGGGTGCTGGAACGGGCCCCGGCGGAGGTCGGCACGTGCATCGACGGGTACTGCGGCGTGGGGGTGTACGGGCGTGCCCTGGCCAGGCGGGGGTGGAACGTCACCGGCATCGAGATGGAGCCCGAGGCCGTCGCGGCGGCGCGCAGGGACGCGCCACCGGGGTTCCACGCGGTGGAGGGCAGCATGGAGCGCGAGCTCGAGGCCCACCTCCCGGCGGACTTCGCGATCCTGAACCCGCCGCGCTCGGGCCTGGACGAGCGGGTGACCGAGACCCTGTCCCGTATTCCCCCCCGCCACATCGCGTACGTGAGCTGCGATCCCGCCACGTTGGCGCGGGACGTGGCGCGCCTGCACAACCGGTACCGCGTGGCGCACGTGGAGGCCTTCGATCTCTTTCCGCAGACGGCCCACGTGGAGACGTTGGCCGTGCTCGACCGCGTGCCGGAGGCCTGATGAAATACTTCGTGACGGTGGAGGGCAGGACGTTCGAGGTGGATCTCACGCCCGACGGGCCCGTCATCGACGGAGAGCCCGTCTCCGCCGATCTCGCCCACGTCGAAGGCACGTCGGTCCGGAGCCTCCTCGTGGATGGCCGCTCGGAGCGTGTGGTGGCGCGGCGGGTCGACGGGAAAAGGGCGTGGAGCCTGCACCTGCGAGGACGCCGCTTCGCGGCCGAGGCCGTCGACGAGCGCACCCGGACCATCCGGGAGATGACCGGCGTCGGCGCCGGAGCGGCCGGCGCACGATCCGTACGGGCGCCCATGCCGGGCCTCGTGGTCAAGGTGGAGGTGGAGGAGGGGAGCCGGGTCGAGCCGGGGCAGGGCGTCGTGATCATCGAGGCCATGAAGATGGAGAACGAGCTCAAGGCCGAGTCCGGGGGGGTCGTGTCCCGGGTCCTCGTTTCCGCGGGGGAGCCGGTGGAGAAGGACCAGGTCCTCGTCGAGCTCGCGGACCACCCGGCGGAGGGGGAATGAGCGACAAGCGCGACTTCAGGACGGACAGCGGCCTCCCGGTCGAACAGGTCTACACCAGGCCGGAGACGGACCCGGAGCCGACCGAGCCCGGCGTCTTTCCCTTCACCCGCGGCATCTACGCCGACATGTACCGGGGCCGCGTGTGGACCATGCGGCAGTACGCCGGGTTCGGCACCGCGGAGGAGACCAACGCCCGGTTCCGGTACCTCCTCGACCGCGGCCAGACCGGGTTGTCCGTCGCCTTCGACCTGCCCACGCAGATGGGCTACGACTCCGATGCGGCCATGGCCAGCGGGGAGGTCGGTCGCGTGGGGGTGGCCATCGACTCGCTGGAGGACATGCGGACCCTCTTCCACGGCATCCGCCTGGACCAGGTGTCCACCTCCATGACCATCAACTCCACGGCGGCCATACTCCTGGCGCTGTACGTGGCCCTGGGAGACGAGCAGGGCGTCGACAGGGACCGGCTGTCGGGCACGGTCCAGAACGACGTCCTCAAGGAGTACGTCGCCCGGGGCACGTACATCTACCCGGTGGAGCACTCGCTGCGCCTCGTCTCCGACATCGTGGCGTTCTGCTCGCGGGAGATCCCCCGCTGGAATACCGTCTCCATCTCGGGCTACCACATGCGCGAGGCGGGCTCGACCGCCCCACAGGAGGTGGCCTTCACGTTCGCGAACGGGCTGGCCTACGTGGACGAGGCGTTGTCTCGCGGCATCGACCTGGAGGCCTTCGCCCCGCGCCTGTCGTTCTTCTTCGCCGCGCACAACGATCTCCTCGAGGAGGTCGCCAAGTTCCGCGCCGCACGTCGCCTGTGGGCCCGGCTGATGCGTGACCGGTACGGCGCGTCGGAGCGCGCCTGCCGCCTGCGGTTCCACACCCAGACCGGAGGGTCCACGCTCACCGCCCAGCAGCCACTCAACAACGTGGTGCGGGTCACCGTGCAGGCGCTCGCCGCGGTGCTGGGCGGGACCCAATCCCTCCACACCAACGGGTACGACGAAGCTCTGGCGCTCCCCACGGAGCAGTCCGCCACGCTGGCCCTCCGGACCCAGCAGGTGCTGGCGGAGGAGTCGGGGGTCACCCGCACCGCGGACCCCCTGGGCGGATCGCACTACGTCGAGGCGCTGACGGACCGGATCGAGGAGGAGGCTCGCCAGTACCTGGGCCGCATCGAGGAGCTGGGCGGCGCCTCGAAGGCCATCGGGTACATGCAGGACGAGATCCACCGCGTGGCCTACCGGTACCAGCGGGAGATCGAGGATGGACGCCGCAGGGTGGTGGGGGTCAACGTCCACGCCGAGGCGGGCGAGTCCCCCCGCATCGCCCAGCCGGACTACAGCGCGCTGGAGCGGGGCCAGCGGCACGCGCTGGCACGGAGGAAGGAGCGACGCGACCAGGCCGAGGTCGGCAGCGCGCTCGAAGCCGTCCGGTCGGTGGCGGCCGGGGAGGAGAACCTCATGCCGGCCATCGTCCACGCCGTGGCGTCAGAAGCGACCCTCGGCGAGATCAGCGATACCCTCCGCGACACCTGGGGCACCTACGACCGGTAGTCCGCCTCCCCGCGCGGCGTTAGCTTTTTTCGCTCTCGGTGCGGCCACACACACGTCTGACCCGTCCATGCCCACATACGAATACCTGTGCCCCGAGGGGCATCATTTCGAGGTCTTCCAGCGCATATCCGAGGAGCCTGGGGCCGATTGTCCCGAATGCGGCAAGCCAGCCCGGCGCCAGATCTCGGCCGGAGGGGGGTTCCTCTTCAAGGGAGAGGGGTTCTACACCACCGACTATCGCTCCGACGACTACAAGAAGAAGGCGTCATCGGAGAAGGGCGGCGACAAGGGCGGCGACACCAAGAAGGGCGGCGACGCCAAGAAGGGCGGCGACACCAAGAAGGCCTCGGAGGCCGACGCACCCAAGAGCCCGCCTCCCCCCTCGAAGGACGACTGAGCGGTGTCCCACGACGCGATCCGGGACGCCCTGGGGGCCGTCCTGGCGGAGATGGGCGCCGCCCTCGGGGATCCCATCCATCTGGAGCGTCCCCGGGACCCCTCCCACGGTGACGTCGCCACGAACCTCGCCATGACCCTCGCCCGGGTGCTCCGCCGCGCTCCCCGTGACATCGCGGAGGAGATCGCCGAACGCCTGGACCTGGAGCGCGCCGGCGTGACCGCCGTGGAGGTGGCGGGTCCAGGGTTCCTGAACTTCCGACTGAGCACCGAGGCGGTTGCCTCGGTGCTGGACCGGATCGTCGAGGAGGACCAGGACTTCGGACGGAGCCGGACGGGCGGAGCCCAACGGGTCATGGTGGAGTTCGTGTCCGCGAATCCCACAGGCCCGCTCCACCTGGGACACGGCCGACAGGCGGCCCTGGGCGACGCCATCGCGTCGCTTCTCGCGTGGACGGGTTGGGACGTCCACCGGGAGTACTACTACAACGACGGCGGCACCCAGATGGAGCTCCTGGGACGGAGCGTATGGTGCCGCTATCAAGAGCTCCACGGCCGGGAGGCGGAGATCCCCGAAGGCGGGTACCGGGGAGAGCACATCGTCGACGTGGCCCGGGCCCTGACCCGGGAGGAAGGGGATCGCTTCGCGGGGGATGGGTCGGAGGAAGCCCTGGACGCCATGCGACGCTTCGCGGTCCGGGTGTTGCGCGAGGAGCAGGACCGGGACCTGGCGGACTTCCGGGTGCACTTCGACCATTATTTCCTCGAGAGCTCTCTCTACGAGGACGGCCTCGTCGACGCCACGGCCGCCGCGCTGCGGGACACGGGGCTGGTGTACGAGCGGGACGGCGCGGTCTGGCTCCGTACCACCGAGTACGGGGACCAGAAGGATCGCGTGATGATCCGGTCCAACGGCCTGCCGACCTATTTCCTCCCCGACGTGGCGTATCACAAGAACAAGTGGGATCGCGGGTTCCACAGGGTCATCAACGTCCAGGGATCGGACCACCACGGCACGGTCGCCCGGGTCCAGGCCGGCGCCTGCGCCCTGGGCTGCCCCCCCGGCTACCCCGAGTACGTGCTCCACCAGATGGTCCGTGTGGAGCGGGACGGCCGGGAGGTGAAGTTCTCCAAACGGGCGGGATCGTACACCACGCTCCGCGAGCTCTTCGAGCACGTGGGGGTGGACGTGGCCCGGTACTTCCTGCAGATGAGGAAGCCCGACGCCCACCTGGTGTTCGACCTGGACATCGCCCTGGACCAGTCGGACAAGAACCCGGTCTACAAGGTCCAGTACGCCCACGCCCGCATGTGCTCCATCTTCGGCAAGGCAGGTCGGAGCCTCGAGGACGTCCGGGCGGGGTCGGCCGACCTGGACCTCCTGTCCCACGACCTCGAGCGGGAGCTGGTGAAGCGCCTGGGCGAGTTCCCCGACACGGTGGCCCGGGCCGCGGAGCACACCGCGCCGCACATGATGTGCGACTACCTGGAACAGACCGCCGGCGCGGCGAACTCCTGGTACCACGCGGGGAACCCGTCCCGGAGTCCCGAGCTGGCCGTCCTGGTGGACGATCCTGACCTGCGGTCCGCGCGACTCCTCCTGGCCCGCGCCGTGCAGATCGTCCTGCGCAACGGGCTGACCATTCTCGGGATCGAAGCTCCACAGCGGATGGACCGCGATACGGATTCCCAGCCGGACTGACCCCCAGACCATGTCCATTCTCTGCGTCGGAAGCGTGGCCCTCGACTCCGTTCAGACGCCCTTCGGAAGCGCCGAGCGCGTTCTCGGAGGCTCGGCGGTCTTCTTCAGCGCCGCCGCGACGATCTTCTGCCCCGTTCAGATCGTGGGGGTGGTGGGCACGGACTATCCCCTGGATCGCCTGGATTTCCTCGTCGAGAGGGGGGCCGACCTGGAGGGAATCGAGCAGGAGGAGGGCGAGAGCTTCTTCTGGGCCGGACGCTACCGCTATGACCTGACCTTCCGGGACACCCTCGAGACCCGGCTCGGCGTCTTCGCGGACTTCCGACCGAGGATTCCCGAGGCGTTCCGCGACGCGAGGCAGGTGTTCCTGGGCAACATCGATCCGGTCCTCCAGCACGAGGTCCTCGACCAGGTCTCCTCGCCCGAGGTCGTCGCCTGCGATACCATGGATTACTGGATCGAGGGGAGCCGGAAGGAGCTTCTCTCCTTGCTGGAGCGGGTCGATATCCTCCTGGTCAACGACGGCGAAGCCCGCCAGCTGGCGGACGAGCCCAACCTCCTCAAGGCGTCGCGATGGATCCGCGAGCGCGGCCCGAGGATCGTCGTCGTGAAGAAGGGCGAGCACGGCGCCATCCTGTTCGCGGACGACTGGGTCTTCTTCGCGCCCGGATATCCCCTCGAGGTCGTGTTCGACCCCACGGGAGCGGGGGATGCGTTCGCCGGAGGGTTCATGGGCTACCTCGCCCAGGCGTCGACGCCCGACGCCGAGGATCTGCGACGGGCCATGGTCTACGGCTCGGCCATGGGCTCCTACGCCGTGGAGGCCTTCAGCGTGGATCGCTTCCGGTCCCTGGAGGCGTGGGAGGTACGGGATCGGGTCCGGGAGTTCAAGGACATGACCGCCTTCGAGACGCACGTGGAGGACGGAGATGGATGAGGGGGGACTGAGCTACAGGGAGGCGGGCGTCGATCTGGACGCGGCCGAGAAGGCCAAGGAGCGGCTCAAGTCGCTGGTGGCGTCCACGAGAGACGCGCTCACCCTCTCCGAGCTGGGCCTGTTCGGCGGACTCTACCAGGTCCCGACCGACCTCGACGCCCCGGTGCTGGTCTCCTCGGCGGACGGGGTAGGCACCAAGCTCAAGGTGGCCTTCGAGGCAGGCAGCCACGATACCGTGGGTCAATGCCTCGTGAACCACTGCGTCAACGATATCCTCGTACAGGGGGCCCGCCCTCTCTTCTTCCTGGATTATCTCGCGACCGGCGAGATGGACGAGGCGGTGGTCGCGCAGGTCGTGGGCGGTGTCGCCGTCGCCTGCCGCGAGAACGGGTGTGCCCTGCTCGGGGGCGAGACCGCCCAGATGCCCGACTTCTACGCGGCCGGAGAGTATGACCTGGCGGGGTTCATCGTGGGGATCGTGGACCGGTCGCGGATCATCGACGGCCGGGCAATCCGGGAGGGAGACGCGCTCCTGGGTCTCGGGTCATCCGGGCTCCATACCAACGGCTACACACTGGCACGCCGCATCGTGCTCGACGTGATGGGGCTCGGGGTGGACGACGTGCTTCCCGGGAGCGGCCGCACCGTGGCCGAGGAGCTCCTGTCCGTGCACCGGAGCTACCTCCGACCCCTGCATCCGCTGCTGGAGGCCGGAATGATCGGGGGCCTCGCCCATATCACCGGCGGTGGCATCCCGGGCAACCTCCCGAGGGTCTTGCCGGAGGGGCTCGGGGCCGTGGTGGAGCGGGAGTCGTGGACGGCGCCCCCGGTCTTCCGGACGCTCCAGGAGGCCGGGCAGGTCACCCGGGACGAGATGGATCGGGTATTCAACATGGGAATCGGGATGGTGCTGGTGGTCCACCCGGACAACGTCGCGGCCGTCATGCAGCACCTGACGTCCCAGGGGGAACGTCCCGTGGCCATCGGCCGCGTGGAAGCGGGGCAGGGGGTTCGATACACATGAGAGGAATCGCACGATCGCTGGCCCTGTCGGCGGGGCTGTTGAGCGCTGGGCTCCCGGGCCCCCCTGCCGCGCGGGCGCAGGATCTTCACGACCTGATGGATCAGTGCGTGGCGTCCGGGAATCCGCAGCTCGAATGTGCGGAGCTGGCCGTGACGGCCCGAGCCATCCAGGGGCAGGTGGGCTTCCTCTCCGGGCTCGGTTCCGAGGTGTCGGGGATCGCCAGCACTCTGGGTCGCCGTCTGGGCTCCACGCCCAGGGTATCCGTGGGGGCCCGAGCCGCCTTCATGTCCGTGGGGCTGCCGGATCTCGCCGACCCCAACGGCGCGCCCTCCCGTAAAGCCACCTTCGTGGTGCCGGTGGCGCACGCCGGGCTCGCCGTGGGGGTCTTCGACGGGTTCTCGCTCGCGCCCACCGTGGGTGGGTTCCTGAGCGTGGACCTTCTGGCCCAGGCCAGCGCGACCTTCCTGCCCGAGGGGGAGGGATTCGACGGGCGCGCGTCGGCCTTCAGCTTCGGCGCACGCGTGGGCATCCTGCGGGAGTCCTTCACGTTGCCGGGTGTCTCCCTGTCCGTCTCCCGGAGAAGCGTGGGAACGATCCGCTATGGCACGGTGGGCGGCCCGGGGGGCGCCGTGGAGGTGGACCCGTCGGTGACGTCGATCCGGGCCACCGTGGGCAAGGACCTGATTGCGGTGGGGCTCCTGGCGGGGGCTGGATGGGACCGGTATTCCGGCAGCGCGACGCTGTACCCTTCCGGGCTCCAGGGGCCAGGGGCCGTGACAGAGTCGTTCCACCATTCACGCGGCATGGTCTTCGGCGGCGCGGCCCTCAACTTCCTCGTGCTCCAGCTGTCGGCCGAGGTCGGATGGGTGCGGGGCTTCGCCCCAGCCCGGGGCTACGCGAGGAGACCCTTCGATCCCACGAAGGGCTCCTTCTACACCAGCCTTGCCGCGCGCCTCACGATCTGACCATGCCCGAGCCCGCCGACCTCTCGGCCGCTGACCAGACGTTGCTGGACCGGGCCCGCCTGCTGGCGCGAAAGGGGTGGGGCCACGTGCACCCCAACCCCCTGGTCGGATGCGTGTTGGCGCGGGATGGGGCGATCATCGGAGAAGGGTACCACCGGGAGTTCGGAGGACCGCACGCCGAGATCGTCGCCCTGGAGGCCGCCCGGTCCAGAGCGGAAGGAGCGACCGCCTACGTAACCCTGGAGCCGTGCGACCACGAGGGAAAGACTCCGCCCTGCTCGGTGGCGATGATCCAGGCCGGAATCCGTCGGGTGGTGTTCGGCGCGTCCGATCCGGGCGAGGTCTCCGGGGGCGGCAGCGTAAGGATGCGAGAGGCCGGGATCGAGGTGGTGGGCCCCGTGTGGACCCGACGGCAGGCCCGTCATGAGAACCCCGCCTTCTTCCACGCGGCCACGAAGGCCGTTCCCTACGTCGCCCTCAAGCTCGCGCTGACGCTCGACGGCAAGATCGCCGCCGCCCCCGGCCGCCGCAGTCGGATCACGGGCACCGAGGCCGAGCGGGAGGTTCACCGACTGCGCACGGGCTTCGATGCCATCCTGGTGGGCGCCGGGACGCTCCGGGCGGACGATCCCCGGCTCACGGTGCGTCTCGTGCCGCCTGGGCTCCGCCCGCCGCGGCGGCTCCTGGTCGACCCCCGGGCCGAGCTGGCTACCGGTGCGGCGCTGCTCGAGGAGGCCCGGCAGGCTCCCGTGCATGTGTTCACCCGGTGGGACGCCCCGGAGGGTGACCTCGAGCGTCTGGAGGACGCCGGGGCCCACGTGCACCCCATCGATCACGACGAGGGGAGGCTGGACCTGTCGGCGCTGCTTTCGGTCAGCTGGGAGCTGGGGATCCGCTCCGTTCTCTGCGAAGGAGGGGCGCGGCTGGCTGCCTCACTGCTCCGCGAGGGCCACGTCAGCCGGCTCTACCTCTTCGTCGCACCCTTCGTGCTGGGCCCCGCAGGGCTTCCGGGCTTCGGCGCTGGAACCGAGGACCTTCCCTGGGGCCAATTCTCTCCGCTGTCTCCACCGGACTCCACGGGCGCGACGCCCTGTGGGTCCTGGACCAGGAGGTGGGTTGATGTTCACAGGCATCGTCGAGGCCACCGGGCTCGTCCGACAGACCGAGGATCTTGCCACCACGCGCCGCTTCGTGCTCGCGGTCCCACAGTTCGAGGGCGCCCTCTCGAAGGGAGACTCCATCGCGGTGGATGGAGCCTGCCTCACGGCCGTGGAGGTGGAAGGGCCCACGTTTTCCGTGGACGTCATCGGCACGACGCTGGAGCGTACCATCGCCGGACGGTACGGCCCCGGCACCCGCGTGAATCTGGAGCGCGCCATGCACATGACGGCCCGTCTCGATGGGCATATCGTTCAGGGACACGTCGATGGCGTCGGTCACCTCGAGCAAGTTCGAGAGGACGGCGAGTACTGGCTCATGGATTTCCGCATCCCTCCCGACGTTGCGGAGACCACGATCCTCCACGGCTCCATCGCCCTGAACGGCGTCAGCCTCACCGTGAGCGACTTCGTCGAGGACGAGGTGGTGCAGATCGGAATCATCCCGCACACGTGGAACCACACCAATCTCGGCCAGCTCCAGCCCGGCGATCCCGTCAACGTGGAGGCGGACCTGATCGGGAAGTACGTGGGTAAGATTCTCGCTGTCCGGCGAGCCTAGCCCGGGGCGATCCAGGGGGAGTCAACATGCCGTTCGACCGCGTCGAGGACGCCATCGAGGACATCCGAGAAGGACGGATGGTCGTCGTGGCGGATGACGAGGACAGAGAGAACGAGGGTGATCTGGTCATGGCGGCCTCGCGCGTGACGCCGGACCACGTCAACTTCATGACCCGGTACGGACGAGGGCTCATCTGTGTCGCGCTCACCAACGAGCACGCGGACGCTCTCGATCTTCCGCTCATGACCGACACGAACACGGATCCCCAGGGAACCGCGTTCACGGTCTCGGTGGACGCCCATCGCCGATTCGGGGTCACTACGGGCATCAGCGCCCACGATCGCGCCAAGACCATCCAGGTCATCCTGGACCCGGAGTCCAAGCCGGCCGATCTGAGGCGCCCCGGCCACATCTTCCCCCTGCGGGCCAAGGCGGGCGGCGTCCTGCGCAGGGTGGGCCAGACGGAGGCCGCCGTGGACCTGGCACGCCTGGCGGACTTGGAGCCGGCAGGGGTCATCTGCGAGATCCTCAACTCCGACGGCACCATGGCCCGCAGGCCGCAGCTGGAGGTGTTCGCGGAAGAGCACGGTCTGCGCTTCATCACCGTGGCCCAGCTGGTGGCCTACCGTCTGACCAAGACCCGCCTGGTTCGGCGCGTCGCCGAAGCGGATCTTCCCACGCACGACGGCAGCTTCCGGGTGATCGGATACGAGAGCATCGTGGACCGGCGGGAGCATCTCCGCCCTGGTGAAGGGTGACCTGAGCGGCAAGGGCAACGTCCTCGTGCGGATGCACTCCGAGTGCATGACCGGCGACGTGTTCGGCTCCCTGAGATGTGACTGCGGCGAACAGCTGGCGGCGGCCATGCGTCGGATCGACCAGGAGGGACAGGGAGCCATCGTGTATCTGCGGCAGGAGGGGCGGGGTATCGGGCTCGGGAACAAGCTCAAGGCCTATGCCCTCCAGGACGAGGGAATGGACACGGTCGAGGCCAACGAGAAGCTCGGGTTCAAGCCCGATCTCCGGGACTACGGCATCGGCGCCCAGATCCTGTTGGACCTGGGGTTGAACTCGATCCGTCTGCTCACGAACAATCCCCGGAAGATCGTGGGCTTGGACGGCTACGACATCGAGATCACCGGCCGTGAGCCGCTCCAGATGGAGCCCGGGGAGCACAACCAGCACTACCTCGACACCAAGCGGTCCAAGCTGGGGCACATCCTGTGAGCCTGGAGGGCAGCCACGTCCAGGAGGACCGGGGTTCCGTGTCGGCCTCCGACCTCCGCCTGGCCATCCTGGTGTCGCGCTTCAACGCGGACATCACCGAGCGCCTCCTCCAGGGGGCACGGGGTTGCCTGGAGGAGCACGGCGCCGATCAGGACGGGATCGACGTCTACTTCGTTCCAGGAGCGTGGGAGCTGCCGCAGGCCGCTGCCCGGATCGTCCGGAACGATCGGCACGACGCCGTCCTCACCCTGGGATGCGTGATCCGGGGTGAGACCCCCCACTTCGACTACGTCTGCGACGAGGCCAGCCGGGGGTTGGGCGTCGTCGCCCGGCAATCCCCCATCCCGGTCGTCTTCGGCGTGCTGACCACCGACACCCACGATCAGGCGTTGGCGCGAGCCGGTGAGGGGGCGTCGAACAAGGGATACGAGGTGGCGCTCGCGGCGCTCCAGATGGTGGCCTTCCAGCGACGCCTGGAGGCACGTTGAGGCAACGCCAGGGTCTCGGGCTCCGGGACCGCATCGACCGGAGCCGCGCACGCGCGTGGGCCCTCCGGCGGATCTCGCCGCGGCGCCTTCCGTATATCCGCATGCTCGTCACCCTCCTCGACGAGCACCTGGACGACGTGGACCGAAGGCTCCAGGCCGCGCTGGAAAACTGGCGCCTCGCCCGTCTGTCCACCATCGACCGCGCCGTGCTGCGCATCGCCACCGTGGAGCTGTTCCACGTCGAGGAGGTTCCCCCGAAGGTCTCGCTCCAGGAGGCCATCCGACTCGCCGAACAGTACGGCGGGCCGGACTCTCCGCGCTTCGTGAACGGGGTCCTGGACGCCCTGTACAAGGGCCTGTCCGAGAAGGAATCGTGACGGCCGGTTCGGAAGCCACCGGACCTCCGCTGAGGATCCTGGTGGTCAACTGGCTGGATCGGGAGAACCCCCAGGCCGGGGGAGCCGAGACGCACCTCCATCAGATCTTCGGACGCCTGGCAGCCCGGGGACATCGGGTCACGCTGCTCACCTCGGGCTGGAAGGGCTGCGCTTCCACCACGGAGCTCGACGGCATCCGTGTGCGCCGCTGCGGTGGGAGGTATTCCCTTTCGGTGACCGCTCCCTGGTACTACCGGAAGCACTTGCGCGGCGACGGCACCGACGTGGTGGTGGAAGACCTGAACAAGGTGCCCTTCTTCGCGCCGCTCTGGGTCGAGCCGCCGGTGGCCCTCCTGGTGCATCATCTGTTCGGCGCCACCGCGTTCCAGGAGGCGGCCTTTCCCGTGGCTGCGGCCACCTGGCTTCTGGAACGTCCCGTGCCCAGGGTCTTTCACGGAAACCCCACCGTGGCGGTCTCCGAAAGCACACGGGACGATCTCGTCCGCCGCGGGATGAGCCGCAGCCAGATCGAGGTGATCCCCAACGGCATCGATCTCGAGACCTTTCCGCCCCCGAACGGTGGCCCCCGGTATGAGGTCCCCACGATCCTCTACCTGGGGCGCATGAAGCGCTACAAGCGGGTGGACCTCCTGCTTCGGGCTGCGGCCGAGCTGAAGCGCCGTGGCCGCCCCTTTCGGGTGCTGCTCGCCGGAAGGGGTGATCACCTTCCCGCGCTCCGGCGCCTGGCCGAGAGGCTTGGGCTCGGGGAGCGGGCAGAGTTCCTCGGGTACGTGTCCGAGGACCGGAAGCTGGAGCTCTTCCGCAGGAGCTGGGTCCACGTGCTCACCTCGCCGAAGGAGGGATGGGGGATCGCCAACATCGAGGCCGGCGCCTGCGGCACCCCTTCGGTTGCCAGCGACTCACCGGGACTCCGGGAATCCGTGATCCACGGCCAGACGGGCTTCCTGGTCCCCCACGGAAACGTGCCCCGACTGGCGGACGCCCTCGACCGGATCCTGTCCGACGACGGGCTGCGGGACGCGCTTGGCCGGGCGGCCCGACAGCTGAGCGAAGGTCTTTCGTGGAGCCGCTCGGCGGACGATATGGAGGCCTTCCTCCACCGGGTGGTGGGCCATTCCGGACAAGACTACCTTTGAATCATCACCCTCTCTTTCACCATCGGAGGCCGATTTGAGAGTCCAGGTCGCGGCCAGACATTGTCAGATCCCCGATTCCACCCGCACGCGAGCCGAATATCTGGTCGGCCGGCTTACGAAGTACGAGCCAGGCATCGCTTCGGCCGATGTGGTCTTCGAGGAGGAGAAGCTCCAGAAGCGCGTGGAGGCGATTCTCTCCATCGCCCGCTCGGAGCCCGTGATCGCAACAGGAGAAGGGCAGGACTTCAGGACGGCACTGGACAAGGCCGTGGACCGTCTCATCCGCATTCTGAAGCGGCGGCGGTCCCAGATGACGGACCACAAGGCTCCGCCGCTTTCCGAAGGCGTGTCCGGCGCGTGAGGAGCCTCGACACATGACCTCACCTTCACCCGGATCGAAGGCGGTCATGGACCGTAGCATCAGCGTACAGGACCTCCTCGATGCGAAGAGGGAAACGCTGGCGCTGGAGCTCCTCAACCCCGGCACGCCGCTCGACCGACACGCCTCGGACCCGGACATATCCAGCCCCGGGCTCGCGCTGGCGGGGTACACGGCCCGCCTTCCCGGGGGCAGGATGTGGGTCTTCGGGGAGACGGAGATGACCTTCCTCGAGACCCTGGACGAGGCCGCCCTGCGGGAGCGCCTGGACCGTCTGTTCGCCTTCGACGTCCCGGCGGTGTTCATCGCCAAGGGTCAGGAGGTCCCCGCCGCCTTCCTGGAGTCGGCCTCCGAACACGGTGTGCCCGTCCTGCGGAGTCATCGGTCGACGAAGGAGCTGTACCACAGGCTGAAGCCCTTCCTGGAAGCCGCTCTCGCGCCGTTGACCCACCTTCACGGATCGCTGGCCGACGTTTATGGAGTAGGACTCCTGTTCGTCGGGCCTTCGGGGGTCGGAAAGAGCGAGTGCGTCCTGGACCTGGTGGAACGGGGCCACCGACTGGTCGCCGACGATCTCGTCATCATCACCCGCCAGGGAAACGAGGTGCTCATCGGACGGGGGCACGAGCTGCAGCGCCACCACATGGAGATCCGCGGGATCGGAATCATCGACATCCGCAAGCTGTTCGGCGTACGCTCCTTCCGACAACAGAAGCGGATCGAGGTGGTCGTGGATCTCCAGCTCTGGGAGCAGGGGCAGGACTACTCCCGGACGGGTCTCGACGAGGAGGACGACGAGATTCTGGGCGTGAAGCTGCCTCGGGTGACCGTACCGCTCAACCCGGGGAAGAACATCACCGTCATCTCGGAGGTGGTGGCCATGAACCACCTCCTGAAGTACTCGGGTATCAACTCGGCCGAGGCGTTCAACCAGCGCCTGCAGGACCGGATGAAGCCCATACGCGAGTATCTCGAGCAAGATTATGAGTGACACGCCCCTGACCCAGGGCATCGTCGTGGCGCACGGAGTCATGGCCGAGGGTCTCGTCGACGCCGTGCGCAGAATCGCCGGCGATTACGCCGACGCGCTGACCCCGCTGTCCAACGAGGGTCTCGGCCCTCAGGAGCTGAAGGCCGCTCTGGAGGACCTGTCGGGCCAGCGACCGACCGTGGTCTTCGCGGACCTGATGAGCGGGAGCTGCGGCATGGCCGCGTTCGCTACCTGCCGGAATGTCCATGACCGGGCGGTGGTCTGCGGAGTCAACCTGCCGCTCCTCCTGGACTTCGTGTTCCATCGAGATCTCCCTCTGGGGGAGCTCGTTCCCCGTCTGATCGCCCAGGGACGCGAGAGCGTGCGTACCCTCGGGGACACGCGGTAGACCGGCACGGGCCCGTGTCCATTCTGCTCTACCGGGTCGACGAGCGCCTCATCCACGGGCAGGTGGTGCTCGGGTGGGGCAGCCAGCTGCGTCCGGCGCGCTTCCTGGTCGTGGACGACGACCTCTCTGCCAGCATCTGGGAGCAGGAGCTTTTTGCGCTGGGCGCCGGCAAGGCAGAGACCGTCTTCGTCGACGTGGAGGCCGCTCGAGGTCGCCTGGATGAGTGGCGGTCCGACCGCGTTCGCTCCATTCTCCTTACTCGCGACATCGGGACCATGGCCCGTCTCGCGGAGGGGGGACGAATGAACGGCGAGCGGATCAACCTCGGCGGGCTGCACCATGGACCGGGCCGAAAACGGGTGTTGAGCTACCTGCACCTCACCGAGGAGGATCGCCGGAATCTCATGGACATGAGGGACGAAGGGGTGAGGGTGTCGGCCCAGGATCTGCCCGACGCCTCCAAGGTAGCGCTGAAATCTCTGCTCGGATCCTGATGGAACTCCTGTTGATCTCACTGCTCGGCGGCGTTCTGGCGCTGGACGGCACGTCCGTAGGCCAGTTCATGGTGTCCCGCCCCCTGGTCGCGGGTGCCCTGGCCGGCTGGGCCGTGGGGGAGCCCGCCACCGGAGTCCTCATCGGTGCGGTGCTGGAGCTCTACCTGCTGGTCTCCTTCCCTTCGGGGGGAGCCCGGTTCCCGGAAGGTGCCTCCGCCACCGTGGTGGCGGTGGCCTCGGCCGCCGTCGTCGAGGCTCCGGAAGCCGCGGCGCTCGGGGTCGCGATGGGATTGATCTGGGGTCAGGTGGGCGGCTTCACCATCTCCCTCCTTCGCAGGATGAACGGACAGTTCGTACCGGAGCCGGCCACGGCCTCCTCGCGGACCGTGTCCATCGCCCACCGCCTCGCCCTCGGGTTCGACCTCATCCGCGGGGTGGTGCTGACCTTCGGAGGCGTGGTGATCGGACGTGGGCTGGTGCAGGCACTGGCAGGGAGCTGGCCCCTGCCCATGGACGATACCTCGGGCCTGCTGCTGGTCGGTGGCGCGGTGTCCGCGGGCATACTCCTTCGCAGCCTGGGTGGATTTCGACGCAGGAGCGTCCTGTTCGCCGCGGGCTTGGCCCTGGGGTTCATCGGAACGAGGCTGTTCTGATGGCGCGGTCCGCCGGTCCAGGCCTCCTCGCGACCTTTCTCCGTTCGTTCGTCATCCAGGGGTCCTGGAACTACCGGACCATGATCGGGACGGGCTTCTGCTTCGCCCTGCTCCCCTCGCTGCGACGCATCTTCAAGGACGATCCAGCCGCCCTGGAGCGCTCGGTGCGCAGGCACGTGGAGCACTTCAACGCTCATCCGTACCTCTCCAACGTCGCGCTCGGAGCCATCGTCCGCCTCGAGAGCGACGAAGTGGACGACCAGGCCATCAAGAGGTTCAAGACGGCGGTGCGGGGTCCCCTCGGGGGGCTCGGCGACTCCCTGGTATGGGCGTCGTGGCTTCCGGCCGTGTCCATGGTGGCCATGTCCCTCTTCTGGCTGGGAGCGCCGCCGTGGGTCGCGGTCGCCACCTTCGTCGTGGTCTACAACCTCGGACACCTGGGCTTGCGCACCTGGGGCTTCAGGGCCGGACTGAGGAACGGGAGGGAGGTGGGCCGATCGCTCACCAGGGTGGACCTCGCGGCGTGGACCGAACGTCTTCGCGCTGTGGACGCCCTGTTGCTCGGCACGCTGGCCGGCGCCCTCGTGGGGGGAGAAGGGGGTCTGGTGGAGTCCGGTGCACTCTGGGCGGGCCTGGCCCTGGTCGCGTTCGTCGCCGGCGAGCTCGCCGGTCAACGCTTGTGGCGTCCCACCGCCGTGGCCGTGGTCGCTGCGGTGGCGCTGCTCACCACGTGGGGGCTGGCGTCATGAGTGGCGGACCGCACGTCGAGCGCGACGTGACCATCGTCAACCGGGCGGGCATGCACGCGCGGCCGGCCGCAGAGTTCGTCAAGATCGCAGGGCAGTTCTCTGCGGAGATCACCGTGGAGAAGGACGGTCTGGCGGTGAACGGCAAGAGCATCATGGGAGTGCTGATGCTGGCGGCCGAGCAGGGTAGCCTCCTCCGCCTCACGGCCACGGGCATCGATGCGTCCGACGCGATCGACGCCCTGGCCGATCTCGTGGGCCGCGGATTCGAGGAGGCCTGAAGATGTCGCGGACCCTGGATGGCTCTCCGGCCTCGGAAGGCATTGCGGCGGGCCCCGTCTTCATTCTCCACTGGGGCGTCCCCCTGGTGCCTCACGAGACGGTGTCCCCCGACTGCGTGGAGTCGGAGGTCGAGCGCTTCCACGAAGCGAGGGCGTGGGCCCGGGACCGGATCCGAGAGGTGCAGGAGAGCACGGAGGAGCGTCTGGGTCCCGTGGAGGCCAGGATCTTCGACCCCCAGCTGCTCATGCTGGAGGACCCGGCGGTGGTGGACGGGACGGTCCGCTACGTGGTGGAGAACCACCTCACGGCCCAGCGTGCGTTCGAGTGGAGGATGCTGGAGCTCCAGGCCATGTGGAGTCGCACGTCCCACCCCATGGTCCTCGACCGTCTGAACGACCTCGAGGACCTGATGATCCGTGTGCTGCATCGCCTTCTCGGTCATCACGATCCTTCGGACCTGGCGAAGGGGCGCCAGGGCGTCATCGTCGTGGCACGCAACCTCACGCCCAGCCTCACCGTGCACCTCGATCCGGAGCGTGTGCTCGGGGTCGCCACGGATCTCGGAACCCGGACGGCCCACTGGGCGATCCTGGCACGATCGCTGGAGATTCCGGCCGTGGTGGGCCTGGGACGGATCTCCCAGGTGGCGAAGGAGGCGCAGGAGGCGATACTCGACGGGCGCGTGGGGCGGGTGATCCTCGATCCGGACGAGGCCGACCGGGCGGTGTTCGACCAGCGGCGCGAGCGGCTCCAGGAATGGCAGGAGGAGGTCGCCGCCCTCGCCGATCAGGAGTCCGTGACCCGAGACGGGCAGCCGGTGGCCCTCCGCGCGAACCTCGACCTGCCCTCGGAGGCAGCCCACGCCAAGGCCCACGGAGCGGCGGGTATCGGGCTGTTCCGCACCGAGTTCCTGGTCGTGGGTCGCAACACGATGCCGGGCGAGGAGGAGCAGTACGAGGCGTACCGCGCGGTGGCCGAGGCGTTCCCCTCCGGCTCGGTCTACATCCGGACCTTCGACCTGGGTGGAGACAAGTTCCCCGTCTTCCTCCACATGCCCCGGGAGGAGAACCCCTTCCTGGGCTGGCGGGCGATCCGGGTCTGTCTCGACGAGCCGGAGCTGTTCAGGACGCAGCTCCGGGCCCTGTTGAGGGCTACGGCCCACGGCGACGTCCGGATCATGCTCCCCCTGGTCAACGATGTGGAAGAGGTGCGAAAGGTCAGGGAGTTCCTCGAGGCCGAGGAGGAGAGCCTGAAGTCCGAGGGCATCCCCTTCAACCGCGGGTACAAGCTCGGGGTGATGATCGAAACCCCCGCGGCGGCTCTGGACGCGGCGGAGCTGGCGCGCCATTGCGACTTCTTCTCCATCGGCACCAACGACCTCGTGCAGTACACCCTCGCCGTGGACCGCACCAACACTCGGCTGGCCAAGCTGTACAACCCGTTCCACCCGGCGGTGGTGCGTCAGCTCGACCACGTGGCGCGTGTGGGGCGTGCGACAGGCCTCGAGGTGAGCGTCTGTGGAGAGCTGGCCGCAAATCCCCTGGGGGCGTTCCTGCTGCTCGGGTTGGACATCACCTCCCTTTCCGTCGCGTGGCCCACGGTCGCGGAGATCAAGAAGGTGGTCCGCGAGGTGCGCATCGAAGACGCGCGCGCCGCGGCCAAGAACGCCCTGGCAGCCCCCACCAGTCGGGACGTCACGAACTGCCTCGTGGAGGGTATCGGCAGCGCCGTGGACCTGAAGGCGTTTTCGGGGCGCTGGAACTTGTCGCTCCCCCAGTGATTCGGTAGCGTTCCAGCCGCCGGAGGTTCCGGCCCGCCACCTTCCAAACCCGTGCAGGGAAGTCGATCCTTGAGTCGCATGCTCTTTACCTCCGAGTCCGTGACGGAGGGCCATCCCGACAAGATCGCCGACCAGATCTCCGACTCGGTGCTCGACCATCTCCTCAGCGAGGATCCCTCCTCCCGCGTGGCGTGCGAGACACTCGTGACCACCGGCGTCGCGATGGTCGCCGGAGAGGTCACGACCGAAGCCTACGTCCACGTTCCCGACGTGGTCCGTGGCACCCTCCAGCGGATCGGGTACACGAGCTCGTCGTTCGGCATCGACGCACAGACGTGCGCGGTCCTCACGAGCCTGGACCGGCAATCTCCGGACATCGCCCTGGGAGTGGATGTCGGGGGCGCCGGCGATCAAGGCATGATGTTCGGGTTTGCCGCCGACGAGACCGAGGAGCTCATGCCGGCGCCCATCCAGCTCGCACACCAGCTCACCCGTCGACTCACGGAGGTCCGGAAGAGCGGTGAGCTCCCCTGGCTCCGTCCGGACGGGAAGTCACAGGTCACCGTGGAGTACGTGGACGGGCGCCCCGCCCGGATCCACACGGTGGTCCTGAGCACCCAGCACGACGAGGATGTGGCGCAGCGGGACCTGGTCGAAGCGGTGACCGCTCGCGTGGTGGAGCCGGCGCTGCGCGGAGCGCTGTACGATCCCGAGCGGTGCGTGCTGCACATCAACCCCACGGGTCGATTCGTCATCGGCGGCCCCCACGGCGATGCGGGCCTCACCGGCCGCAAGATCATCGTGGACACGTACGGCGGCATGGGGCGCCACGGCGGAGGGGCGTTCAGCGGCAAGGATGCCACCAAGGTGGACCGGTCGGGCGCGTATGCAGCCCGGTGGGCGGCAAAGAACGTGGTGGCCGCGGGGTTGGCCCGGCGTTGCGAGATCCAGCTCGCCTACGCCATCGGGGTGGAACGGCCGGTCTCCGTGCTCGTGAACACCTTCGGTACCGCCATCGACCTGGATGAGACCGAGATCGCCGCCGCCGTGGCATCGGTCTTCGACTTCCGACCCCGCGCCATCATCGAGCGCCTGGGCCTCTCGAATCCCATCTTCACCCCCACCGCCGCCTACGGGCATTTCGGCCGCACCCCCGAGCAACGGGTGCCCGATTCGGTGTCCTCCGGCGAGTCCGTGTGGTTCTTCCCGTGGGAGCTGACCGACCGGGCCGACGAGCTGAAGAGCGCCGTCGCGGGCTAGGCTCCGGTCCACCGGCAGGTTCTCCGGCAGAGAACCCCGGGGACGCTTCGGAGTAATGGGGAGGGAGAGCGGGGGTTCGCAGACCCCGCAGCGTACCCCGAGTCAGGGAGTGGCTCCTCGGTGTTGGTGGAAGTCAGAGTCCAGAGCCTGGGCCTCGATCGCTCGACGAACTCGCCCGTCGTCATCCTCCAGGAAACGGGAGGCGACCGGGTGCTCCCCATCTGGATCGGTCCCGGGGAGGCGAGCGCCATCGCCATGCACCTCGCCGAGATGCAGTTCTCCCGTCCGCTGACCCATGTGGCGTGGTCCAGAAGGTCATCATCACAAAGGTGGAGAAGACCGTGTACTACGCCGAGCTCGTGGTACGACGGAATGGGCAGGTGTTCTCGGTGGACGCCCGGCCCTCGGACTCCATCGCCGTGGCGCTGAGGGTCCAGGCCCAGATCTTCGCCGAGGAGGAGCTGCTGGAGGTCGCATCCATCGAGATGGCCGAAGACGAGGCGACGGGACCCGACGGCACCCCGGCCCGCGAGCTCAGATCGACCACCGAGGCCATGGATCCGGAGGCCCTCAAGGAGCACCTGCGAAAGCTGAACCCCGAGGACTTTGGGCGCTTCAACCCTTGACGTCGCGCGGTGGATTCCCGTCCTCATCGCCTTCTTCGGCCTCTGCCGGCCGGAGTCTGCCCGGCCCCAGGTCCTTGCCGAGCCCGTGCTGGAAGGTCGGGCCTTCCTGGGGGACTCGGCGCTCACGTCGGGGACCGTCGTCCTCCACCTGGTAGGCGAGGCCACGCAGGGGGAGATCGACTCCGTCCAGGTGTCGCGTGACGGATCCTTCGCGTTCCGCCTTCCCTCGGTTCCCGATCCGAGGCGTTCGGAGGTCTACTTCGCATCGGTCCGGCATGCCGGAATCCTCTACTTCGGATCCGCCATCAGCCTTCCCGTCCAGCTGGATTCCCTGTATGAGATCCACGCCTACGACACCCTCGTGGTTTCCCCGGGAGGCGCCGCGGTCCCGGTGGAAGCGCGGAACGTCTTCCTCGAAGAAGACTCGTCGGGATGGCAGGTCACCGACCTCATTCAGCTGAGGAACGACGAAGACCGGACCCTCGTGGCCCCGGAGAACGGAGTCGTCTGGCGGTACCCACTTCCCCCGACCGCTCAGGATCCGACGATGTCCGACGCCACCCTCGCCGCGACGTCGTGGACGTTCGAGGACGGCGACGTCGTGGTGCGCGCGCCCCTGCCGCCCGGAGAGCGCCTGTTCGTGGTCCGCTATGCGGTGCCCGGCCCGTTCCTGGAGATCCCCCTGCCCGGGGTCACGGAGGGAATCGACGTGCTGGTGAAGGAGCCCGCACCCCCGCTGGAAGTGCCGGGGCTCACCGTGGCGCAGCCGGTCGAGCTGGAGCCCGGAAGCACCTATCGCCGGTTCTCCGGCGCCGAAACCAGGGACGCCGTGGTCCGTCTGGTCGAAGGGGAGGTCCCTCGAACGGTCCCCCCCGGATGGCTCGCGCTCCTCCTCGCGCTTGTGCTCGGCTCGGCTGGCGTGTGGATCGTGCAGCGCCCGGCTCTGGAGCGGCCGACACCGCTGCCACGGAGAAGCCGCCGTGCCCTCCTCGTGGAGGTGGCGCAACTCGACGAAGCCTTCGAGGCCACCCCGTCGCCGACTCCCGAGGAGCGTGGTGCATACGAGGTACGTCGGCGAGGGCTTCTGCGTCAGCTTCACTCGACGGAGTGAACCATGGCACCCGTCGGCACCCCGGCGATCCTCCTGAGAGCACACGCCTACGGGGAGACCAGCAGGATCCTGCGATTCCTGACCGAGACCCACGGTCTGCTCTCGGTCATGGCCCGGGGAGTCCGAGGGAAGACCGGCAAGGGGGGGCTCACCCTGGTCACGTTCGCCTCGGGAGAGCTCACGGCGTACGTCCGGCCCCATCGGGAACTGCAGACGATGAAGGACTTCGAGTGCACGCGTCTCAGGGCCCGCCTGGGAAGCGACGTCCTCCGGTTTGCCGGTGCGTCGGCCATCGCCGAGCTGGTGGTGGTGCACGCCGAGCAGGAGCCGCGCCCCGAGATCTTCCGCGCGCTCGAGCTCGGCCTCGACCGGCTCGAGGACGTTGCCCCCGAGCTCGTCCCCGCGGCATGTCTTTCCGGGCTGTGGCGGATCGTGGCGGCGTTCGGGTTCGCTCCTGAGCTGGACGTCTGCATCCGCTGCGCCTCCGTCCTGCCCGATGACGCCCTGGGCCGGTTCGACCTGGCCGCCGGCGGCACGCTCTGTCCGTCGTGCTCGGAGAACGCAGGCGGACCGCGGCTGGGCCCGCTGGCCCGCGCCCAGGTCCGGGACCTTGGAGCCGGCCGGCTGAGCCCCACGCTGTCCCACACCCGGCAGCACCTCGTCCTGGTGTCGGATTTCGTGACCTTCCACATCGCCCAGCGGCCTCTCAAGTCGCTTCGCTTTCTGGCCGACATGCTGCCCGCGAGCGGGGGAGGCTGAAGCGTGCACCGGCTGATCCTGGGTACCGCGGGGCACATCGACCATGGAAAGACCGCCCTGGTCCAGGCGCTCACGGGGATCGACACGGATCGTCTCCCCGAGGAGAAGGCCCGGGGGATCACCATCGACCTGGGCTTCGCGGAGCTTCGGGAAGGGGAGGCCCTCCAGCTCGGCGTCGTCGATGTGCCTGGCCACGAGGATTTCGTCCGGACCATGGTGGCCGGAGCGTCGGGAATGGATGTGGTCCTGCTGGTGGTGGGGGCGGACGAGGGCGTCATGCCTCAGACCCGGGAGCACTTCGACATCGTTCGCCTGCTGGATGTGCCTGCGATGGTGGTGGCGCTCACGAAGGCCGATCTGGTGGACGACGAGTGGCTCTCCCTGGTGGACGACGACGTGCGTGACCTCCTCCGCGGCACACCGTACGCCGACTCTCCGCGGGTGGTCACGTCGGCCCGCACGGGCTCGGGCGTCGACGAGCTTCGCCGCACGCTCCTGACGTCCGCACGGGGTACCCGCAGCCGCCAGGCGGAGGATCTGGCGAGGCTACCCGTGGACCGGGTCTTCACCGTCCAGGGCACCGGAACGGTGGTGACGGGGACGCTGGGATCCGGAACGCTGTCAGTGGGGGACCGGGTCAGGCTCCTTCCTACGGGGGTCGACGCGAGGATCCGCTCTCTGCAGGTGCACGGTCGGAACGTCGACGTCGCATCGGCCGGTGAGCGCACGGCGGCGGCCCTGGCCGCCACGGGCAAGGACGACCTCGAGCGCGGGACGGTGCTGGTTTCGTCCAGGGCCTGGACGCCGACGTGGATGCTCACCGCGCGGGTGGAGATGCTCGAAGCCACGTCCTGGGCCCTGGAGCGAGGCCAACGCGTACGGGTGCACGTGGGCACGCAGGAGGTGATGGCACGCTGCGTCCTGTTCGATACGGAGCAGCTCGTGGCGGGGCAGAGCGGGTGGGCCCAGCTCAGACTCGAGGAGCCGTCGGTAGCTCGGGCGGGGGACCGGCTCGTCATTCGCAGCTACTCCCCCGTCCAGACCATGGCCGGAGCCGTGGTGGTCGAGCCCCTGCCTCCCAAACGGAAGCGCCTCGAGCCGAACGTGCAGCACGCCCTCCAGGGGATCCTGGATAGCGACGTCACGGCACGGGCCGTCGCCGCGACCGCGCTCGCGGATTGGCACGGCGTCTCCCTGGAGGCCCTGCCCATCGTGGCACGGTGCACGCCGGAGCAACGCGGTCCCATCGTGCGGTCCCTGGTGGACGACGGCGCGCTCCTGGCCCGGGACACCGTGGTGTCCGCCGAGATCGCCCGGAAGGCCGAGCGGATCGTCGAGACCACGCTGGATCACCAGCACGAGAGTCACCCGCTCCGCGCGGCGGTTCCCCTGGACCGCATCCGGGCGGCGTTCCCCGAATGGGTGACGGGGCATCTTGCCGATGCCGCCATCGAACGCCTCGCACAGGCGGGGGCGCTGGAGGTCCTGCCCGGCGGCGCACGTCGGCCTGACTTCGAGGCCCGGCCGAACCCGGATCAGGCGGAAGCCTGCCGCAAACTCCTCGCGACCTACACCGATGCAGGCCTGTCGCCGCCGTTCACCTCCGACCTCCCCCCGGCTCTGGGGGATCGGGAGGACCTGTCCGAGCTGCTGCGATACCTGGAAGGGCAGGGGAGGCTCACGCGCCTGGACGCGGATCTCCTCATCGACGCGTCGGTCCTGGCCGGGGCGGCCACCGAGGTGACCTCGAAGCTGGGAGGCAGGACCGGCCTCGGACCGACCGACTTCCGAGAGGTCCTGCCCGTATCCCGCAGGCATCTCATGCCCCTCCTGTCCCACCTGGACGGACTGGGTGTGACGCGCCGCAGAGAGAGCGTGCGGGATGTCCCCTCGGGTCCGGGCTGAACGCCCCGGACAACCTTTTCGACCCCGGCGGGGTCCTAGGAAATGAGGAAGAGTCTCGGGTTACGTAACGGGACCGACAGGTTCCTTGACCCCCGCTCGCCCGATCGACTAGAATGGGATGGAGCGCGAGTCGCTGAACCTCGTTGGGCAACCTGGAGCGCGATCGATCAACGGCTACGGCACGGGTGTATCTGTGCGGAGAGTGCGATGAGGCGCCACATATGCGTCTTGTCTGCCCTCCTTCTCATATTCGGCGCATCGCCTACGCTCTCCGCCCAGGAGGGCGGTCGGCGAACGTCGGTCGGGCAGGAGCGCGGATTCCAGCTAGAGCAGAACTACCCCAATCCGTTCAATCCTGAAACCACGATCCCCTTCGTCCTGTCGGAGGAGCTCTTTGTGGATGGACGGCCGGCCGTGGTGTCGCTGAGGATCTTCAACCTCCTGCAACAGATGGTGGCCGTGCCCGTGGCCCTGGGGCATCCCACCGGTGAGGGCGTCCAGGTCAGACAGCTGGAATACGTTCAGCCGGGGCGCTACGAGGCCTTCTGGGACGGAAACGACCTTTCGGGTCGACAGGTGGCGTCGGGCATCTACTTCATGCAGCTCACCGTCAACGGGATGAGCACGACCCGCAAGATGTACGTCCTGAAGTAGCGGGCGGAAGGTCCGATAGGGGCGAGGGGCGCCCGGCACTCAGGGCCGCAGAATGGCAGGGAAGCCCCTCAGCCGGCCTTGCGCGCGAGAAGCTGAAGGAATTCCTCCGGGGTATCCAGGTCCAGGAGACGCTCCGGCACCTCCGGATCCTTCGCGAACTGCGCGATCTTGCCGAGGACCGGCAGATACTGGTTGGAGACCTCGAGGGGAGGAGCCACGATGAGAAAGAAGTTGCGTGCGGGAGCGCCGTCGATGGAGTTGAAGTCCATTCCCGACGTCTTGCGCCCGTAGGCCAGGCGAAGCCGGTTCACCACGAGCGACCGGCAATGGGGAATCGCGATCCCCTTCCCGATCCCCGTGGATCCCAGGTTCTCCCTGCGCTTCAGCGTCTTGAACAGGATGGCCTCGGACTTGTTGTCCAGGTCCAGAAGCGCGACCAGCTCCTTGAGGAGGTCGTCCTTCGTTTCCGACGCCAGGTCCAGCTTCACAACGTCGACCGTGAAGAGCTCCTGCAGGCCCATATGTGCCTCCACCCGACCCATGTCGGTCTGATATCAGGGTTGAAGGCATAATGTTAACACGGCATCGGGAGAGAACCCAACCGCGCGCCGCTTCACCACCGAGGTGACGTCCCGTAGGTTGAACCAAGCCATGCCCAACACCTTCGAACTGCTGGCGGGGCCTTCGACGCCCCTCTACCTCGCTCCTCAGGCCGGAGTGAGCGAATCACCGTTCCGACGCCTGTGTCGTCGGTACGGAGCGGACGTCGTGGTGAGCGAGTTCGTCAGCGCGGCGGGGATCGTCATGGGAACGCCCCGCTCGCGGGACTATCTGAGGTTCGCCGAAGAAGAGCGACCGATCGGCATTCAGATCTTCGGCGCGGATCCAGGTCAGATGGCCGAAGCGGCGGCGTTGGTCGCCGAGGTCTACGAGCCCGATTTCGTGGACATCAACTTCGGGTGTCCGGTCAAGAAGGTGGTCAAGCGCAATGGCGGCTCCGGCTGCCTCAGGGACCTCGATCTCGTGGAGCGTATCATCCGAGCCGTGGATGCGGCGACCGCTCTGCCGACCACGGTCAAGATCCGCTCGGGCTTCGACGAGAAGACGCGTGACCCGGTGGGCATCGCCCTCCGTTGCCAGGAGGCGGGCGCGGCCGCCCTGTGTCTCCATCCCCGAACCCGAGCGGACATGTACGGTGGGGAGGCGCGCTGGTCGGAGATCCGCGCCGTCGTGGAGGCGCTGGACATCCCGGTGATCGGAAACGGGGACATCGCGGGCGGGGACGATGCCCGCCGGATGAGGGACGAGACGGGATGCGCCGGAATCATGATCGCCAGGGGGTCCCACGGCGATCCGTGGATCTTCACCCAGGCCCGAGCCGCGCTGGACGGTCGGCCCGTTCCGCCGGATCCGACGGTGGAGGAGCGCTTCCGGATCTGCCTGGAGCACGCACGAAACGCCATCGCCTTCGAGCGACGTCCGGAGCGCGCCATCATCGACTTTCGGAAGCACCTGGGGTGGTACACACGAGGCATCCCCGACGGGCGTAGGCTGCGCACCGAGCTCTTCCAGGCCACGACCCTCGAGCAGGTGGAGAAGCTCCTCGAATCCTATCTGGAGGTGTACCGGGCGGGATCGGTCGCGTAGCTGCAGTGGGAGGACCTGCGTCTCCCGGGATGCGGGACCGGCCCCGGGGGGCCTGGCGGGACCCGTGGACCGGGAACGGCCTCGCAGGGTAGTTTATTGAGAACGGGCTGTTTGACAGACCCACCCGTCACCGGGGGCGTCACGGTTTCGACGTGTTTGGTGAACGTGGAGGAGCGTGCCGAGGTCCCGAACCTCGTGAATCCTCGGGAAACCTTCAATTGCCAACACTGATCTGGCATTGGCTGCGTAAGTAACCCTTACCGGTCCGTTTCTCTGATCGCCCGCCCGAGGCGGTCTTTGAAGCGACGATAAGTCGGGCTGGTCCCCTGCCTTTGCCGTCGGGGCAGGGGGCGAGATTTCAAGGCGGCTGGCCGAGGGGTCGGTTGATCACTGACCGCCCGCGGTGAGACGCACCAGTGGTCTACGCACGTAGTGCCTCCGCCGGACCCAGGTGCGGACGCGGGTTCGACTCCCGCCGCCTCCACTGTTGGGCCCCGGGCTTGTCCCGGGGCCCTTCTTCGTCTCGGCGGGAGGAGAGCCCGCGCGGACTCGGCGAAGC
>JARRLD010000054.1:33874-34879 GCA_037387345.1 Gemmatimonadota bacterium
CGGCGAAGCCGAGGACGCCGGCATGCCGCGCCTCGACCCGGCGGGCGGACTCTACACGGTCATGGACGTCGGGCGCGACGGGGATGCCTTCGTGCGGGACGTCCTGCCCGCCACCGGGGTGATCTTCGTGCCGGCGCGACGCCGCTCGACCGACTGGCCCCGGCCCGGAGCACCACGCATCTTGGCGCGTATGATAGCGATGCGCGCATGACGGACGATCGGATCACCCGCCTGAACGAGGCCCTCGCGGGCCGCTACACCGTCGACCGCGCGCTCGGCGAGGGCGGGATGGCCACGGTCTACCTGGCCGGCGACCTCAAGCACAACCGCGGCGTCGCGCTCAAGGTGCTCAAGCCCGAGCTCGCCGCGGTCGTCGGCGCCGAACGCTTCCTGGCCGAGATCGAGACGACCGCCAACCTGCAGCACCCCCACATCCTGCCGCTCTACGACTCGGGCGAGGCCGACGGCTTCCTCTACTACGTCATGCCCCACGTCGAGGGAGACACGCTGCGCGACCGCCTCGACCACGAGAAGCAGCTCCCGGTCGACGAGGCCGTACGCATCGCGACCGCCGTCGCCAACGCGCTCGACTTCGCGCACGCGCACGATGTCGTGCACCGCGACATCAAGCCGGGCAACATCCTCTTCCAAGGCGGCCAGCCGGTCGTCGGCGACTTCGGGATCGCGCTCGCGCTCGGAGCCGGTGGCGGGGCACGGCTGACCGAGACCGGCCTCAGCGTCGGCACGCCGTTCTACATGAGCCCCGAGCAGGCGACCGGCGATCAGCAGGTCGGGGCGAGGAGCGACATCTACTCGCTCGGCTGCGTGCTCTACGAGATGCTCGTCGGCGATCCGCCCTACCTGGGGTCGACGGCCCAGGCGGTGCTCGGCCAGATCATCGCGGGCAAGGCGGTGAACGCGACCGAGCGGCGTGCCGCGGTACCGGCCCACGTGGACGCGGCCATTCGCAAGGCGCTCGAGAAGGTCGCGGCCGACCGGTTCTCG
>JARRLD010000055.1:0-15656 GCA_037387345.1 Gemmatimonadota bacterium
GACGCCCGCCGGGCTTGTCTCTACGTCGCGGACACCGGCAACAACGGCAGACGGCGGGAGATGCTCACGGTCTACGTGGTCCGGGAGCCCGACCCCGCCGAGCCCGGGCGCGTTCTCGACCCCATCGGTCGGATGCGCTATAGGTATCCGGATGAGCCCCGCGACGCCGAAGCCCTGGCCCTCGGTCCCGAGGGAGATCTCGTGATCGTGACCAAGGGGCGTGCTCGGGAGATTCTCCTCTTCCACCTGACTCCGGACGAGGTCCGGGATGCCGTGAAGAGCGACACGGTGATCCGGCTCCCCGCGGGCCGGCCGCTTCCCTTTCGGCCGGACTGGATCCTGGGCCGCACCGTAACCGGCGCTTCGTTCAGGCCCTCCGGATCGACCCTTGCGATACGGACCTATACGGAGGTGTACTTCCTCCCGTGGCCGTGGACGGAAGGTCGTTCGGAGCCGCTTCCCTCGTGCTTCCTGGGGGAGCTTGACCTCGGGGGAGAGGCGGTCGGCTACGCCGAGGACGGGAGCCTGTGGCTGACGGCGGAGGCGAATCCACGTCGGCCGGCCACCCTGTCCCGTGTTCGTTGTCCCGACGGCCCGGGAACCGCTCCTTCCGATCCATCGCCCGCATCGAGGAGGTGAGAGCCCGATGACTCGCTTCGTCCTGACCGCGCTCCTCCTGTCCCTTCTGCATCACCCCGGGGCCTCGGCGCAGAGTCGAGCCCTGGTGGGTGCCACGGTCATTGACGGGAGGGGCGGCCGTCCGCTGCCCGACGCCGTGGTCCTCATCGAGGGCGACCACATCACCTGCGTCGGCTCGGCGACGGAGTGTCCCGTCCCCCCGGGTGCCGAGCGTACCGCGCTGGAAGGAAGGTTCGTGACACCCGGGCTCGTGGATGCCCACGTGCACTTCAGCCAGACGGGCTGGCTCGATGGCCGCCCCGACGGGCTGTCGGCACCGGAGGTGTATCCCTACGAGGAGACATCGCGGACGCTGAGAGAGAACCCCGGGCTGCTGCAGCGATCCTACCTGTGCACGGGCATCACTGCCGTCTACGACGTGGGTGGGCACCCGTGGACGACGTCGTTGCCGGAGCGGTACGAGCACGATCCGAGCGGCGCCCACGTGCGTGCCGCGGGGCCTCTGGTCACGCATGTCAGCGTTCCGGCCCTCCAGCTGGACGACGAGCACTACACCTTCCTGCCCATGGGAAGCGACGAGGAGGCTCTGGCCAGTGTCGACGCCGTCGTGGCCATGGGCGCCACGTCCTTGAAGGTCTGGTACCTGCGGGTGACCCCGGAGCGCCAGGCCGACATGGATGCGCGGCTGGAGAAGATCGGAGACGCGGCCAGGGCGGCGGGCCTCGACCTCATCGTGCATGCCACGAGCCTCCGCGAGGCCAAAGCAGCCTTGAGGGCCGGCGCCGCGCTTCTGGTGCACAGCGTCGAGGACCAGATCGTGGATGCGGAGTTCCTCGAGCTTGCCCGTGCCACCGGGACCGTCTACGCGCCGACTCTGGTGGTGGGGGGAAACTGGGCGCGGGCCATGGCGTCCGTCATCCTGGACGCCCCTCAGCCCCTCGATGACCCCGGCGGGTGCGTCGATCCCGGAACGGTGACGAAGGTGCAGTCGACGACGTCCCTGTCCGACCTTCTCCCGGAGCGCCTGCGGGGCAATGTGGAGTACGTGTACCAGCGCATGGAGCGAGTAGGCAGAGGACGATTCGTCATGGCCGAGAACCTGCGCCGGGTACATGCAGCGGGGATCACGGTGGCCACCGCCACCGATGCGGGCAACCCGCTCACGCTTCACGGACCGTCCATCTACAGCGAGATGGAAGCCATGCAGGGGGCCGGGTTGTCGCCGGCGGACGTCGTGACGATGTCCACGAGAAACGGAGCCTACGCCATGGGCCGCCTCGGTGACTTCGGCACCCTGGAGGCCGGGAAGATCGCGGACCTGCTGATTCTCCGCGAGGATCCCACGACGGACGTGGGCGCCTTCCGCACGGTGACGCACGTCATGCGAGCGGGCGTGATGCACCGGCAGGGGGATCTGGCGTACCGGCCGGTCAGCTGACGGTGGGGAGAATCCCTACCTCCGCCCAGAGACAACCCCCACCGGTGGCTACCCTCTCCTCCCGACACCTTCGGGATGAGGGCGCCTGTAGGTTCCCCTTGGGCCTCCAGCCGGGGCGGCTGGACAACAGGATCCACCCACGCCGTCGGGGGTGGACTGGCGAGGATGTGCCCGAGCCGCCAGCGTTGCGATGCCGGGGGCCGGGGTCATTTGCGCCCCACACGACGGATCTGCGATGGAGACCGGGCCCGTCTTCATTCGCGCGGTGCGGCTCCGGGGACCAGTCCGCCGGAGCGGCGGAAAGTGAGCGGGGACCTTGCTGAACCTCTTCGGTGTCACCTTCAGACACGGTGTTCATCCGCCCGACTCCAAGAGTCTGACGGAGCATGTGGCGGTGCGGCGCATGCCCTTCCCGAAGCGTCTGGCGCTCCCCCTCCGCCAGCACGCCGGCAAGCCTGCCCGGTGCCTGGTGAAGAAGGGGGACCGGGTGGAGCGGGGGGACAAGATCGCCGAAGCGGATGGATTCGTCTCCGTGCCCATCCATGCCTCCGCGGCCGGCACGGTGGTGGACATCGATTGGTGGCCTCACCCGGACGGGTCCATGGCCGAAACGGTCATCATCGACGTGGCGCCCTTCAGTCCCCAGGTGCCGCGGCCACGCCTGGTTCCCGACTGGCACGGACTGAGTCCGGACGGGGTGCGCAAAGCAGTCCAGAACGCCGGCGTGGTGGGGCTGGGTGGCGCGGCGTTTCCCACCCACGTGAAGCTGGCGCCCCCACCTGATCTGGACATCGAGTGGCTTCTGGTCAACGGAGCGGAATGCGAGCCGTACCTGACTACGGACCACCGCACCATGGTGGAGTACCCGGAGCGGGTGCACTTCGGCACCCGGATCATGATGCAGTGCCTCGGCGTGAAGCGGGCCGTGATCGGGGTCGAGATGAACAAGCCCGATGCCATCGCCGCCCTGGAGCGCACGAAGCCTGACGACCTGGACGTGACGGTGCAGCCCCTGATCGTGAAGTATCCCCAGGGTGCCGAGAAGATGCTCATCCATGTGGTGACGGGCCGCGAGGTGCCCTCCGGCAAGCTGCCCATGCATGTCGGGGCCGTCGTACAGAACGTGGGCTCCATCGCGACCATTGCCGAGATCTTCGAGACCGGCCTCCCTCTCATCGAGCGCATCGTCACCGTGACGGGGCCCGGGGTGGTCCGACCCTCGAATCTCATCGTCCCAGTGGGCTCCCCCCTGGGGGACGTGCTGGACTTCTGCGGAGGGCTCACCGACGACGCGGCGGAGATCGTCTTCGGCGGGCCCATGATGGGCTCGTCGCAGCCGGACATGCGCACGCCGCTCATCAAGGGGACGACGGGGGTGGTGGTCCTCACCGACCGGGAGGTGAAGCCCAAGCAGACCTACCCGTGCATCAAGTGTGGCCATTGCCTCGCCGCATGCCCGGTCTTCCTCAATCCGTCGCGGCTGGGGCTCCTCGCCCAGGCCAGTCGCTACGAGGAGATGGTGGACCTGCACCTGAACGACTGCATGCTCTGTGGGTGCTGCTCGTACGTGTGTCCATCCAACATCCCGCTCTCGCAGATGTTCGCCCTGGGCAAGTCGGCCCTGAAGCGAAAACAGTCGGCGGCCTGAGACCATGGCCATGGACGCCCGACGCTTCGAGCTCACCGCCTCGCCCCATGTGAAGGGACCCGATACCACGCCCCGGATCATGTGGTCCGTGGTGGGCAGCCTGGCGCCGGTCGTGGCCGCCGCGATCTACTACTTCGGTCCCAGCGCCCTGCTGGTGATCGCCGCAACCACCCTCGGATGCTTGCTCACGGAGCGTGGCCTGGGCCCTCCACGCGCGCTGAGGGACGGTTCCGCGGTCATCACGGGTATGCTCCTGGGCCTTACGCTTCCCGCCGGCCTTCCTCTCTGGATGGCCTTCCTGGGAGGGTTCTTCGCCGTGGCCTTCGGGAAGCTCCTCTTCGGGGGCCTGGGACAGAACATATTCAACCCGGCCTTGCTTGGACGCGCCTTCCTCCAGGCCGCCTTTCCCGAAGACCTCACCACGTGGTCTGCCGCGACGGAGTCGTGGGCGCAGCTCCGGGGGGACAACTTCGCCTTGCCTCTGATGTCCGGCGATCCGGTCGCGGCGGTCACGGGCGCCACTCCCCTTGGCCAGATGAAGTTCGACCAGATTCCCACCGAGACCCTGGATCTCATGCTGGGCAGCATCGGGGGCTCCCTGGGCGAGACGGCGGCGGTGGCCATCCTCGTGGGGGGCGCCTACCTGGCCCTGAAGAACTACCTGAATTGGCGCATCCCGGTGTCCATCTTCGTGACGGTGGCCCTGCTGTCCCAGGTGATCCACGTCATGGACCCCACCAAGCCCGACGCCCTCTTCATGCTCTTCAGCGGCGGCCTCATGCTGGGTGCGGTCTACATGGCCACGGACATGGTGACCTCGCCCACCACGAACGGGGGTGCCTGGATCTTCGGGTTCGGCATCGGCGCCCTGGTGGTTCTCATCCGGCTCTGGGGCGGTCTCCCGGAGGGGGTCATGTATGCCATCCTCCTCATGAATTCCCTGGTCCCGTTCATCAACCGGGCCACACAGCCGCGCGTGTTCGGCACCGGAAAGGCAGTGGCCCATGAGTGAGCGGAAGCTCCCCATGGCGGAGCCCGGTGACGGCGCCCCACCGCCGCCGGTGGAGGTGGAAGTCTCGTCCTTCCGCCTCGTGGGCACGCTGACCGTGGCCGGGGCCATCGCAGGGCTGGCCATCGTGCTGATCTTCCAGTGGGCCCAACCCCGCATCGAAGCGTACCAGGCCATGGTGCTGCGCCAGGCCATCACCGAGGTCCTGGGTGGCCCCGAGCGCTACGAGACGGTCTTCCTCGACTCCGACGGCGCGTTCAAGGCCAATCCCGTCGCCGACACGACCGGACTGGATCGGATCTACGTGGGATACAATCAGGCGGACGATCCGGTGGGCGTGGCGGTCGTGGGTGCGGAGGCCGGCTTCCAGGACGTCATCCGGCTCATCTTCGGATACGATCCCGGCACGGGGAACGTACTGGGCATGAAGGTGCTGGAGAGCAAGGAGACCCCTGGCCTGGGTGACAAGATCGAGAAGGACTCCACATTCATCCGGGAGTTCCAGGAGGTGGCCACGCTCATCCAGGGGGTCAAACGAGGTCGTGAGAGCGGCGCCGACGAGGAGGTGATCATGATCACCGGCGCCACCATCTCGAGCAAGGCCATCATCGACATCATCAACCACAGGGTAGCGGCGTTGCGCGATCCCATCGACAGCTACTGGTCCTCGCCGGCGGTGATGACGACGGGAGGTGGCTCATGAGGGCGACCACCCCACAGCAGGACCTTCTTCGAGGCATCTGGCGGGAGAATCCGGTGCTGGTCCAGCTCCTCGGCCTCTGTCCGGCTCTGGCGGTCACCAACACGGTCGCCAACAGCCTGGCCATGGGGCTGGCTACGTTCTTCGTGCTGCTGGGCTCGAGCATCCTCGTGTCCACCTTCAAGACCTGGATCCCCAAGCAGGTCCGCATCAGCGCGTACATCCTCATCATCGCCACCTTCGTCACCATTGCCGACCTGGTGCTCAATGCGCTGGTGCCGGAGATCCACAAGGCGCTGGGCGCGTTCATCGCGCTCATCGTGGTGAACTGCATGATCCTCGGTCGGCAGGAAGCCTTCGCGTCGAAGCGGCCGGTGCCCCGGGCCATCCTGGACGCGGTGGGAACCGGGACGGGCTTCCTCGTCGCCCTGACGATGATCGGTGGATTCCGGGAGGTGCTGGGGTACGGTACGTTCCTGGGCTACCCCGTGTTCGGGTCCAGCTTCGAGCCGTGGATCATCATGATCCTGCCGGCGGGAGGGTTCTTCACGTTGGGCTTCCTCCTCCTGGGGTTCGCCTGGTGGGAGGAGCGCAAGAAAGAGCGGATCCGACCCAGGCGTTGGATTCACGGCGTGACCCATGAGGTCGGGGGGACGGTCTGATGGGCGACCTGCTGTGGATCCTCGTCTCCGCCATGTTGGTGAACAACTTCACGCTGGTCCTCTTCCTGGGGCTGTGCCCCTTCATGGGCGTGTCCGGGAGAGTGTCCACGGCCATCCGCATGGGCGCCGCAAACATCTTCGTGCTCACCATCACGTCCATGACGGCGTCGTTCCTGAACGCCTTCGTGCTTCCCTACGCGCCCTACCTGAGGCTGATCTCGTTCATCGTCGTCATCGCCTCCCTCGTGCAGATCGTGGAGACGGTGATCAAGAAGGTCAGCCCCACGCTCTTCCGTGAGCTCGGGATCTTCCTGCCCCTCATCACGACCAACTGTGCCATCCTGGGATTGGCCATCTTTCAGACGAACCGGGGGTATGACTTCGTCGAGGGTCTGTTCTTCGCCGTGGGGGGTGGGCTCGGCCTGACCCTGGCCCTGGTGTTGATGGCCTCGATCCGGGAACAGACCGAGTTGGCCGACGTGCCGGCCATGGCGCGAGGCATGGGGCTGGTGCTGATCCTGGCGGGGAGCCTGTCCCTGGCGTTCATGGGCTTCGCGGGGCTGTTCTCGTCATGAGGAGAGCGGCCGTGTGCCCTCGAGGAGGTCGGCGATGATCGGGGCGACCGTGGCCATCGTGGCGATGGCGGGACTCTTCGTCGTCTTCGGCCTGTTTGCCCTGGCGGACGGCAGGCGTTGCGACGGCGCATGCGGCACCTGCACGCGAGAATGCGAGAACGAACTGGAAGGGAACGTGACATGAACCCTGATCGCCGCGATTTCCTGGTCCTCGGGATGGGAGCCCTGGCCGTGGCCACGCTCCCCCGTGCGCTCCGACGGAAGGCTCAGCTCGTGCGGCGGCAGATTCCGGTGATGGGCACCGTCGCCGAGATCGCCGTGCGTCACCAGAACGAGTCCTGGGCTCAGCGAGCCATGGATGCGGCGTTCGCCGAGCTGCGTCGCGTGGACGAGACCATGAGCCGCTTCCGGGACGATTCCGACGTGGGCAGGCTCAATCGCGCATCGCCCGGCGCGGCGGTGGCGGTCTCGGCGCACACGGCGCAGGTGTTGAGGCGCTCCCTTCGGTGGGCCGAGGTGAGCGAGGGACGGTTCGACCCGTGTCTTGGCCGAGTCGTGGAGCTCTGGGACGTGGGTCGACGGACCGCGCCTCCTCCGGGTGGAGAGGTGCAGCGGCTGGCTGCCGCGGGCCTCCATCGCACCCTGGAGGTGGAGCGGCGCGTGGCCCGGCTCCACAGCCGGCAGGCCGCCGTGGATCTGGGAGGGATCGGAAAAGGCTTCGGCGTGGACCTCGCCGGCCAGGCCCTCAAGGACCACGGGGTCTTCCACGCCCTCGTCAACGTCGGCGGCGATCTCGTGGCGCTGGGTGTGGGAGCAGATGGCGAGCCGTGGCGAATCGGGATCCGGTCGCCCGACCATCCGGATCAGATCGCGGGGACCCTCACCGTGAGCGACCGGGCCGTTGCCACGTCCGGTGACTACCTGCAGTACTTCCGGTACTCGGGAAGGCGGTACCATCATCTGTTGGATCCGACGTCCGGCGAGCCGCGTCGCACCGCCATGCGGTCGTTGACGGTGGAAGCCGACCGATGTGTCGATGCGGACGCCGCGGCCACGGCGCTTTTCGGCGCAGATGATGGCACGATCCGTCGCGTCCTCGAGGAGATGACGTCCGGGGCCCGTATCGCCCACTCGGCCTAGGAGCTGACCATGGAGCCGCGCATAGCCTACTGTTCTGCTTGTGACCGTCCCGTGCGAGTGTTGGTCAAGGAGACGGCCACGGAATGGCCGAGCCCGGAGGCCCCGAACGCGGACGATATCGTCTGCCTGGAGCATGGAGAGACGTGCACGGGAGCCCTGTGCCCCCTCTTCGACGTGCCCTCCGAGCAGATGAAGACGAACCTGGAGGCCTTCCGGCGTCAGGCGGAGGGGAGTTGAGGCATGAAGACCGAGATCGCGTTCTGCTCCGGTTGTGGCCACCAGGTGCGCCTGGTGTTCACGGATCCGCCACCCCACGACGGGCAGGCCTCCCTTCGTGATGGAGCCGAGATCATCTGCCTCGACTACAAGGAGGGGTGCTCGGCCGGCAAGTGCCCCACCACGGGCAAGCCGGGGATCGTCATGGGAGTCCGCTTGGCCAGGAGCCACCTGAGCGACGAGACCTTCGAGACCGTTCACGCCCGGTGTGAAGGGTGTGGCCAGGTGTCGGACCTGGAGGTCCTCGATGAAACGTTCGCCCTCTGCACGCTGTGTGACACGACCAACCGGTACGTGAAGCTCCGGCTGGGCGACGAGAGCGAGATCACGCTGACTGGCCGGTAGGCGGACCCCGCTGTCCCGATCTGAACATGGCTGTCCCGCAACCGGACAGTCCGGAGCCGCACCGCGCGAGGCCCATCTCCCCCCTGGCGGCCTGCTAACCGTCCACTCGGCAGTGACTTGGGCCGGGGTGGCCCCACCACTGGCACGCCCCGTGCCGTTGTGCGGTGACGCTGGACCTCTTGGCCAACCACGTCGCACGACGACGGCTGACCTCTCGGCGGGAGGGGGACGACATGGTGAAGGACGTACGCGTGGCCCTGCGCAGCCTCACGCGCACCCCCGGCTACGCGCTGGCATTCGTCATCACGCTCGGTCTGGGGATTGGCCTCAACACGGCCATCTTCAGCGTGATCAACGGGGTCCTGCTGGCGCCCCTGCCCTACGACGACGCAGACCGCATTGTCTATGTGCAGCAACCTGCGCTGCTCGCCGGGGTCGATAACGCGGCGTTCTCCTTCGTAGAGGTCCAGGACTATCGAGAGGCCAGCCGGACCCTCGATGAGATCGTCGAGTACGGAGACTGGACGTTCAACGTCGTGGCCGAGACGGAGCCACATCGAGCGGTGGGCGGACTCGTGACCTCGAACTACTTCGAGGTGCTCGGCCTGCGGCCGCAGCTCGGTCGGACGCTGCAGTCGCAGGACGACGGGCGTGACGCCGAGCCCGCCATGGTCCTCACCCACGACTACTGGACCCGGGTGTTCGGAGCCGATCCCGAGGTTCTCGGTCGAACGGTCAGGCTATACGCCTTCGCACAGCCCAAGACCACGCGGATCGTGGGAGTTCTCGCGCCGGGGGTCCACTACACGGGGACCCGACGGCAGGATTTCTTCGTAAACTACGCCACCAACGAGCACTATCTGGGTGCCGCAATGCAGGACGAGCGGACCCACCGCATGACGGACGTGTTCGCGCGGCTGGCTCCGGGACAGACGGTGGAGGCGGCGCGCTCGGAGCTCGAATCCGTCAACGCCTCGATCAAGGAGACGTTTCCCGCCGCGTATCCCGAGCACCGGGGATACGGGATCCGGGTGGCGCGCTGGCAGGACGAGCTCACCAGGGAAGCACGGCCCATCTTCCTGGTGCTCATGGGCACCGTGGGTCTTGTGCTGCTCCTGGCCTGCGCCAACGTGGCGAACCTCACCCTCACCCGCCTGATCCGGCGTGAACGGGAGATGGCCATCCGGGCCGCGCTGGGGGCGGGCAGGCGTCGGCTCAGGGCTCAGCTGCTCACGGAAAACCTCCTCCTGTCTCTCGCAGGAGCGGGTCTCGGGTTGGCCCTGGCGGTGGTGGGTCTCGATCTCCTCGTGGAGTACGCGGATCGTTTCACCGTCCGCACGGGTGAGATCGGCGTGGATGGGGCGGTCCTCGCCTTCACGATCCTGGTGGCCGTGGGGATCGCCCTGGTCCTGGCGTGGGCCCCTTCCCTCCCGGGCGTTCGGAGCCTGGGAAGCGCCGTTTTGGCGGCGGGCACCGTCCGATCCTCGGTGAGCCTTCCGCGGAAGCAGCTGCAGCGGGGCCTGGTGGTGAGCCAGCTGGGTCTGTCGTTCATGCTTCTCATCGGCGCGGCCTTGTTGGTTCGCAGCCTTCTCAACCTCACCAGGGTGGACGCGGGCATCGACTACGAGAGCGTCGTGGCCATGGACGCTCCCAACGTCACGGGCGACTCCGTTTCGGAGAACCGGGCGCTCATGGAGCAGGTGCTGGATCAGGTTGCGCACTATCCGGGCGTCGTATCGGCGGGGTATGCGACCCGTGCGCCCTTCGAACCCACCAACCTGTTCAGCCCCACGTACCGGGTGGAGGGAGGAGACGAGAACGGGGCCGTAAGCCCCATGAGCACGCAGAACACGGTCAGCTTGTGCTACTTCCGCACGGTGCGCATCCCCATCCTCGTAGGGCGGGAGTTCAATGCTTCGGACACCGAGGACACCGAGTCGGTCGTGATCCTCAACGAAACCATGGCCCGGGACCTGTTCGGCGCCGAGGATCCCATCGACGGGCGGATCGCGCAGAAGAGCTTCAACGGAGAATGGGGCCCATGGCTACGGGTCGTCGGCGTAGCGGCGGACACCCGGGAGTACGGTCTGGCCCAATCCGGCACCCATACCGTGTACCGACCTGCGGCTCAGGGATTCGCCGGACCGACCCTCCTCGTGAGAACCCACGGCGATGTGGGCGTGCTGGCGCGTCAGGTGAGGGAGGTCGTCCGCGGCCTCGATCCGGACCGGCCTGTGGACAACGTGAAGATGCTCGAGGATCTGCGCGCCGAGGACCTCGCCCCGCAGCGCCTCAACGCCACGCTCTTCAGCGCCTTCGCTTTGCTGGCGCTCCTCATCGCGACTGTCGGCGTTCTGGGCGTGCTGGCCTTCACCGTGAGCCAGAGGACGCAGGAGTTCGGCATCCGCATGGCCCTGGGGGCGGCGCAGAACCGGGTGCTCGGCATGGTCCTCCGGGAGGGCGTCGCCATGGCTCTGGCCGGGCTGGTCCTCGGAGGTGTGGGGGCGGCGTTCCTGTCCCGATTCATCGCGGGTATGCTGTTCGAGGTCGATCCGGTGGATCCCGCGGTCTACGCGGGAGTGGGCTCGATCCTGGCGGGGGCGGCCGTGCTGGCGGCGTATCTGCCTGCCCGGCGCGCCACCAGGGTGGACCCCATGGACGCTCTGCGGTCCGAATAGGCATATCGCCTGGGGCGGGAGGTCGAAGCGT
This sequence comes from Gemmatimonadota bacterium, assembly GCA_037387345.1. Lineage (GTDB taxonomy): Bacteria > Gemmatimonadota > Gemmatimonadetes > Longimicrobiales > Gaopeijiaceae > SZUA-318. The sequence goes on from JARRLD010000055.1 coordinate 11,142, forward strand.
CCGGGGACGCCCCCACGGGACCGGGCCGGCACCTCGCGCTCATCCATGGGTAGGTGGGGCGCATGTGCCCCCCCGCCCATCACCGTCCTGACGGAGGGTTCCGGAACCCGTGGCCTGAAGCCGCAGGTGACGACGCCTTGCGGAGAAAGATCGGGCGCGTCGCCGCGGAGTGGGTCCTCGGGAGCCATCCGCCCGATCCGCCGCCCCACAGCCTGTCCCCTGCCACCCCTGCGCTCGCCAATCCGCACGCCGAGGAAGGGAGCGTCCGCCTGACCTGGGTCGGACACGCGACCGCGCTCATCCAGATGCCCGGCTTGAACGTCCTGACGGATCCCGTGTGGTCGGAACGTTCGTCTCCGGTGGGGTTCGCGGGCCCGCGTCGCTTCGTGCCGGCGGTGCCGGCCCTGGAAGAGCTCCCGCCGATCGATGTCGTGTTGCTCTCCCACGACCACTACGACCATCTGGATCGTCCCACCGTGCGGGCGCTACGAGACCGTGGGGAGGGAGATACGCTGTGGCTCACGCCGCTGGGGTATCGCCACTGGTTTGCCCGTCAGGGCGTCAGGCGCGTCGAAGAGCGCGACTGGTGGGAATCGGCCGTGCTCCCCGGTGGCCGCTATCGAGCGGTGTGTGTGCCCGCGCGTCATTGGACGCGGCGGCGCCCCGGCGGGACGAACCGGAGGCTCTGGTGCGGGTGGGCGATCGTGCCGACGGACTCCGCCGGTCCGCGACTCTACTTCGCGGGGGACTCGGGACACGGGTCCTTCTTCTCCGAGATCGGGCGGCGGGTGGGCCCCTTCCACGCGTCCTTGATGCCGATCGGGGCGTATGAGCCACGGTGGTTCATGGCTGCAGCCCACATGAACCCCGAGGAGGCCGTTCAGGCCTACCGCGATCTGGGTGGGGAGGGGGCCTTCGTGGGCATGCACTGGGGCACCTGGCGTCTCACCTTCGAGGACCCGTTGGAACCGCCGGTGAGGACGAGAGCGGCATGGGAGCAGGTCGGCTTCGCCGGCGAGGATCTCCACCTGCTCCGGCACGGCGAGACCCTCGTGCTGCGAGGAGCCGGCTTCTAACAGATCCCACACCCCGCGGGTCCACAGTTCGTACCGTGTCACGCAGCTGTCCGCCCAACCCGTGGAGCCCCACCATGCGCAGTGTCGTCCTTACCGCCGCCGCACTCACGCTGGTTCCCTCCGCTCCCGCCGCCGGGCAGGAACTGGCCGGAACGTGGGAGCTGTCCTACACCAGGGAGACCCCCCGGGGCTCGTTGGAGCGGACCCTCACGGTGCATCTCCAGCAGGATGGGTCGACCCTCACGGGGACGGCCGAGATGGCCGCCATGGGACCGCGAGGGGGCGGGGGTGAGGCCCGGACCGTCGACATCTCCGACGGCAAGGTGGAGGACGGTGCGTTCTCCTTCGGCATCGTCGTCGGTGGGGGTCAGCGCTCCTTCACCCTCACCTTCAGCGGCAGGGCGCAGGGAGATACCATGGAGGGCACCCTGGAAGCCCCGATGGGCGGCGAGACGCCCTTCACCGGGAAGCGCCTCGAGGGCTGAATCGGGCGCGTGCCCGGACCGTCGGGGTTCTGGTGGACCAGGGAGGGATCGGGCTGCCTGCCAACCGGAGGGAAGACGTGCAGAGGCGATCTGGCGAGACGTCAGCGGCGAATCGCCGTCCCGCTCGTGAGCCTGCCCGGGGAAGAGTTCGTGGCGTAATCGGGTGGATGGCGGAAATATTGTAAGAGGAGGTCACCCCCAGTCCGCCACTCAACCAGCCGCCATGACTCAACCACATACCTGGGAGCATCGCACAGGGAAGGCCCTGAAGGCGTTCAGACTCGACAGCATCAAGAACAAGATGGTCGCGCTGGCATTGGCGGCCACGTTGATTCCTACGCTCGCCACGCTGGCCGCCTTCTACGTCCAGTACGAACGGGCGCTGTCCGAGAAGATCGAGGAGGAGCTCGGGAGCCTGGGTTCCCAGGCTGCTCGCGAGCTGGACATCTTCATCCGGGGGAAGCGCCAGGACATGGGCGTCTTCGTGAGCTCGTTCGAGGTCTCCGAGAATCTCCAGCGCATCCAGGCCGGTGATCTCGCCACCGCCCAGGCCGTGGCTCGCGTCAACGACTACCTGGCCGCGATCCAGAACCGATTCCCCGACTACACGGAGCTGGTGGTCCTGGACGATCGGGGCGAGTACGTGGCGTCCGGGTCCGGCTCCGGCGAGGGGGTGGCTCTCCCGACAGGGTGGAGGGATGCGGTCCGTAGCGGTCGCGCCATGGTGGGAGATCCGTTCCGGGAGTCCGATGGGGGCGGGATGTCCGTGAGGATCGCTCACCCCATCAACGTGCCGACCGGCGAGCGATACCTCGGTGCTCTGGTGGCGGAGCTGGACCTGAGCTCCATGGACGGCCTCCTGATGGGCTACGAACCCGGGGACGGGGGCCATACGAAGGTCATCACGTCGCGGGGAACCGTGATCGCGACTTCCGGAGGGGGGCCGGAGACCACTCTGGCAGGGACCGGGCTCGTGAGGTCTGCCCTGGAGGGGCTGACCGCCGCGGAAGGGTCCACCGTGGAATACCGGGACGGAGCCGGGGAGCGGATGCTGGGAACGCTGCATCCCCTGTCGGACGTTCCCTGGTCGGTGGTGGCGGAAGTGCCGAGGGCCGACGCGTATGAACCGATCCTGAGCCTCCGGAACCTGGCGCTCTTCCTGGTGGCCGGTCTGGTCGCCATCGTCGGAGGGCTGGCGTACTTCGTGGGTCAGGTCATCGTCCGGCCCCTCGGGCGACTGACCGCCGGGGCTGCAGAAGTCGCTGCGGGAGACCTGTCGGTAGACCTCCCGGTTACGGGGGGCGGCGAGGTCAGCTATCTCACCGTGGTCTTCAACGACATGGTGGAACGGCTTCGACGGGGACGGGAAGCCCTGGACCAGGCCAGCGAGGAGCTTCGGGAGAGGAACGTGGAGCTCGAGAGATTGTCGGTGACCGACGGGCTCACGGGCGTCCTGAATCGGCGAAGGGTCATGGAGATCCTCGCCGAGGAAATCGACCGAGCCGATCGGATGGGGAGCCAGCTGGGGCTCCTGATGCTGGATGTCGATCACTTCAAGACCTACAATGACACCTGGGGCCACCTGGAGGGCGATTCCGTTCTCAAGGCCGTCGCCGCGTCCATCGAGGACGCGACGCGGGATATCGACGCCGTGGGACGCTACGGTGGCGAAGAGTTCATGGTGCTCCTGCCCGGGTGCGGCGCGGCCGGTGGTGAGGAGGCATCGGCCCGCATTCTCTCTCGCCTTGCCGTCGCCGACTTCAAGGGCGGTCCCGTGAGCATGAGCATCGGCGTCGCATCCTTCCCGGAGCACGGTGACAGCCTGGACGGCCTCATCCATGCAGCCGACGACGCCCTGTACCATGCCAAGGCGCGTGGCAGGGGCCGGTTCGTGGTAGCCGGTACCGCCAGGCCCATGGCCTCCACCGGGCCGGTGGGAACCCGGAGGGCGCGGCCGAGAACCGCCTAGTGCGTAGGGTGTGGCCGAATCGCAGCAGACATCGCCCACACTACACTACGAGGTCGCGGACAGCCTCCGTCTATTGTCGGCTGGTCACCAGGGCGTGGAAGATCCAACCTTCTCGGCCGGTGCCGTCGACGATCCGCACCCATTCGCCGGAGTAGGAGATCCCTGACACGGAGGCTTGCTCGTCCAGCACGAACTCGACGGGAAACCCCATGCCCGGCCCACGGCGGACGTTGCTCCGGCTCGTGGTGGAGAGGCTGACCGGGAGGAGGAAGACGGATTCTCCGCTCACCAGCTCGCGGCCGTCGTTCTCACGGAGCCTCGACTGCCCCTCTCCGGCCGTGGACCGGGCGTAGGCGGCGAGATAGAGGGCGCCGCCGAAATTGCCCGCCTCGAACTGTGAGGAGCTCTGCGCCAGCAGAGCCAGCCCTTCGGAGTACTCTGGGGAGGTGCTCCCTCCCTCGACGCTGGCCAGGGCCTGAAGGGCGATCTCGGCTTCGGCGATGCCCGAGGCGGCCTCCGCGCGGCTCGCCTGGCTCTGCAGCTTCGCCATGTTTCGCACCAGCTCCTGGCGGGTCTCGTTCAGCCGCTCCGCCAGCCGCCGGTTCTGGGCGTCTCTCTCCAGAAGTTGGAGCTGGAGAGCGGCGATCCTCCGCTCCATCTGCGCCATCTCCGGGGGCTCCACTTCGACCACCACCGTATCCGCACGGATCGGCATCGGCTCCTCCACCGGCACCGGCTCCGGGGGCGGTGGGCGGCGGAAATAGGAACACCCGCCAGCCGTCAGCAGGGCCGCTAGCAGGGTGGGGATCACCCGCGCCGGGATCTCCGGGATCGAGGACATCTGGCTTCTGGTCGTGTTTGGCATCGCTGTTCGAATATGCCGCGACCGCTGTCGGCCCATCAACAGCGGCGTGTCGCCTCCGCGACGGGGGAATTGACGGCCGGGCCTGGATTCCGAGCGCTGGAGGCCTCTACCTTGCTTGCT
>JARRLD010000056.1:0-15548 GCA_037387345.1 Gemmatimonadota bacterium
CATCCACCCTGGGCGCTCCCCTCTTCATGTCGGCGCTGATCTTCGTGCCGGCGTACCTGGCCCGTAGGGGAGAGGAGGCCGAACGGAGCCTGGCGCTGGTGGACAGGACCGGGGTCCTCCAAGAGCGTCTTGCCACACGTCTGGACGAGGTAGGCTACCGGGTACGGAGGGAGGCCTGGTCCGACCAGATCGTGGCGACCTTGTCCCAGGAGGTGAAGGACGGTGACCTGGGCGGGTTCATCGTCCTGGATGACGCCACGCTTCGCGCTGGCGAAGCGGTGCTGTACGGGGCGTCCCGTCCCTCGACCCTCCGTCGGGTGACGCTGCGGGGAGCTATCACGCAGGTGGCCCTGGAGAGCCAGCTCCAGGCCCAGGGAGTTGACGTAGCCGCGCTCCTGGGAGGGGGCGAGCTACGGGTCGAGCTGCTCGCCGGGGATGCCGCGGGCATGGACGAGCCCCAGGGCGTTCTGGCATTCGTGGGAGCATTCCTGCTCTACCTGGTGATCCTCCTCTACGCCGCCTCGGTCATGCGGGCCACGCTGGAGGAAAAGACGAGCAGGGTGGTGGAGATCGTGATCTCCTCCATGAAACCCTGGCAGCTCATGCTGGGCAAGATCCTCGGCGTGGGCTCGGTCGGACTCACCCAGATGGCGGTGTGGGTGGCTTCCGCCGCAGTGCTGGCGTTCACCGCCCTGCCCGCCATCATGGCTGCCCGACCGGAGCTCTCGGGCCTCCAGTCCGTGGCAGCGGCCCTGCCGAGCCCCGGCCAGCTGGTTCTTCTCCTCGCGTTCTTCCTCTTTGGCTACTTCCTTTTCTCCGGGATGTATGCGGCGGTGGGAGCCATGTGCAGCTCCGAGGAAGAGGCCCAGCAGGCGCAGTTTCCCGTCACCATGCTGGTCATCATCCCGGCCGTCATGGTGGGGCCGGTGATCCAACAGCCCAATTCCCTCCTGGCCGTGAGCATGTCGCTGGTCCCATTCTTCAGCCCGGTCCTCATGTGGAGCCGGGCGGCCACGGGGGCTGCTCCGCTCTGGCAGATCGGGCTCTCGTTTGCGCTCATGGCCGTGGCCATCCTGGCCGTCGCCTGGGTGGCGGGTCGGATCTACCGCGTGGGAATCCTGATGGCCGGCAAACGACCGACCGTGCCCGAGCTGTGGCGGTGGGTCCGGGAGGCTTGAGCCGGAACGAGGGCCCTGGGCTCTGGCACCCGGACGGCCTCCGTGGCGTTCACGACTGGTCGGCTGGGTCCTCGGGTAGCAGGGAGCGGAGCAGGCCCTCGAGCTGCCGTTCATCCAGGGCGCGTGCGGCGGCCACGGCCTGCTCGAAGGAGTCCTCGATGATGATCACCGCCGTGCGAAGGGGCTCCGCACCCTCGGGTGAATCGAATCTGAGGCGTGCACGGTACGTGTCGGGTCCGAGGGCGTCGGTTTCGAAGTCGAGATAGGCGTCCCAGATCCGGCCCTCGTAGGCGAGGGTCGCGAGGTGTGATCCCGACCTCCGGTGTCCGCGACTCACCTGTCCATCTCCTTCGGCTTCGCTCCGCGCTCCATGCGTAACGCTCCTCGGGGAAGGAGCCGCCGGGTTGTAGCCAAGGCCTGGCTCATCTCGTGCAGCTCGGACCTTCCGAGCGCCTCACCACCGTAGCGTGCTCTAAGGTAAAGGTCCACCACGCGGCTTGCCGGTCCGGCGGCTCCGGCATGAGCGAGCCGCAGACGCTCCAGCAGCGCCAGGGGCGTCACGCCGGGGGTCAGCGGGAGGCCCGCCCGCCCGCACGCGGTGCGGAGACCGAGGTACATCCGAACCTCGGGCGACAGCGCCGTCGTTCCTCGGCGTGACCACCAGAAGCCGATGGACAGAGCCAGGGCGAGAATCATCGCTCCGAGGATTCGACGCTGGCCCCTGTCCTCGACCCCAGAGGTGAGGTCGGCCGGTCGGGTCGGCCTCAGGACGTGCGCCCAACGGCCCATCAGCCCCGACTGCATCTCGACGTCGTAATCCAGGACCCACTTGCTCCAGCGGTGCTGGAGTCCGTCCAACAGAACCCGCCCCGGCCAGTACCAGGACGTGGCTCGCTCCCCGGCGCCGGCACCCCCTGGGGTGGGGTCGAACGTGACCCATCCGTACCCGGGAAACCAGACCTCCACCCAGGAGTGGGCCTGGTTCTGGGTGACGGCGAGGTAGTTTCCGAATTGGTTCCACTCACCTCCGAGGAAGCCGTTCACGTTCCGAGCCTCCACGCCGACGGCCCGGAGCAGGACCACCATGGCCGTGGAGAAGTACTCGCAGTGTCCTGCCCGACGCTGGAAGAGGAAGTGCTCGAGCGTCGCCTCCCGCGCCGTCGGCGGGAGCTCGAGGGTGTATCGGAAGGAACGCAGCCATCGCTGGACGGCCATGGCCTTGTCGTACCGCGTGGTCATTCCGGCGGTGAGAGAGTCGGCCAGGACCACGATACGCGCATCGAGGTCCGGCAGCTGCAGGAAGAAACGCGCCTCCGGGCGATAACCCGACTGCGCCTCACGCAGCGCCGCGGGGCTGGGCGCCTCCCTCCGGGAACGGGCAGTGTAGGCCGGGGCTCCCGAGCCCCAGTAGATGAAGTCCCCCGCGTTGTCGAAGAGGGGCTGGATCCCGTTCTCCGCCTCGATCCCGACGGCTGGGTGCACCGCGAAGAGGACCCGCACGTCGAGCGGGGCGCCATAGATACGTTGTTCCAACAGAGGCCCGTCCCATCGTTCCCTGTACCACTGCCTGGGGGCGGACGAGGGCGGGAGGGACTCCGAGCGCGTCCAACGGATCCCGTCGAACCGGTCATAGGATCGACCCCTCCAGTGCAAACCGAGAGGGTCGTCGGGAAGGCCGCCCGGGAACTCGACGCGAAGCACCACCTGGGGATTGCCGTAGATCCTCGCGCCGTGCTCCCCCAGAGAGATCTGGTCGCTGAAGCCGGCGATGGACCTCGCGACGGTATCTCCCCGCCCGGCCCATCCTCTCGAGCTCCGGGGAAAGGCGAGGAACACCGCGCCGGAAGTCACGAAGATGACGAGAGACAGCTTCGTCGCCGCCAAAAGGACCCCGCTGCCCAGCGAAACGTCCTTCAGGTTGTAGCGCTCCGCCCTCCGCCGCAGGTGCCCGACCGTCATCGCGAGGGTGGCCAGGGGCACGTACGCGAGGAGCGCCAACAGGAAGAGGATACCGGGACGGTAGGCGGTGGACGCCAGCAACAGCGCGAAGGACAGGGCGTACATCCGGATGTCGTTCGGGGCGTCCAGGGATCGCAGCGCCTCGGCGGCCAGGAGCAGGAGGAGGAGATCCACCACGGGGATGACCACGTCGTCTCCGATGAGGAAGACGTGGATCAGGGCCCTGGTGACCAGCACCGCGGCCATGGGGATCCACACCTGCTCCATCCGAGCGGATACCCGCGCGCTGGGTTGCCACAAGAGTGCCACGGTGAGGGCGGCCGCTGCCAGGCCCGCCGAGAAAGGCTCGAATCCGGCACCGCCCGCAAACGCCACGAGCCCGGCGACTCCCATGAGGACCGCGAGACGACGGTGAAGCAGGCGGAGGCTCATCCCTCCCTCCCCGCCGTCGAACGGAGAGCGGGCTCACGAGGCCGGGCGGAAGGGCCGACCACGATCTGACTGCCGAACCCCGGCGCTCCTCCCACGGACACCAGGACGCATTCCTCCGGGGCGGAGGTGTGGCGCGTCGGGGGAGCGCTCCTGCTGAAGTCCACCCGGGCCAGGACGTCCAGGACACGCTCGAGCTGGCCGGGCCCCTCCCCCCGGCCCACCTTCGACTCTCCGGCCACCAGGCCGAACGGGCGATTTTCAGCCACCGCCTGGGCAGCCAGCGAGGCTGCGACCTCCACGGCTGCCTCGGCTGCGTCTCCCGGCTCGTGGCTCAGGTCCAGGCAGATCCACCGGCATTCGGAGCCGTCCCGTTCGTACTCGCGTACCACCGGGTCACGGAGCCGGGCCGAGGAACGCCAATGGATGTCACGGGAGTCATCGTCGGGGCGGTAGGTCCTCAGGCTCCGGTATTCCCCCCGATGGCCTCGCATTCCGTGGCGTGCCAGCGCCTGCGCTGCTCGCCTTCCGCCACCCGCCAGGGGTGTCGGCACGGGGCGATCGGACCTGGGCCAGACCACGATCTCACCCGGCAGCGCGAGGTCGCGCTCCTTGCGGAACATCCCGAAGGGGAAGGATGTGGACAGCGTGACAGTCTCCAGCGGGTACACGCCGCGCCGCACGAAGCTGTTCAGAGATCGGGTACGGGCCGAACCTCCGGCACGAACGTGCGCCACGAACGCCCGTCCGGGCAGCCCGGCCTCCCCGATCTCCACCGCCAGGCTCGGCAGAGCCCGGTGACGGTTGGTCACGACGTACGCGATGCGCAGCTCGTGCCCCACGGTCACCGCCCGGGGTAGGCGTCGCCTCACGTGGAGACCCCGGATCACCTGCTCGGAGAGCCAGCCGCTCACGATGATGAAGCCCAGCATCCCGCCCAGGAGAAGGTACAGGAGGTTGTTGCCCGTGTTCATGGCCGCGAAGCCGATGGAGAGCGCACCCAGCGTGAATACCAGGCCCCCGGATGTGAAGGAGATGCGCCGCCAGGCCCGTATCCGTCGCCACGCATCGCGGGCCCGGCGATATGGCCCAGCGAGCAGGGACGTCACACCGGCGCCTCCACCTCCTCGAGAATTCCCTCGAGGATCTGCGCCCCCTGTTCATGGGCGTCGGGTGCCGTACCGGACGCCCCGGTGGCGAGCACCCTGTGGGCAAGGCACGGGACGACCAGGGAGCGGACGTCGTCGGGAATCAGGTACATCCTCCCCTGGGTGAGCGCGTACGCCCGCGCAGCCCGGTACAGCCCGATGGCGCCCCGGGGGCTGACCCCCATACGCAGGTGGGAGGAGGTGCGCGTGCGCTCCACCAGCTCCATGAGGTAGTCGACGATGGCCTCGTCGGCGTGGACTCCCTCGACGCGTTGCTGGAGCTCCATCAGCTGGTAGGGCGTGAGCACCGTCCGGAGCCGGTCCACGACCGGTTCCACCGATGCCGACTCGGTGAGGATGCGGCGTTCCGCCTCCCGCCCGGGGTAGCCGATGGTGATCCTCATGAGGAACCGATCCAGCTGGCTTTCCGGAAGGGGATAGGTTCCGTGGTGCTCCAGGGGGTTCTGCGTCGCCATCACGAGGAAGGGCTTCGGGAGATCGTACGTCCCGTTTTCGATGGTGACGCTTCCCTCCTGCATGGCCTCGAGAAGGCCGCTCTGGGTTCGCGGCGGTGCACGGTTGATCTCGTCCGCCAGGATGACGTTGGCGAAGATGGGACCGTGACGGATCTCGAACTCGGCGGTGTGGGGCCGATAGACGGACACCCCGAGGACGTCGGAAGGGAGCAGATCCGAGGTGAATTGGATTCTTCTGAAGTCCAGTCCCAGGGTCTTGGCCAACGCGTGCGCCAGCGTGGTCTTTCCCACCCCCGGGACATCCTCGAAGAGGACGTGCCCCCGCGCGAGGAGCGCGGAGACAGCCAAGCGGACGACCTCCCGCTTGCCGTGAAACACGGTCTCGACCTCTTCCAGGAGACGGTCGAGAAGCTCGAGGGCGGCGATTCCCTGCTCAACGGGAGTCGTGGCGGTGCGCTGGGTCATCGATGTCGTCGTTCTCCGGGGCAGGCTTCCCGGGTCGGGGACACGCTCCGATCCGGTCTGTCGGCGGCGGACCCCCATCGACCTTCGGCTGGCCTCCGCAAGCTCTCCGAGAACCGGGATTGAACCGCGAAAAACGTATAACCCGGCAGGGCGAAAAAGGTTCTGCAAGACCTGCGTTTCCGCCTTGACCGCCCCCGGGGGCTCCCCTAGCTTCAATCCGCTTTTCCCGGGCGGTTTACGGACCTGTTTTTTTGTCTCGGATCCGGTCCGTGACCTCCCCCGGAACGTGGCACCCGACGGTCGGAGATCGACCTGCTCAGGAGCACTGCGTCGACATGAAGAAACACTGGCTCATCGGTGCCCTGGCGAGCGCGTCCGTGCTGGCCGGGCTCGCCTCCGTCCAGGCTCGAGACGCTCAACAGGTGGCCAACGCCGAGGGGCCCGAGACGTACGCCTCCGGCCAGCCCATCGCGTTCCCCCACGACCTGCATGCCGGCAACCAGCCGGGGCAGAGCAACATGGACTGCCAGTACTGCCATTTCACGGCGGAGCGGTCGGTGGACGCGGGCATGCCGCCGGTGAGCTTGTGCATGGGGTGCCATCAGGTGATACCGGGGGCCAACAACCCCCAGGAGGTGGACAAGCTCAAGCAGTACTGGGAGAACCAGCAGCCCATCCCGTGGGTGCGCATCTACAAGATCTCGGATCACGCGCATTACCCCCACATGCGGCACGTCTCGGCGAACGGGGCCGGACTCCAGTGCCAGCAGTGCCACGGAGAGGTCCAGACCATGCAGGTGCTCAACAGCCGGGATCCAGCCTGGGGCGGGAACAACATGGGATGGTGCGTGGACTGCCACCGTACGGAAGGCGCGTCGGACGACTGCGCCGTCTGCCACTACTAGGAGGCGGCTTCATGTCCACCGACGGAATCAAGCGGCGAGACTTCCTGAAGGTCCTGGGCGTTTCCGGAGCCGGGGCCACGCTCACCGGATGCTCCACCGAGGGAGTGGAGCGGCTCCTGCCCTACGTCGTTCAGCCGGAGGAGATCACACCTGGTGTGGCAACGTGGTATACCACGGTGTGCGAGGGCTGCTCGGCACAGTGCGGAATGTGGGTCCGGACCCGTGAGGGCCGCGTGGTCAAGGTGGAGGGAAACCCCGACCATCCCGTGTCGGGCGGTGCCCTCTGCTCCCGGGGACACGCGACGCTCCAGCACCTCTACAATCCGGATCGTTTTCCCGGTCCCATGGTCCGGGAGAACGGCACCCTCGGGAGCGTGACCTGGGAAGAGGCCGAAGCTCGGCTGGCCGAACGGATCCAGAGTGCGGCCGGGAACGTGCTGCTCATCGGCGGAGCCATGGGACCCTCCATGTCCGCCCTGGTCGGCGACTTCGTCAGGGCTGTCGGCGGACGGAGCGTGCGGTACGACGCCCTGTCCGACGCTCCCCTCCGTGAGGCGACCCGGATCGCCTTCGGGGTAGACGCGCTGCCACGCTACGAGATCGACGGTGCACGAACCGTCGTGTCCTTCGGGAACGACTTCCTGGAGACCGGCCCCTCGCCTGTCGCCTACCAGAGGGACTTCGCCCGCATGGCTGCGGTGGACGCCCTCGGCTCCAAGGGACGCCTCGTATACGTTGGCCCGAGGCTGTCCCTCACGGGCCTCAACGCGGACGAGTGGATTCCGATCCGGCCGGGGTCCGAAGCGGCGGTCGCTCTGGGAATGGCATCGACCATCGCCGGAGGCAGCGGTGCGGCCCGGCCCTACGCCGCCGCCCTCGAAGTCTACGATGCCCGTACCGCCGCCGAAGCAGCCGGCGTGAGTGAGGACACCATTCGCGAGCTGGCCGAGCGCTTTGCCCAGGCGCCGACGCTTGCGCTGGGCCCCGGCGTGGGCGGCCATCATCGGACCGCCACGGCGGCCAACCTGGCGGCTTTGATCCTCAACGCCGTGGCCGGAAACATGGGACGGACGGTCCACGTGCAGGGAGGGCCCCGTTCGGCCTCTCGGCCGTACGCGGACATGGAAGCTGCCATCGGCGCCATGACCGGAGGTCAGGTAGGCGTCGCCATGGTCCATGGCGTGAACCCGGCCTATTCGCTTCCGGTGTCTTCGGGGTTCTCCGACGCCTTTGCCGGAGTGGGCTTCAGGGTATCCTTCGCCTCGGCGCCGGACGAGACCTCCGCCATGGCGGACCTGATCCTCCCGGACCGGCACTTCCTCGAGTCCTGGGGAGACTCGTCTCCGAGGACCGGTGTGGTGGCCCTCAGGCAGCCGGCCATGCAACCGGTGCCGCATTTCGACGGGAAGCAGACGGGTGACGTTCTCCTGTCCGTCGCCTCACGATTGGGGAGCGCCCTCGGTGCGTCGACGTTCTACGAGTATCTGAGGGGCCGGCATCGGGCGACACATCGCCCCGCCGCCGGCGACTTCGAAACCGCGTGGCGCCGCACGCTCAAGCGCGGTGTCTCCGACCTGCCGGCCGAGCGCGCCGTGGGCGGCGTGCTTCGCGCACCACAAGACCGAGCGCTCACGTTCGACGTGCCGATGTTCGACGGCGACGGGGAGTTCACGCTGATCGTCCATCCCTCCCCTCGCTTCGGGGCCGGAGAGCTCAGCAACTCCCCCTGGATGCAGGAGCTACCCGACCCGGTCTCGAAGATCACGTGGCACTCCTGGCTGGAGATGAACCCCCTTGCCGCCGAAGCCAGGGGGCTCCGCGAGGGTGATATCGTCACGGTGTCGTCTCCCCACGGATCGGTGGATGTTCCTGTCTGGCTCTATCCCGGGATCCGCGAAGATGCCGTCGCCCTGGCCATGGGTGGAGGGCACGCCGATTTCGGTCGCTGGGCAAGCGGGAAGGGGGTCAATGCCATGGCCCTGCTGCCCGCTGTCGCCGAGCAGCCCTCGGGAGCGTTCGTTACGCTGGCCACGACGGTTTCCGTTACGCCCACCGGGCAGAGACGGAGGATCGCGACCGTCGCCGGGTCGGACGATCAGCACGATCGTCCCATCGCTCCGGCAGTGGCCATGGCGGATCTCGGTCACGCCGTGGAGGAAGAGGGGGGCCACGGGGAGCTGCAGGAGCTTCAGGGCGTCGGCGGCTTCGTCCCGGTCCCTGCCGAGGGCGGTGTTCCAGAGGCGTTCCCCCTCGAGGGCGCTCGGCACGGACAGTACGCCGAGCCCGAGTCCGTGGCGCGCTGGGCCATGGCCATCGACCTCGACAAGTGCACGGGATGCAGCGCGTGCGTTACGGCGTGCCAGGCCGAGAACAACGTACCCTGGGTCGGAGAGGAACAGGTTCTGATGGGCCGCGAGATGCACTGGGTGCGCATCGAGCGGTACTACGAGCACGTCGATGCGTCAGACGCGTCGCACCTGGACGTGCGGTTCCTACCCATGATCTGTCAGCACTGCGGCAACGCGCCCTGTGAGCCGGTTTGCCCGGTCTTCGCCACGTACCACACGCCGGAGGGCGTGAACGCCCAGATCTACAACCGCTGCGTGGGCACCCGGTACTGCGCCAACAACTGCCCGTACAAGGTCCGGGTGTTCAACTGGTACCGGTACACGGACGAGAACGTGCCGGATCCCATGAACTGGCAGTGGAATCCGGACGTCACCGTTCGCGAGAACGGCGTCATGGAGAAGTGCAGCTTCTGTATGCAACGCATCCGTGAGGCGGAGAACCGAACCGCGCTCGAAGGCCGTGGGTCGATCCCGGCCGACGGGGAGATCGTCCCTGCCTGCCAGCAGAGCTGCCCCGCGGAGGCCATCGTCTTCGGCAATATCCGGGACCCGAACTCGCGAGTCGCCCAGATCGTGCAGAACGAGCGCACATACAGGGTCCTCGACGAGGTCATCAATACCCAACCAGCCGTGAGCTACTTGAAGAAGGTCACGTTCCACGAGGTGGTTTCCGGAGGGCACGAATAATGGCCGGCGCGACGACCACCGAGCGCGGTGCGCTGGCGCATCCGGATGTCCACCAGCTCGGCGACGTCAATCGTGACGTCCTGAAGATCCTGGGCCGGCCGGGCAAGGGCTGGTGGATGCTCTTCCTCGTGGCGGCGGCGGGAGTCGGGCTCTTCTTCGGATCGTGGGGATGGCAGCTCTACCGAGGGATCGGCGTCAGTGGGCTGAACGAACCGGTGGGGTGGGGAGTCTATATCACCACCTTCGTGTTCTGGGTCGGCATCGCCCATTCGGGGACGCTCATCTCGGCGATCCTGTTCCTCTTCCGCGCCCCCTGGCGGCAGTCCATCTATCGCGCGGCAGAGGCCATGACGGTGTTCGCCGTGATGACCGCAGGACTCTTCCCTCTCATCCACGTCGGTCGTCTGTGGCACGCCTACTGGCTCATTCCGTATCCCAACTCCCGATTCCTGTGGCCCAACTTCAAGTCGCCGCTGGTTTGGGACGTCTTTGCCGTGACCACGTACTTCACGGTTTCCGCCGTGTTCTTCTACCTCGGGACGGTCCCGGACATCGCGGCCGCCCGTGACGGCGCAACGGGATTGAGGAAGAAGCTCTACTCCGTCATTTCCCTGGGGTGGCGGGGAACGGACCGCCAATGGCACCACTTCGGGAAGGCGTACATCTTCCTGGCGGCCCTGGCCACTCCACTGGTGCTCTCCGTGCACTCGGTGGTTTCCTGGGACTTCGCCATGGCGATCGTCCCAGGATGGCACGCCACCATCTTCGCTCCGTACTTCGTGGCCGGCGCCATCTTTTCGGGCGTCGCGATGGTGATCACGCTCACCGTTCCCCTGCGCAAGATCTTCGGGCTGGAGGCATACCTCACCACGAAGCACTTCGATGCCATGGCCAAGCTGTGCCTCCTGACCTCGCTGATCGTTCTGTATGCCTATCTGTCGGAGTTCTTCCTGGCGTGGTACAGCGGCGAGGAGATCGAGCGCACCGCCTTCTGGAACCGGCTCTTCGGGAACTACTGGTGGGCCACCTGGACCATGCTCACGTGTAACGGCCTGGTGCCCATCATGCTCTGGTTCAAGCGTGTCCGGCACTCCATTCCCGCGCTCTTCGTGATCTCGATCTTCATCAACATCGGGATGTGGTTCGAGCGGTATGTCATCGTGGTGACGTCGTTGCACCACGAGTTCGAGCCGTGGGCCTGGGGGATCTATCGGCCGTCGCTCACCGAGATGAGCATCCTGCTCGGGAGCTTCTGCTGGTTCGGCTTCTGGTTCCTGCTCTTCACCAGGCTGCTTCCCCCGGTGGCTATCGCGGAGCTCAAGGAGGTCTTGCCTCCGCCGTTGCGCAAGCAGACCAGGGAGGCCCACCGATGACCGCCTCGACGCAAGGCCTGCTGGCCTCGTACGAGTATCTCGACTCCACGGTCGATGCCATCGAGGGGCTGAGAAAGGCGGGGTTCAAGACGCTGAAGGCCTACGCGCCGTATCCGGAGCACCACATCGAGGCGGCCCTCGGATATGGACAGAGTCCCGTGCGGGTCTTCACCCTCGTCGGAGGGCTCACGGGCACGGCCACGGGGTTCGCGTTCACCACGTGGACGTCCATGGACTGGCCGCTGGTCGTGGGGGGAAAGCCGATCGTGTCCATTCCCGCCTATGTCGTCATCGCATTCGAGCTGACGGTGCTGTTCGGGGCCCTGGCCACCGTGATCGGCCTGTTCATCCTCTCCAAGCTTCCGGATGTGAGGCCGGCCGTGATCTATGACCCCGAGTTCAGCGCGGGTCGGTATGGCGTCTACGTGGAGGCTCCGGCCGGCCGAGCCGACGAGGCACGGCGGATCCTGGAGAAAGAGGAGCCGGTCGAGCTCCGCGAGGGATCGGAGGTGGCCCATGCGTAGGACGACTCGCGTCGCGGTGGCCGTGGTGGCGCTGGCGAGCCTGGGTGGATGCAAGCCCCTCGACGATACCATGGTGGCCATCTTCGGGCGGAGCATGCGCGACTCCCGCTCCTTCGACCCCTACGAGAATCCGCTGGCACCGGCGCCGAACGCCGTGGCGTTCTCCTCGGGCAATTTTCCGTCGGCTGCCGATGTCATCAACATCGGGCAGCCGGAAGGGGTCGACGTGGTCCCCTTCACGCAGCAGGACATGAACCCCATCGGAACGGGCAACCAGGTCGTGGCGGGTCTGGTGAACCCGATCCCGCCCGACGACGAGGAGGACCTTGCCCGAGGGGAAGAGTTGTTCAACCGGTTCTGTGCGGTGTGCCACGGGCCGAACGGCATCGGAGCGAACGCGTATATCGCCCAGAAGCACCCCACCGTGGCCGTGTACAACCTCGCGGGGCCGGCGGTGCAGGGCTACACGGACCAGTACATCTACGGGATGATCCGTGTGGGGCGGGGTCTGATGCCCGAATATGGCTCACGGATCAGTCACTTCGACCGCTGGAAGATCGTGAACTACGTCCGATTGCTACAGCGTGAGGCCAATGCCGCCGCGGCACCGCCGGAAGGGGAGGGATAAGATGGCTCACATCCACCTTCCCCACGACATCCCGGTCCGGCATCTGCCCCGCTCCCGAGGAGCGACGGTGCTGACAGGCCTCTTCTTCATCGTGGGGCTCGTGGCCTTCGGGGTCCGGCTGTCACAGGATCCTCAGGGCGCCTGGGTGGCGTACGTGTCGAACTGGCTGTTCTTCACCAGCATCTCCCTCGGCGCGGTGCTCCTGGCCATGGCCACGTGGATCACCAAGGCGAAGTGGAACTGGTCCGTCCGGCGTGTAAGTCAGGCGATGGTGGCGTTCCTCCCCGTCGCGTTCCTGCTGATGCTCCCCATGCTCGGCCTGAGGGAGGGGTATTTCCCCTGGATCGAGGAGATGGCGCACGATCCGGTCCTCCAGAACAAGCAGGCCTATCTGAACATCCCCTTCCTGATTGCCAGGAATGTGGTGGGAGCCATCCTGCTCTTCGGGATGGCCCTCTACTTCGTGTACCTCGCCGTCCGGCCCGACATGGGACTGACGGTGGGATCGGAAGGCGGTGATCCCGGCCGGTCAAGCTGGCGAAAGCGCCTGACGCAGGGGTGGTCGAGCCAGGAGCAGGAGGAGGTGGACAGCTATCAGCGGATGACGCGGCTGGCTCCGGCGTTTGTCCTGGTCTACGCCCTCGTGATGACCATCTTTGCCTACGACTGGGCCATGTCGTTGGAGCCGCACTGGTTCAGCACCATGTTCGGACCGTGGTTCTTCATGGGCGCGTTCTGGGGTGGCATCGCGGCGACGATTCTGTGGAGCCTGTACCTGCGGACCCGACACCCCGACTTCAAGCACCACATCGGCCTCCATCAGCGGCACGATCTCGGCAAGCTGGCGTTCGCCTTCACCGTGTTCTGGACCTACCTCTTCTTCAGCCAGTACATCGTCATCTGGTACGGCAAGCTGCCCTGGGAGCAGCAGTGGATGGTCACCCGGTCGGCGCCTCCGTGGGGCGGGTTCTCGGCACTCGTCATCGTCCTGTGCTTCGTCGTGCCCTTCGCGGGGCTCATCGGCCGCAGGGCGAAGATGAAGCCATTGTTGTTGGCTACCTTCGCCACGGTGATCCTGGTGGGACTCTGGCTGGAGCGGTACGGCCTCATCGCGCCCTCGCTGTACCATGAGGGCGACCCCGTATTCACGGTCTGGCAGCCCCTCATCGGCCTGATGTTCCTGGGCCTGTGGCTGGCGTCCGTACGGTGGTTCCTGAGCACCTTCCCGGCGATCCAGCTCTGGCAACCGATGGTGGATGCGGAGACGCTGGAGGCGGAGCTCCCGATGGACGCGGGCGTGGGAGTCGACTGAGGTCTCAGAGGGGAGCGGGAAGCACGTGGAAGGGGCGGGCGACCACTCGGGTCGCCCGCCCCTTCCGGTCGTCACCTCGGCACACCTTCGAAGAAGGAACCCCCGTCAGGCAGAGCGTGACGATGCTGCAGTCGAAGCTACCCGCGGCGTTATCCTACTGCCCCGACCATGAGCTCCCGGGTCACGGAGACGCCGCACACGGAGCCTGTCAGCGTCGCCGCGGCCGTACCGGCCAGCTCGTTGCCGGAAGCCGTGTAGCTGATGTCGATGATGCAGGTGCCTTCGTCGTTGGCGGTTATCCAGTCCAGCGTCCCGTCCAGAGTCCCGCTGACCGACACGTCACCGGCCGTGGTGCTCTCGGCGTCGAAGGACGCCATCACGTTGGGCTTCCCTGTGAGGGTGAACTGGATCGCGGTCCCTTCCTGCTCGGCCCCGCAGGAGTTGTGGACCTCGGTCATGTCCACCGCGATGGTGACGCCCTCTTCCTCCGTGTCACCGCTCACCGTGATGTGGGCGGAGATGTCCACCGAGCCCCCCAGCGGGCAAAGAACGTTGGCGTCGGCCTGCCAGGAGCCGCTGATGGGTACCGCCTGGGGTCCGGTCGGGGCGGCCTGGGCAGCGGAGTAGGCGTTCGTGTACGTGCTGGTGAGCAGGAACTCGGCGATGGCGGCGGCCTCGGCATCGCTCAGGTTGCCGGAGTTCACGGCCGCGGGATCTTCACCGCAGGCTCCCAGGAGCAGGGTGGCGACGAGCACGATGGCGGGGGACTTTCCGTTCTTCATCATTGTCTCACTGACAGAGGTGGCCGAATAGGAAAACTCTGCCCACACCAGGACAGGATTTCGCAGCCGTCCCATCCGCAGGACGTGCGGAAATCAAGGGAAATCGGCAGATCCACGACTTTATCGCGGCAAGGGCCGTGCCGGAGAGGACGCCCGGTCAGCCGGCGAACAAGATCAGAAGAGCAGAGATGGTTCCTACCGCGCACAGGGAGGACAGGAGCACCGTGCGGGCAGCCACGTCGGGGGCTGCCCGGTAACGGGCGCCAAAGAGGTAGACGTTCACTCCGCTGGGCATTCCTCCCAGAACCACAGCCACGGCTACCGGGAGCCCCTCCACTCCGAGGAGCGGAACGGCGAAGATCCACACCAGCAGGGGGTGCGCCAGCAGCTTGAGCCCGGTCAGCACGAGGGCCGGGCGCATGTCCCCAGCCAGGGGATAGCCGGCGAGCGAGGCTCCCATGGCGAAGAGGGCGCAGGGAACGGCCGCTCCTCCGAGGAGCTCGGCGAACCGATCCACGGGAGCGGGAAGGGTCACCCCGATACGGTTCACGAGGAAGCCCAGCAGAAGCCCCATGACGATGGGGTTCCGGAACACCTGCCCCGATACGGCGCCGACCTGGCTCCGCAGCGACACCCCGTCTTCGCGTGCCCACTGGATGAGCCCCACGGTCAGCGGCATGAGCGTGGCCGAGTGGAAGGCGATGATCAGGAACAAGGGCAGGGCAGCTTCGGGCCCGAAGGCGGTCAGGACGACGGGAATCCCGAGCAGGACGGTGTTCGAAAAGCTGGCTCCCATGCCGAAGATGGCCTGTTCGTCCAGACTTCTCCGGAACGTCCAGCGGCCGACGGCGAGACCGAGGGCGTAGGTGGAGAAGGAAGCGGCGTAGAACGAGGCCAGAAAGCCCCAGGCGATGTCGGAGGGCAGCTCGATGCGGGCCAGGCTCCGGAACAGGAGCATGGGGATGGCGAAGTTGAATACGAAGAGGACGAGCCCGCGCACGCCCCGTTCGTCGATGACCTGCCAACGCGAGGCGAGAAAGCCCACCAGCATGATGCCGAAGATCGGGGCCACCACGCCCAGCAGCACCGTCATCGACGCTCAGCGGTGCAGGTCGGAAGCAGGGAGGGCGCAGCCGCTTCGGTTTCGCACATGTATGCCGGACTCCAAGTTGTAGTCATCTCGAGTCCAGGTGCTTCCCAGGGATGGTGCGCATGTACCGCGTTAGAGTGATGAAGGTTGTCTGGGCAGACAAGCGGAAGAAGGTCGACGCCTGGAGGGCACGCCAGACCAGGAAGGCCCGCAAGACTCCCCGGGCGGCCCATCTGTCCTTCGA
>JARRLD010000056.1:15609-25945 GCA_037387345.1 Gemmatimonadota bacterium
CCTTCCCGCCGCACCCGGGGATCACCTTGATCAAGGATGTCTGGGATTCGGGGCCGCTGGAGAAGGTCCGCTGGCGTGACTCGGACCAGAGCTTCATCTGTCTCGTCGAGGAGACCTACCTGCCCGACGAGAAGGACTACCTGGCGGCCATGGAGCGCTTCCTGGAGCTGGGTTGGAAGCTGGCGGGAGGGGAGGAGACCTCAGGGGGGTCCCGGCCCGATTGAGAAGCTGACGCAGGGACCGTCTCTACGCATGGAAACCATCGGGCTGGGGCTCGGCCGCAACTGGCGCCAGTTCTCCCTGCTGGTGCTGGTGAACGCGTTCGTCGGCGCCATGGTGGGTCTGGAGCGCACGGTCCTCCCGCTGCTCGCCCAGGAGGAGTTCGGGCTGGCCTCCAAAGGGGCGGCGATGTCCTTCATCGTCACGTTCGGCCTCGTCAAAGCCGCGACGAACCTGCTCGCCGGACGGCTGGGTGACATCCACGGACGTCGCCGGGTCCTCATATGGGGGTGGGTGGTGGGCCTTCCCGTCCCGTTCCTGGTCATCTGGGCTCCCTCGTGGAGCTGGGTCGTCGTAGCCAACCTGTTCCTGGGCGTGAATCAGGGTCTCACCTGGTCCACGACCGTCATCATGAAGATCGATCTGGTGGGCCCACACCGCCGAGGGTTGGCCATGGGCCTCAACGAGTTCTCGGGATACCTGGCGGTGGCCCTGGCGGCCCTCTCCACCGGCTTCGTGGCCGAGGCCTTCGGTCTCCGCCCCGCACCGTTCTACCTGGGGATCGCGTTGGCTGCGACAGGGCTGGCCCTGTCGGCTCTCTTCGTCCGAGACACCAGGGAGCATGCCAAGCTCGAGGCCAAACGGGAGATCGCGCTCGGAGGAGACCCTGGGGCCCCCTCCACCAGGGAGATCGTGATCCGGACGAGCTGGCGTGATCCGGCACTCTCCAGCGCCTGCCAGGCCGGTCTGGTGAACAACCTCAATGACGGACTCGCCTGGGGGCTGTTTCCCATTTTCTTCGCGGCTGCCGGTCTCGATGTGGGCAGCATCGGCGTGCTCACCTTCATCTATCCGGCGTGCTGGGGTGTGCTTCAGCTGTGGACCGGCGCGCTGTCGGATCGGGTGGGTCGAAAGCCCCTCATCGTCGGTGGCATGGTTATCCAATCCCTCGGCCTGACCATGGTGGGTCTGGGGAGCGGATTCGGGATCTGGGTGGCAGCCTCGGCGATCCTCGGTGTCGGGACCGCGCTGGTCTACCCCACTCTGCTCGCGGCCATCGGCGACGTGGCCCGCCCGGATTGGAGGGGCTCGGCGGTGGGCGTATACCGCTTCTGGCGCGACAGCGGCTACGCCGTGGGAGCGCTGCTCGCAGGGATGCTGGCGGATGTCTTCGGGATGGGCATTGCCATCGTCGTCATCGCGGCGATGACCTTGACGTCCGGTGGCGTGGTCGCTGTGCGCATGCCCGAGACGCACCGGCCGGACCAGCGAGTCACGCTCGACCGTTCAGCCCGCGACCGGCCTAGAACCTGACCAGCGCGGTCGACCAATGGAAACCGGCCCCGAAGGCCGTGAGCAGCACAAGGTCGCCAGGCCCGATACGCCGCTGCTCCCGGGCCTCCCACAGGGCGACCGGAACCGAGGCCGACCCGGTGTTGCCGTACTCGTGGACGTTCACGAAGAGCTTCTCGTCGGGAAGTCCCAGCCGGTCCCGCACGGCATGCAGGATGCGGAGGTTGGCCTGGTGGGGGATCACCAGTGAAACGTCTTCGAGGTCGAGGCCCACCTCGTCGAGTAGCTCGCGTACCGAACCCGTCATGCGGGTGACGGCCTCTCTGAACACCTCCCGACCATTCATGGCGAGGGCCTGGTGCAGACCCTGACGCGCCCGCTCCTCCGTGAACGGCAGGCGCGTGCCGCCAACCTCCAGCCCCAGGATCCCCGTCTTCGTGCCGTCGGTCCCCGCGCTCGCAGCGAGGATCTCCGCGGCTCCGGAGCCCCGGCCGACGATCGCGGCTCCCGCAGCGTCACCGAAGAGCACGCAGGTGTTCCGGTCGCGCCAGTCCATGATGCGCGTAATGAGCTCGACGCCGATGACCAGGATCCGGCGGTCCTTCTGCGCGGCCCTCGCCCTGGCCACATCGAGAGCGAGGACGAAGCCGGCGCATCCGCTGCTTCCCAGGTCATACGAGGGGATCTCGCGGAAGCCGAGGCGCGCCTGGACGAATGAGGCAGTATCGGGCGAGTAGACCTCTGGCGTGTCCGTGGCGACCACGACCTCGTCGATGTCTGCGGGCGACAGGCCTGCGTCGTCCAGGGCGCTGCGGGCGGCGTTCGCCGCGAGGTCCGCGGTGCTCTCATGATCCGCCGCCAGGCGCCTGCGTTCGATGCCCGTCCGCTCCAAGATCCACTCGTTCGAGGTGTCAACGTGCTCCGCCCAATCCGCGTTGGTCATGATGCGCTGGGGCAGGTAGGCGCCGAGGCCCAGAAGCCCGATGCGCGGCTCATCCATGGGACGGTCCCTCCCGAAAGGGCACGTGCCTTGACCGGATACCCGCCCGGGGAGGATGCGACGATCTCGTCATGTGGACATTCCGACTCCCTGAAGGACCTGCTCGCCGAAGGCCGTGATGCCGCTCCGGTCGCACGTTTCTTCACATGGCTTCGCTTCCACGAGCCGCTGGCTGGACTGGAAGAAGGCTCCTATAGTACGGCCCTGTTTCTGGTGCCGTCACGGGTGGCGGGTGCGCCCACGCCTTAATGGTCGCGGGCCGTCGTATCCCCGCCAAGCATGGAGAGCAAAGATGAGATCCTCCCGGAGCCACCTCGTTCTGTCGTGTCTGGCCCTCCTCCTCGGCGCCGGCTCCTGCGGCGGGGACGGCAGCGCGGCGGGGGACTCCGAAGTTCCCGGTGTGGACTTCGAGACCAAGCTCATACGGATCGGCATCATCAACGACCTCAGCGGCCCTGCGGCGGCCATCGGGCGGCCCATGCAGATTGGCTATGAAACGCTGTACCAACAGGTCAACGCCGGAGGCAGCGGGCTGCTCCCCGAGGGCTGGACCGTTCAGTGGGTGACCCGCGATCACGGCTACAACCCACAGCAGTCGGTCCAGATGTACAACGAGATCTCCGAGGAGGTCCTCTTCCTCGGGATGAGCTTCGGGACCCCCACCACGCTGCCCCTCCACCCCATGCTGGCCCGAGACCGGATGCTGGCGGTGCCGGCGTCCCTGTCCTCGCGGACGGGCCGCAACGAGTACACGCCCCCGCCTACGGCCACGTACCGGACCGAGGCCATGCGGGCGGTGGACTGGGCCGTCGAACAGGCGGGACCCTCGGTGAAGATCGGAATCGTGTACCAGCAGGACGACTACGGCGAAGATGGGGTCGAGGGTCTGGAGGTCGAGGCCGAGTTCCACGGGGTAGAGATCGTCTCGGAGCAGGCCATCGCTCCTGGACAGGCCGACTTCACCGCGGTCGTATCCGCCCTCCAGTCGGCGGGAGCCGAGTATGTGATGCTGCCCATTCTGCCCAGCGCCACCGGCCCGCTCCTGGGAACCGCGGCGCAGCTCGGGTACCGGCCCGTCTGGATGGGCAGCGGCCCGTCGTGGCTGGATGCCTTCTTCGACCCCGCCGTAATCCCTCCGGCGGTGTTCGAGAACTATTACCTGGTCTCGAGCCCGCCCTATTGGGGGGAGAACGTGACGGGTATGCCCAGGTTCCTGGAGGCTTATCAGACCTACGGGGCTTCGGAGATGGAGCCGGACTCCTACATCATTGCCGGGTACCTCTTCGCGTCGTTGGGGATCGAGACGGCGCGGCGGGCCATCGAGGCCGGGTACCGGACACGGGAAGGGCTGATGTCCGCCCTTCGCTCCATCGACGGGTGGGACATCAACGGCCTGTACCCGCCCATCAGCCTGACCTCGGTCCCGTACGACGCCACGCGGCAGGTTCGGGTGACCCGACCGTTGATGGCGGAGCGGACCTGGGAGGTGGTGAGCGACTACGCGGCCCCGCTGAGCGACGCGGGCTCGGGCTGATCGGCGAGATCTGCCTTGCTTGAAGTCTCCAACCTCGAGGTCGTGTACCACGACGTCATCGCCGTGCTCCGCGGCATCAGCCTCCGGGTGCCCGACGGTCAGATCGTCACCCTGCTGGGACCCAACGGTGCGGGCAAGACCACCACGGTGCGAGCCGTGTGCGGCCTTCTCGATCTGCACGACGCCGACGCCACCAAAGGTGCGGTGATCTTCGATGGGATGGACCTGCTGAGCCTTGCTCCGGAGGAGATCGTGAAGGCCGGCGTGGCCCAGGTCATGGAAGGGCGACGGATCTTCGCCGACCTCACGGTGGAGGAAAACCTCCGGGCCGGGGCCCACACCCGCCGGGACGGCGCCCACCACGCGGAGATCGAGGCATTCATGGTGCGTTTCCCCGTGTTGGGGGAGCGTCGCCACCAGATCGCGGGGTATCTGTCGGGTGGGGAACAGCAGATGCTCGCCATCGCCCGGGCCCTGCTGGTGGACCCGTCGCTGCTGATCCTGGACGAGCCCTCCCTGGGCCTCGCGCCCCGGATCGTGGGAGAGGTGGCCCGGATCATCCGGGAGGTGCGAGACCGCGGCGTATCCGTCCTGCTCATCGAGCAGAACGCGGGTCTGGCCCTGGAGCTGGCCGACTACGGGTACGTCATGGAGAATGGGAAGATCGTCCTGGACGGGGTACCGGAGGAGCTCTCGGACGACCCGGACTTCCAGGAGTTCTACCTGGGTATCGGTGCCGAGGGCAGGAGAAGCTACGCCGACGTAAAGCTGTATCGGCGCAAGAAGCGGTGGCTGTCGTGAACGAGCCGATGCTCGTGGTGGACGGCGTGACCCTGTCCTTCGCCGGTCTCGTGGCGCTGAACGAGGTCTCCATCGAGGTGCCTGAGGGGATGCTGTTTGCCGTCATCGGACCCAACGGGGCCGGGAAGTCCTCGCTCTTCAACTGTATCTCGGGGGTGCACCGACCCCAGGCCGGCGACATCCGACTCAGGGGGCGCTCCCTGCTGGGCATCCCTCCCCACAAGGTGGCCGCCATGGGGGTCGCCCGGACCTTCCAGAACCTCGCCGTCTTCGACGAGCTCACCGTGCTGTCGAACCTGATGTTGGGCAGGCACCACCTGATGCGGACCGGGTGGCTGAGCGACGTTCTGTGGATGCCAGCCACGCGACGACAGGAAGTGGAGCACCGGGAGAGGGTCGAGGAGGTCATCGACTTCCTGCGCCTCGAGAAGTACCGGAAGATGCCCGCGGCCATCCTTCCGTACGGCGTGAAGAAGCTCGTCGAGGTGGGCCGCGCGCTGTGCATGGAGCCGGACGTGCTGCTCCTGGACGAGCCGGCCGCCGGATTGAACCAGGAAGAGACGGAGGCTCTGGCCCACTACCTCCTGGAGATCAAGGAGGCGTTCGGGATCACGCAGGTGCTCATCGAGCACCAGCTGGGTCTGGTCCTGGATCTGGCCGATCGCATCGCGGTGCTGGACTTCGGCCGCAAGGTCGCCGAAGGCGAGCCCCAGGCCATTGCCGGACACGAAGCCGTGCTCGAGGCGTACATCGGAGTCGATACGTCAGGGGCCACCGACGGCAGCCCGCCATCCGGGGGTCGGCCGTGAGCGTCGTGATTCCCGCCGCTCCGCCGGTGAAGGTGGACATCGATGCCCACCGGGACGCCTTCTCCGAAACGCTCGCCGGACGTCTGGTCCTGTGGGCGCACGATCGACCCGACGCCGTCGCCTTGAGGGTCAAGGAGCTCGGTAAGTGGGAGGAGATCACCTGGAGGGGCTACCTCCACCGGGTGCGCGCCTTGGCCATGGCGTTGCGGGAGATGGGTGTGGAGCCGGGAGACCACGTGGCCATCCACAGCGACAACCGCCCCGAGTGGATGTACGTCGACCTCGCGGTCCAGGGCATGGGGGGGCGGAGTGTCGGGATCTACCAGACCAACCCGCCGACGGACGTGGCGTACCTCCTCAACCACAGCCGGTCCGTGGTCCACTTCGCCGAGGATCAGGAGCAGGTGGACAAGGCGGTCGAGATCGCCGGGGACACACCCTCGGTGCGCCACCTCATCGCCTTCGATCCCAGGGGAACCCACGGGCACGGCGACGGCCGGCTCCAGTCCTGGGACGACGTGCTCGCCCGCGGCCTCGATCTCCTGGTGGATGAGCCCGACTGGTACGTGGAGCAGGTCCTGGCGCTCGATCCGCATGCTCCATCCATGGTGGTCTATACGTCCGGCACCACGGGAAGGCCCAAGGGGGCCATGCTCTCGAGCCACAACGCCCTGGCGGGCGAGGCCATGACCCAGAGGCTTGGCTACTCCGGGGATGATCTCATTCTCTCGTACCTGCCGCTGTGTCACGTGGCGGAGAAGATCTTCAGCCTCTTCGCACCCATGCTTTCCGGGTGCGTGGTGCACTTCGGCGAGTCCATCGAGACGGTGCGTCAGGACCTGAGGGAGGTCTCCCCCACCGTCTTCCTCGGCGTCCCGCGGATCTGGGAGAAGATGCACGCGTCGGTGAATCTGAGGATGAAGGATGCGTCATGGCTCAAGCGCAAGCTGTTCGCCATGGCCGTGTCCACGGGTGCCCGCATCGCTCCCAGGCGGGCGGCTGGCAAGGTGACGCCCGTCGACCGGGCCCGATGGCTTCTGTGTGATCTCCTGGTCTTCCGTGCCCTCCAGGAGCAGCTGGGGCTGCGTCGGTGCCGGATCGCCGTGAGCGGCGCCGCCCCCATCGCTCCGGAGATCCTCCAGTGGTTCCACGCCATCGGCGTGCGCGTCCGTGAGGGCTATGGGCAAACGGAATGTGCCGGCGTCAGCCACGTGAACTTCCCGGGCCGCAATCGTCTCGGGTCGGTGGGGGAGCCGGTGCCGGGGTGCGAGCATCGCATCGCCGAGGACGGCGAGGTGCTCGTTCGGGGGCCCGCGGTCTTCGTGGGATACCTGCACGACCCCGAGGCCACTGCCTCTACCGTCGACTCCGACGGATGGCTCCATACGGGGGACATCGGCGCCATCGACGACGACGGCTACCTGTGGATCACGGGACGGAAGAAGGAGCTGATCATCACCTCCGGGGGGAAGAACATCTCCCCCGAAAAGATCGAGAACGCCCTCAAGACCAGCCCCTACATCAATGAGGCCGTAGCCGTGGGCGATGGCCGCAAATTCATCTCGGCCCTGGTCCAGATCGAATATGACACCGTGGCTGACTGGGCCTCGCGACAGGACATCCAGTACACGTCGTTCGCCGACCTCTCGGCCAACGGACAGGTGCTGAAGCTCCTGCAGGGCGAGGTCCTGCGCTGCAACGAGCTGCTTCCCCGTGTGGCTCAGGTGCGCAAGTTCCGCACGTTCCCGAAAGAGCTCAACGAGGACGACGGAGAGCTTACCGCCACCCGGAAGGTGCGTCGCCGGAACGTGGTCGCGGCGTACCAGCCCCTCATTGCCGATATCTATCGGAGCTGAGGACCCCCATGCCCGTCGCCCCTCCACCGGTAAGCAGGAAGCCGTGACCAATCTCGTGCAGCTTCTGGCGTCGGGCCTTGCCCTGGGTACCGTGTACGCCCTGATCGCCCTCGGTTTCGTGGTGATCTACCGCGCGTCGCAGGTGTTCAACTTCGCCCAGGGCGAGCTCGTGATGACGGGCGCGTTCGTGATGGTCGTTCTGGGTGGGTTCCTGCCGTGGCCGGTGGCCGTGCTGGGGGCGATGCTGGTGACTGGACTGCTGGCAGCCACTGTCGAGCGGTTGGTGCTTCGGCCCCTCGTCGGACGAGACGTGGTCATCACGGTGATACTCACCATCTTCGTCGGTCTCAGCCTGCGGGTCCTGGTGATGGTGATCTTCGGGCCTGACCAACGGGGCATGCCGACTCCCTGGGCCATGGATGCACAGGTGAACGTAGGAGGGGCGAGGATCTTCCTGAGCTCCATCGTCGCCGTGGCTGCCGGCGCCGTCGCGCTGGGGGTGTTCTACTACCTGATCCGGTACAGCCGTATAGGCGTCGCCATGCGTGCGACCTCGTCGGATCAGGAGGCCGCGTTGTGCCTTGGCATTCCCGTGGGGCGGATCTTCGGGTACACCTGGTTCGTGGCGGGTGCCTACGCCGCTCTGGCCGGCGTCTTCCTTGGGATGTTTCCGAGGACCGTGGACACCAATCTGGGGCTCATCGCCCTCAAGGCGTTTCCGGTGGTGATCGTCGGTGGACTCGACTCGGCCGGCGGTGTGGTGGTGGCCGGCCTGATTCTGGGCGTGGTGGAGGTGCTGACCCAGGGCTACGTGAATCCGGTCCTGGGAAGCTTCGGCCAGAACTTCCATGAGGTGTTGCCCTACATCATCATGGTCCTCTTCCTGATGGTGCGGCCGTATGGGATCGCCGGGCGGGAGGAGGTGGAGCGCGTATGAGCCACGGCACGGCTCCCCGCGGGTCAGGACAAGGGAGGCGATAGTGCCCATCCGTCCCCTCGTCACCCGGTATGAGGACGACCTCGCTCTGTTCCCCACGCGGTGGAACAAGATCGCTCTGACCCTGGCCGTGATCGCGCTCCTCGTGACGCCGCTGGTGGCCAACCGGTATTGGATGGACGTGGTGAATCTCACCGCGGTCTACGTTGTGGGCGCGGTGGCGCTGGTCATTCTGACGGGATTTACAGGTCAGATCTCCCTCGGACACGCGGGCTTCCTCGCGGTGGGGGCCTATTCGGCGGCCGTCCTGGGCAACCACCTGGGCGTGCCCTTCTGGTTGGTGGTGCCGGTGGCCGGACTGGCAGCCGCGGGGGTGGGTCTGGTGGCTGGTCCTTTCGCGCTCCGGCTCAGGGGGCTCTACCTGGCGATCATCACGATCGGGCTGGTCTTCGTGGTGAACCATGTCCTCCGGTCCTTTTCCGGCCTCACCGGAGGGGTGCAGGGCACCTCCGTGCCCATGCTCTGGTGGTTCGACCAGGAGGGCGCGGCAGACTTCCTGGGTGGCTACCGGGCGACCACGTCTGTTGGGTCGCTGACGTTGGCCACCGACGTGAAGATCTATCTGCTGTTCGTTCTGCTCGCGGTGTGCACCGTCTGGTGCGGTGTCAACATCCGTCGGTCCAACTCGGGTCGGGCCATGATGGCGGTCCGGGATCATGACCTGGCGGCGGCCGTCCTCGGCGTGAGTCCGGCGAAGTACAAGATCGTGGCCTTCGGCATCTCGTCCTTCTTCGCCGGGGTGGCCGGCGCCATGTATGCGTTCAAGGCGGCCTACATCACCGTCGATCCGCCCTTCAACATGAACATGAGCGTCGAGTTCATCGCCATCATCGTCATCGGCGGTGCGACCACGGTGTTCGGGGCGGTGGTGGGAGCGCTCTTCTTCGGGCTCGTCCGGCCGCTGGCGGAGTCCCTGGCCAACCGGGTCGACCTTCTCGAGGCGCTGACCGCTTCCCAGCAGTCCTTGCTGATACTGGCGATCCTGGTCATCGGATTCATGCTCGTCGAGCCCACCGGGCTGAGGGGACTGTGGGTCAAGCTGAAGCGCTATTTCTCGACCTGGCCCTTCAGGTACTGACGTTGGCCGGAGCGAGAACCCAGGGCTCCACCCGCCGCACACGGGATCCCCTGGGGTGATCGCCGCGCGTGGTGTCGGGTGGCAGAGCGCGGGCGGTCGCGGGGACCCGTAGCCTCAGGATGTGTATGATGGGAGAATCCCGAACGTCGGTTGGGCCGTAGGGAGGTGAGATGAGGTGGCTGCGAAGAACCCGGGTGGGCCTGGTGTTGGCCCTCGTGGTGGATCTCCTGACCTACGGAGGCCGCTACAGGGAGACGCACGTCTCGTCCTCGTCCCTTGCGGCCGCGCTTGCCGTCCAGGCCCAAGTGACCGAGGAGTGGATGGCGCTGCGGGGAGTCGTGGGAACCGCCGTCGGGATGGACGGCCGAGGCGAGGCCGTGCTGAAGGTCTACCTCACGGCGCCCGGGGTCGCGCTCCTTCCGGCCCGGGTCGCGGGGGTCGACGTGTCGCTGGAGGTCACCGGGCCCATCGTGGCGTTGGATGAGCCGCCGGCCGGCTCCGTGGATCCCAAGGGGGGCTTTCCCCGGCCCGTGCCCATCGGCGTCAGCACCGGACACCCCAACGTCACCGCCGGAACCATCGGCGCACGCGTCACCGACGGGAATCGGGTGTACGCGCTCAGCAACAACCACGTCTACGCCGCCAACAACCAGGGGAGGACGGGCGACAACATCCTGCAGCCCGGCGTGGTGGACGGTGGCCGCGACCCGGAGGACGCCGTCGGTACGCTGTACGCGTACGAGCCCATC
>JARRLD010000057.1:0-34069 GCA_037387345.1 Gemmatimonadota bacterium
CCGAGAAACCATCAACCGAGAGCGGCTTCAGCAGGCCGCCTGACCTCAGGCCAAGGTCTCACTTCGAGATGAGCACGAGTTGTCCGAAAGGTGCTGGAGCACAACATCATCCACTCCCGGCACCGCGCCTGCATCGTGGCCTCGGAGCCGGGGCTTGGAGGAAGCTGCACCTTGCGGTTGACGCCCGTTCCGGACCGCCCGAAGCATACTCTCCACTATGTATTCGGTCGGCCGACCGGGCCAAGTTCCCGGACTGGTCGACAGACCTGACCATCGGTTCCAGGGGCGCCACGCACGGCACCGGAGTGCTCACATTGTATCGGATCCCGTCATCCGTTGCACTCTAGGGCCCGTTGTCCGGCCGTGACGGCTACGCCTGTCCGGGGTGCTCGGCCTTGGAGGTGCGGCACCAACGTACGGTTTGGGGCCATTTCTCGCTCCGGAGCGGGGACAGGCGGCACGTCCGTCTCCTGCCGATTCCCGTGCGATTCGCCCGGAGAGCTTCTTGCAAGGACGAGGACGTCCTCGCTCCGGACCGGCTTCAGGCTTGCCAGTCCTTTGCGGGGCCCCGACTGTGGTTCCGTCTGATTGGACAGTTGCCAGGCGGTTCCGGCCGCGAGTTCGAAACGTGGGAGCGGATTGAGAGGATGGCCCAATGAACGGAAGGACCGGTCGTGTCGCGAGGCGCACGCTCGCATCCATCTTGCTGTGCACTCAGGTGCTGGTGTCCTGTGCCCCCCCGCCGGCGTCCCTGCCGGCGCCCGTGCCCGAGCCTCAGAGAGAGCTGAGGCCAGGGGACATCCTCCGCATCGAGGTATGGCGCCAGCCCGAGTACAGCGGCGAAATCCGGATCGGGGCCGACGGGAGGCTGGTCCATCCGCTCTACCGGGAGGTGCAGCTGACCGGGCTGTCCGAAACCGAGGCGCGCGACAGGATCACCCAGTTCCTCGCTGCGTATCTCCAGGGGGCCCGCCTGGTGGTCGAGCCGCTGTACGGTGTCTCGGTCGCCGGAGAGGTGTGGGAGCCCAATGTGTATTATACGCGCCGCGGCACCACCGTAGCGGAGGCTATCGCGACCGCCGGAGGTCCCACGACCCGGGCCCGCCTCGACGAGGTCACCCTCACCCGTGCGGGGGTCCCGTACCTTCTCCGGCTCGGTGAGGGAATGACCACCTTCGGGGATATCCCCGTCGTCTCGGGAGATCAGATCCTCGTTGATGAGCGGTCCCAGTTCAGCGTATGGCGCGACGCGGTGGCACCGGTAGCCACCCTGGCTTCCCTCATCGTGGCCGTCATCCGGATCGGCGAGAAGACGGGCAACTAGCTCCCGGACGTCGGCTCTCCGGGACGAGCTCGCTGCCCGTGACACCCTGATTCGGCGTCCGACCCTCGGCATAGGGTCCGCCGCATGGTCCTCCTCGAGGGGCGTCTACCAGGCGCCCCCGGTTCCGACGGGATACCTGTAACTCAGCGTCGTGCTCACAAGGGGTTCGCCGGCCGCAGGGAGGGCCGCTTCACGTGCCACCGCTGCCGCAGGCGCACGGAATCCAGGCCCAGGCGCGTTCCCAGCGAGAAGGGGTTGGCGCCGAAGCCCTCCAGGCGGAGCGTGTGGGTGCCGGGCTCCATCTCGTAGCTCCCCAGATAGAAGTCCCGCACCTCCACCCCTGGCGAGTAGAAGTCCCTGGCGCCGCGTGGATTCCAGTCGGGGTAATCGGAGAGCGCCTCCACCTCCGCGCCGTCCAGGAATACACGGTATCGGCCATAGTCCGGAGCGTGGGTGAAGCGGAGCACGAGGCCTGACCGCTCCCTCGACTCCACGTCGAAGCTCACCTCCAGGAAGGCGTCTTCCGTCAAGGGCGAGAAGAAGAGCTGGCCCTCCCCGGTCCAGTCGTATCCCGGCTGGAGCTCCAGCGTACCGGGGGAGTGTCGCGCGTTCCCGAGAAGGTCCTTCCCTTCGATGACGGTATGGTCGAGCTCGGGAAAAGTCCGCTCCGCCAGGCGCGGCAGCGTCCCTCTCCGGGGCGCATGACCCACCTGATACCAGAAGGCCACGGTGGCGATATCGTCCTGCCGCTCCACGTGGCCGTCCACCTCGCCGGTCTCGGTCTCGTCCGCGGAGATCCAGCCCGTGTGCTCGATCTCGAATCGCAGGGACTCGGTGAAGCGGATGGGGTCATCCACGTGCCATCGGTACATGGTGGCGCGCATGCCCAGATTGGAGGGGTCGTCGCTCAGGTACGTGCACCCGAAGTACGGCCAGGAGTGAGACTCCAACCCCCAGGCCGAGAGGAAGTAGTCCTCCGTGCCGGTGCCCTGGATGGTGGGCTCGGTGTCGCCGTCGACGTAGATGCGTGCATCGCCCTCGCCGAACCAGTAGGGGGATCGCGATTGTACGGACATCACCGTGCCCACGTAGTGACCGCGACCCGTGGTCTCCAGGATCAGGTAGTCCTCCCCGAGCCGCTCGGGGAAGGCCTGCCGGTACCGTGCATGGAAGAAGGCCGTCCCCTGCGGAAGCGACTCGACCTGGGTGTAGTCCACCTGATAGTAGAAGGAGCGTGCCCGCTTCGCCCCCTGGTTCGTCACGGTGATGAGGCCGCGCTCGAAGAAGGGCATCTGCCAGAAGGAGTTGTACCCGTCGCCTCCCTCCACCTGGATGGGGACGGAACGCACCTCCCGGCGGAGCCCGAAGCCCGCGGCGAAGAAATCGCCCAGTGGGGCCTCCACGGCGGGCTCCTCGGCGCCGTCCCAGTACATGCGCAGCACCAGCTCGTCGGGGGCCGCCGCGCCGCCAGCCTCCAGCCAGTTCGGGCGCGCCTCGCTGAACGTGAGCCAGATGTGATTGATCACGGCCGGCCCGGAGATGTCGGCGAGGACCATGGTCTCGCCGGGCTGGATATAGGTGCGCCGGTCGTAGTTGCTGGCGAAATCGGGATCCGACGACGTGATGGCGCGGGAGACGCCGGGACCGACACGGGTGAGGCCGGCAAGCCCGCCCGTCTGCGTGACGGAGGGAGAGGGGATCGCCAGCGTGGTCAGAAGAAGCGCGGCTGCGGGGAGGCGATGCGTGATCATGTCCGTTCTCCGGTGGCGCCGACCCGGTGGCGGTCGTGCTGGGGCGTAGGTCACGGGATCTCCTCGAGCACGAGGCGGTCGATCCGTATCGTGTTGCGCCCTGGTCTGGCGCGGATCCGAATGGTCACGGTCCGGGCCTGGGCGGTGAGCTCCAGCTCACCCATGTCGGCCCCCTCCACCCGCCGACCTTCCTGCGCGTGGGTGTCGACCCAGGGGGACAGCTGGACCTGTCGTCGCCACACAGAGAACACCGCCCCATCGGGTCCGAGGCGATAGGACAGCCGCACCCGGTATCGTCCGGGGGTGAGCGCCGACACGTCGAAGCGGACGAGACCGGACTCCTCGGCGCTCACTTCGAGGGCTCCGTCCACGAACGACGTGGTCGTTCCGAACCAGGTGGATAGCTGCAGGAGCTGGGGATAGAACTGGTGCTCCGTGGGAGGGCGGGCGGGAGGCGGTGCTTCGGCGGGGTCCACGGCGGCGGTGGACGGTACCTCACCGTAGTGGAAGGCCAGCGACGTGTAGTCCACGGGCACGCGGTTCCCCTCGGGGCCGTGCTCGATGGTCAGTCGGAGCTGCTTCTCGAACGACACCTTGTCGGCCAGGTAGAACCGGTAGCCCCCTGTGCGGGCCTGGGGCAGGGAATAGTCCAGCGCGCCGTGCAGCGGCAGGCTCATCCCCTGGTCCCAGCGGTCCAGCAACGCGTACCAGCCGCCGTTGAAGTAGTCCTCGGAGCCGGTGCCGTGAAGACGCATCTCGCCGTCCACCGTCGTCACGTCGTCGCCCTCGAAGAAGGTCGTCATGCCGGGCTCGAGGCCCTGCGCCTGGAGGAGCGTTCCCACGTGGTGCCCCCGACCGCTCGCTTCCACGATCAGGTACGGCTCTCCCTGGGAGGGACTCCGCTCCCGCCGCCATGTCGCGTACAGTCGGCCTTCGGAGGCCGAGTCCCGCGCCTCGAAGGTGTAGAAGACACGCGTCGTGCCCCGGACGGTCCCCTCCAGCGAGTGAAGGGACCGGAGCGACAGCACGGCGGATCGGTCGAAGGGCATGGGCAGATAGGCGTAGTCCCGTCCTGCCCGGGAGCCCAGCAGGAATCCCTGCGCAGCCGCATCGCCGAAGGCGTATCCGAAGAAGACGTCGACCGGGGCGAGGATGGCCGGAGCCGACTGTCCGTCCCATCGCGCCTCCAGCAGGAGGGCGGCTCCCGGTGGGGAGGCATCCGGGGTCCGCTCCACCTCCACCCCGAGGATCCTTCCTCCTCGGTCGAGGCGGAAGATATCCAGCTGCTGACCGGACCGAAGCGTGAAGGCACGCTCCTCGACGCGGGTCCCTCCGCCGACC
Source organism: Gemmatimonadota bacterium (assembly GCA_037387345.1). Classification (GTDB taxonomy): domain Bacteria; phylum Gemmatimonadota; class Gemmatimonadetes; order Longimicrobiales; family Gaopeijiaceae; genus SZUA-318. The sequence continues at coordinate 4,417 of JARRLD010000057.1, forward strand.
CACGGGCGCTCTCCCGGGCGGCTCCAGGCGTCCACGACCTGAGCGAGCTCTTCCGTCGCCTCGGGCGGGAGGGGGATCCGGAATGACTCCACCGACGTTCCTGGGGGATAGCTTCGGTATTGGATCTGGTGGAAGCGGATGTCATCGCCTTCGTAGACGATCTTCAGGGAGCGGGCGTAGGGGATGGGCAGGTAGCTGTAGTAGCCTCCCACCTCGTTGCCCACCACCGGCGAGACGAAGGGTGGGGTGCTCCCCGAGAAGAGCTCCAAGAACGGCAGACGAAGTCGGGGCGTCTCCTCGCCGTCGAAGTAGAAGGCGAGCATCCGGTCCGTGGGGGTCGGCGTCCAGATCCGGTGGACCACCCCGGGGCCCGTGAGGTCGGCCAGGACCAGCGACTCGCCCTCGCGGCGGACATAGGAGTAGGTGCCCTGGAATCCGTCGTTGTTGCCCCCGGTGGTGTCGTAGCTCGATACCTGGGCGACCTCGGATCCCGTGCGGTATCGGGGCAGCCGGCCCACCTGGTGGAGCTCCCGCAGCTCGCCCACCATGCCGGCGGGGGGTGGGGGCGCCTGGGCCGATGCCGGCGGAGCCGCGAGCCCGAGGAGCAGCGCCATGCCAAGCGCCCGGGCGTCCACGGTCGTTTGCACTCAGCGCTCCCCGCCCAGAATCCTCACCTTGAACCCCATCTCACGGGACAGCGCCACCATCTCCGGGAATATGTCGCCGTACGCAACGGCGATATGGTTGGACAGGTAGTGGGCCATGACGGTGTCTCGGGTCACTCCGAGATCCGCCGCCATGAAGGGCCACTGCCGCGTGGTGCCCTCCCACCAGGCGTCCCGTTTTCCCGGGGGGAGAGCCACCACATCACCCCGGCCGATGTCCATCCAGAGGACGTCGTCCCTGAGGTAGGACCGTGCCCAGGTGACGTCTCCAGGAAGGCTCTCGCCGGCAAACGTTCCACCCGGGACGGGAAAATAGAGACTGGGCTGCCGGTAGCTGTGCACACCCTTCAACGTGTCGGGATCATGGTTGAAGGCGTAGGCGCCGGCAGACCCGGAATTGAGGAGGACCCACACGAACCGACCGTCGTGCTCACCGCCCCACCGCACATCGTGGAACGCCACGGACTGATGGAGCCCTTTGGCCTTGAGCAGTCGCTTCATCATCTCCTGGGGCACGACGTTGCCCTGGTCCGCCTCGGTGGCGCACGTCACCGTATCTCCGTCGGACTCCGGCCGGCACGTGGAGTTGAAGAGCCCTTCCGCGAAGTCGGAGGGCGGTCGGAGCGGTAGCAGCCCCAGCTGATACTGCCAGCCCAGGCAGTCGGCTTTGTATTCGTCAACCATGTCGAGGACGGCGAGGTAATCGCGCAGCTGTTCGCGGGTAGCGTCCGCGGTGAAGTCCTCGGCCCCGACCTCGCCCCAGTGGAACGTCACACCGCGGTCCTTCACGAAGGCGAGGGCGTCATCCAAACGGGCATCGCTGATGGACCGGCCGCGGTGGATGATCCACGCCTGGTCCACCTTGTGCTCCGAGAAGCCGTGCCGGCTCAGGAGTCGCGGCCCGAAGTACCCGTTGATCATGCCCATGGAGGTATCTCCCAGCATGAGAATGAGGGCCCTCCGGTCGCGTAGCTGCGTCGCCACTCCCGACGCGAGGTCGGCGGCGGCGTCCGAGACCGGGGTTTCGTAGGCCACTTCGTCCTCGCCATAGACGATCTCTCCCGACTCGCACCACTCCTCCAGGCGGCTCATGAAGACGTCGTCCTCGGTCCAGGCGGTGGCGTCGGTCCACACGCGGGAGAACTTCCGGCCGAGGCTCTCGAGGCACGCTCCCGTGTTCAGCAGGCCCACCAATCCAGGCCATTGACCCGAGAAGTTGCTGGCCAGCAGAAGGGGGTTGTCCTTGCCCACCACGCCTTCGGTGGTGTGCGGGCCGTAGAACCAGTGCACGCACACGCCGATCATGGGGTCCTGTACCGGTGCCAGCTTCTCGATGGCGTGGTGGGGCTTGGTGAGGAACCCCTCCACGCGGTAGGGCTCACGTCCGAGCTTGCGCAGGGCCGCCTCCAGCTGGGTGGTCGCCTGGGTGATGCTGGGCAGGGCCAGCTCGTTGGGGACATCCCGCCCGTCCCCGGGCCAGAACAGCGCGATCCGCTGCGTCACCGTCTTCCTCCTGGTCGTTCCGGACCCGGCGCTTCCGCCGGCCGGTCACATCGTCTGTTGCGTGTCACGGGCCGCTCGAGCAGCGCGGCGTGTCACTCGATTGCCTCACCCCCCCGCGCGATGTTCTCCCTGGTGTAGATGCGTGTGCCCAGCGTGATCCGCTTCGGGACCTCCTCGCCGGTGAGGATCCGCAGCGCCATATCGATCGCTTCGGCGCCACCGGTGGGGTACAGAAAGGTCGCGTCCAGGATGCCCTGGGCCACGTATTGCTGTCCTTCGTGGGGAAGCGCGTCGATGCCCACGAAGAGCATCTCCTCCTCCCGTCCCGTTGCTCGGGCCGCCAGCCAGGCCCCGTGGGCTCCGGGGTCGTTGTGGGCGTACACGGCGTCGATCACGTCGTTGGTGGCCAACGCGGACTCCATCTCCCGGCGGGCATTGGGCTCCAGCCACTCCATCTCACCGGAGAAGATCACCTCCAGATCGGGGTGGTCATCGAGCTCCAGGCCTTCCAGGAAGCCCTGGTTGCGATCCCGTCCCGGTGTGGACGTCATGAGCCCCTTCAGCTCCACGATGCGGCCCTCACCCCCCAACGCCTCCCGAATCCAACGACCCGCCTCACGCCCGATGCGCACGTTGTCCGCGCCGATGAAGCACGTGTACTCGTCCCCCTGGACCTCTCGGTCGAGAACAATCACGGGGATGCCCCGCCGATAGGCGGCGGCGACCGGCCCTGTGAGCGGGGCGGCCTCCTTGGGGCTGATGATCATGAGGTCCACGCCCTGCTCGACGAACTCCTCCACCTGGGCCCGCTGGGTGAGGGAGTTGTTCTGGGCGTCCTTGAAGATCACGCGCAGGTTGGGACGGGTCTCGGCAGCGGCCCTGATGTCGGCGTCCATCTGGACACGCCACGGCTCCCCCAGGTTGGACTGGCTCATGCCGATGACAAAGGGATCCCCGGGCGTGCCCGCGTGTCCGGGAGGGGTGTCGGTCGTGCAGGAGGTGAGTCCGACGGCCAGGGACAATGCCGCGAGCGTGCGGTGGAGCATGGTGACGAGCCTGTGCGATCGTTGGGGTCGAGCCTCCGCCTACTTTCCGCGCTGGAATAGTACGGCGCACACGATAATGGCGCCCGTGAGCATGAGCCTGGTGGCCTCCGGCGCGGCGTTCAGGGAGAGGATCTTCTGGAGATATCCGATGGTCAGGACCCCGATCAACGTCAGGGTCACGCTCCCCTTGCCCCCCGTGAGGGGCGTCCCGCCGATGACCACCATGGCGATGGCGTCCAGCTCGTAGGCCATGCCTGTCTCGGGGTCCCCCTGGGTCTCCTGGGCCGCCTGGCATATGCCCGCCACGGCGGCGAAGAGCCCAGAGAGGGCGTAGGCCAGAATCAGGGTGCGACGGACCGGCACGCCCGACAGGCGTGCGGCCTCCTCGTTGCCCCCCACCGCATAGATGTGGCGACCGAGGCGCAGGCGCTCCAGCACGACCCAGGTTAGGGCGACGCACACCAGGAACACGATGGTGACGATCGATAGATTCCCCCCGAGAACACGGCTGTCGATGACGTGGAAGACGCGGGGCAGATCCACCACCACCGACGAGCCGTCGGGCGCGGTGACGTAGTTGGTGATCTTCCGTCCTCCCGAGACCACCTTCGCCAGTCCCCGGGCGAAGACCATCATGGCCAGGGTGACGATGAACGGCTGCATTCTCATGCGGGCCACCAGGAGGCCTGAGAGGGATCCCAGGGCCGCACCCGCCGCCAGGACGACGAGGATGGCGTAGAACGCCGGCCACGCTCCGGGCAGCGTCAGCCACGCGAAGGAGACCGCGGCGAGGGCCAGGAGGCTGCTGACCGACAGGTCGATGCCGGCGCTGATGATGACGACGGTCATGCCACATGCCAGCATGCCGTACACCGACACCTGGCGCAGCATGTCCCGGTGGACGCTCCAGCGGAAGAACGCCCCGTCGGCGCTGAAGACCGCCCCCAGGGCCATCATGAGCAGCAGGGCCAGCAGTGCGCGGGCCACCGGGGAGTGCACCCACGGCGACAGTCCGCCGCGCGGGGTCGTCACGGTGCCGCACCTCCCGGCGCCTCGGCGTGTCCCATGGCGGCTCCCATGATCCCGTCCTTCGTGGCGCTGTTGCCGTCCAGCTCCGCGACGATCCGGCCGCGGTGCAGCACGAGAATCCGATGGCTCAGCAGAAGCAGCTCGTCCAGCTCCGACGTGATGAGCAGAATGGAGATGCCTTCGGCCGCCCACGCGCGCATGAGGGTGTAGATGTCCGTCTTGGCTCCGATATCGATGCCCCGGGTGGGCTCGTCCAGGAGCAGGACGCGGGGTTGCGTGAGGAGACAGCGGGCGAGATAGGCCTTCTGCTGGTTCCCACCCGAGAGCGTGCGCACAGGCGCCTCCAGCGACGCGGCCGCCAGACGGAGCCGGGTGGTCACGTCCTGCACCGCCCGGCGCTCGACGCCCCGCTTGATCCATCCCAGGGACGCAACATATCGGCTGAGACTCGCCAGGCTCACGCTGTGGGTCACGCTCTGGTCCGGCGCCAATCCCTGCGCTTTCCGGTGGCTGGAGAGAAGGATCACTCCCTCCCGAATGGCTTCACCCGGGGATGCGGGGAAGTGGGGCCGTCCGGACAGCTCCATGGATCCCGACACACGACCATCGGCGGCGCCGAACAGTGCCCGGAGCACGTGGCTGGCACCGGACCCCTGGAGGCCGGCCAGACCCAGGATCTCGCCCTGGCGCAGCGAGAAGGAGACGCCGCCCACGAGCTCGTGGGTAGGAAGGCCGCGGTGCCGGATGTGGAGATCCCGGACTCGGACCACGACCTCGTCGTCCGGCGTTGGTGGCACCCGGTCGATCGCGGCCAGATCGCGCCCCACCATCCGTGACACCAGCTCCGTAGGCGGAAGCTGTCCCGCAGGAGATGTGCCCACGTGGTGGCCGTCTCGGAGCACGGTGATGCGATCCGCCAGGCGGTAGATCTCGTCCATGCGATGGGTGATGTAGACGATGCCCACTCCTTCCTGGCGCAGTGTGGCCAGACGACGAAACAGAGCCTCCGCTCCCCGCTCGTCGAGTGCGCTGGTGGGCTCGTCCAGGATGAGCACCACGGCCTCCCGCGCCAGAGCCCGGACGATCTCCAGCATCTGTTGCAGGGACACGGGAAGCTCGGCCACGAGGCTCCTCGGGGACAGGTCCAGGCCGGCCTTCTCGAGGAGACGGCGGGCTTCGCGCTCCTGACGCGTGAAGTCCACCTGGCGCCACCGATCCGTGTGCTCCCCTCCCAGGAACAGGTTATCCGCTACCGTCATCGCAGGAACCAGGGACAGTTCCTGGTGAATGGTGGCGATACCCGAGTGGGCCGCGTCGGCCGGCCCGCTGAAACGTCGTGGCTCGCCCTGGAGAAGCACCTCTCCGTCGTACTCGGTGTGCACTCCGGACAGGATGTTGACCAGAGTGCTCTTGCCGGCTCCGTTTTCGCCGGCCAACACGTGGACCTCCCCGGCGGCGACCTCGAAGTCCACCCCGTGGAGCACCTCCACGGGCCCGAATGACTTCCGCGCGGATCGGACGCTCAGGAGAGGGGGCGACGTCGGGGCCACGGACGTTCAGTTCCGGCCCATGGTGGGTCCACCCGTGTCCATCTGCCTGGGGATGCGGTCCGCAGCCGGAGGCAGCGTGGGGAAGGGGGCATGGGGCTCCGTCTGGTACCAGTAGGCGACGGTATAGTAGTTGTCGGAGCGGTGGTTCCCGTGGCCGCTCTCGATGGTGACGCGGATGTCCTCCTGGAAGGCCACCGGGGAGTCGGTGTGGAAGCGGTAGACCATCCATCCCGCCCCCCTGTCGTCCCCCCCGTTCAGCGGGTTCCCGTATCGCTGGTACGCGAACGTGGGGTGGGTCGAGCCGAAGGTGTTGATGCCACACCCCCCGTAGCACCATGCACCCAGGTAGTAGTCCTCTGCGCCGGTGCCCACGATCTGGGGCGTGGTGGCTCCATCGATGAAGAACATGTCGTCGCCTTCCCCCCACCAGTCGCCCTGGTTCTGGAGGATGCTGTGGGTCACCCCCACGTAATGGCCGCGACCCGTGGCCTCCAGGAGGACATAGTTGTCCCTGCCGTCGGGGTTGCGGCGCCCGTTCACCTGGGGCTCACCGTTGCGCGTCCAGTCGTCGGTCCACCCCTGGTTCGGCGTCGCCTGACGGTACTGGGCGTGGAAGTACGCCATGTCGTCCGGCAGGAACGCGTGCCGCTCGTAGTCGATGTTGAAGTAGAACGCGCCGACCGCCACCTCGCCTTCGTTCGTGACCGTGAGGGTGGCGGAGCGCCGGAAGGGCATGGGGAAGTAGCTGTTCAGAGCCTTCTGGGAGCCCACCGAGAGCGGGCCCGACTCGTAGAGCAAGTACCGACCCAGCCCCAGACCGAAGAAATCGCCCACGGGCGCCTCTACGCTGGGCGTCTCCTCGCCGTCCCAGTACATGCGGACCACGATGTTCTTCAGGTGCCAGCGGTCGCTGGTGGCGATGGTGCACCAGACGTGGCTGATGATTCCGGGGCCGGTGAGCTCGGCGAGCGTGCGGGTTTCCCCTGCCTGGATCGGGTTTCCCCAGTTCCCGTCGTCGTTCGCGCCGGTGGGGTCCGTGCTGGAGACCCGCGCCGACGTGTAGCTGCGCAGGAACGGAAGGTCGTCCAGTCCCCGACGCACCTCCTGGGCGCTGCCCGGCGAGGTCAGGGAGATGAAGACGGTGAGGGCGGTAAGAGCGAACGAGGCGTGGCGCATGATGAACCCTCCGGTGGACGGATTCCCGTCGTCGGCTTCGGGTGCGGCGCGGACGAGTCAGGTTAGGGCCCAAACCGCCGAGGCGACAGAACGCGGAAGCCCGGTTGGGGTCACGGGACCCTGGGTGGGAGCCAGGCAGAATCGGCGGACGCTCCCGATGGTGATCAGCGGGCCTCGAACCTCCAGAACGTGAAGCCCAGCCGACCGGCTGAGAAGTCCATTCCTCCACCGGGGGCGAACTCCTGGATCGGAGTTGCCGCGGCCACCCCGCCGTCCCGTAGGAAGGTGATCCCGAGGTATTCCCCACCGGTATCAGGGACCGCCAGGGTATCTCCCTCCACGACCTGCGGTGTCGAGGCGTCGATGGAGAGCGGCGCCGATCGCACGACGCTCGGCGGTGCCTCGTCGTCGCCGGTCGTGATGTGGGCGACGTGCCAGCGCAAGTAGGCGTCTTCCCGGCGAGCGGCCAGTGCGTCCAGGTCGCCGGAGAACCAGGTTGCCGCCAGCTCACCTCTGCCGCGGGCGATGAGGTAGGGAAAGAAGGACAGGTACCGATCCTCGGACACAGGCCAGCTCGTCCACGTCTCTCCGCGGTCCCGGGAGCGGGCGAGCCACAGCCCCGTGCTGTCCGCCCACAGGTGGTACAGCCTGCCCTCACCGTCCCAGGCCAGCGGCTCGACCCAGCGAAGCATGGCACGGCCGGCTTCGATGCTGTCCATGGGAGCCCAGTCCCGCTCGCCGGGAGGCTCGTGCTTTCGCCAGGTCATGCCCTCGTCCGTGCTTACCGCGATGAGGTCGACTTCCGCGTCGAAACGGTTTCCCGAGGCCGACGCGGGAACGATGCGGACCGCGAGCTCGCCCTCGGGCCCCACCGCCAGATGACTGGACCCGCCGAGGTCGTGGATCCGAGGCTGCTCGGTCCAGCTCGCACCCCGGTCGGCGCTCACCGCGTGTGCCACGCCGCTGCCGTCGTTCCAGATCACATGCGCGGTACCGTCCGGAGCGACCCCGACCCAGGGCCGGTCGTCGAACCGCGTCTCGGACACCGTCGTCCACGACCAGGTCTCACCGACGTCCCGGCTTGCCGCGACGGCGATTCGCCGACCCTCCAGGGCCGCCATATCGAAGGTCATGGTGACGAAATAGACCGTCCCCTCGCGTCCGACGGCCAGGTCTATGTCGGAATTCCCCACGGCGCCATCCGCCTCGGCGCCGATGTCGACGCGGCTCCACGACGCGCCGCGGTCCTGGCTCTTCCACAACGCTGGGCGCGCCATGTTATATCCGCTGAGGAACAACGTCCCGTCCGGATGCTGGACGATCATCGGCTCCCGAGCCAGTCCGTCGAGATGGTCGACGCGCTGCGCCACGGCCAGCTCGGTGGCCTGCTCCGTCTCCACCGTTTCCGGGGGGACCTGATCCCGACAGCCGGCAACGGAGCCGGCGACCCAGATCAACGCGATGAGGACCGCGTGACGCCGACGCGTCCGGTCCATGCCATCGATCATTCCCATGTGATCCTCCCCAAGTCCAGTCCCCGTGGTGTGCCGCTGGCGCACAGGCGGACTCCCGCTCAGCGTAGAACGCGCATCACCTCGACCGCCCGAGACCGCGCCAGGGACGGTGCAACGTCGAACCGGACGTTGGCAGCGTAGATAGCCAGCCCGAATTCGGCAATGCCGGGCGGCGCGCTACTCCTCCACCACGAAGCTGAACATCATGCCCGAGTGCAGGTGCTCCGCGATGTGACAGTGGGCCATCCACGTGCCGGGATTCGTGACGTCCAGCAGCAGATCCACGGTGGATCCCACCGGGACGATCGCCGTGTCCTTCCAGACCAGATCGGAGTTGGGCACGCCGTCGATGGAGGTAACCAGGAAGCGCTGGCCGTGGATGTGGAAGGGATGGGCCATGGGGTGGAAGGACCGGGGGTTGTTGAAGACCCGGATCTTCACCACGTCCCCCACGCGGAACGACCAGTCGATGTCCCCGTTCTCCGCTCCGGTGTCCCGGTCACGCAGGATCCACGTGACCTGCTCGGCGGTGGAGAGCCAGTTCATCATGGGCATGGCGTCGTTCCACTCCATGGGCGGCACGTACAGCGTGTCGATCTCCATGGCCTGGACGATGGGCAGCGGCAGGTCGCTCACCCTCACCGTGGTCTCCAGCTCGTGGTCCGGCTCCCGATCGAAGTACGGTCGAAACCGGTCGATGTCCTCGATGACGTCGGCGTGCTCCCGAAGCGTCGCGAAGGCCTCCGCGAGATCCGGAGAAGCCGGCTCGTCGGACACGCTCACGGTCGCCAGGGTGTCCACGCGGGGGTAGAAGGTACCCCGGAAGTGGTTCACGGCCTGGATGGTGTTGGCGATGGCGTGCTCGCCGGGCTCCTCGAAGCGGACCTCCACCACGTACCGCTCCGCGGGAGCGATGACCACGGAGTTGATCCACTGTTCCCGCTCGTAGCGGCCCACATCCGAGGCGACGACCTTCACTGGGGCACCGTCGAAGGTCACGTTGTACGTGCGCGTGTTGGCGACGTTGGTGATGAAGAAACGGATCACCTCCCCCTTCCGGGCCGACAGCTCGTATCCCGTCTGCCCGTTGACCATCAAAACATTCCCGAAGCGCCCCATGAGGGCGTGGGTCGGCGCCCGGTCACCCCAGGGCAGCGCCCCCTGCCCGTCGATGAGCATGTCGTCCAGGACGAACACCTCTTCCCGGTGGGCGGGCCCGTAGTAGTCGGGATCCGGGGAGGTGACGAGCAGGTTGCCGAAGAGCCCGAGATCCTGCTGCACGTCCTCGCGGACGTGCGGGTGGTACCAGAACATGCCGGCGTCGGGGACGTTCACCTCGTAGGTGAAGCTCTCCCCCTGTGCGATGGCCTCCTGGGTGATCCCGGGCACGCCATCGAACCGGTTGTCGATGCGTACGCCGTGCCAGTGGATGGTGGTGGGCATCTGGATCTGGTTGGTCACGCGGACCACGACGGTGGCGTCCTTCGGGGCCTGGATCAGCGGCCCCGGGTATTGACCGTTGTAGCCGTACATGACCATCTCGTGGCCGGCCAGCTTCCGGCGGACCATGGATACCGCGATGTCCAGCGTGTCCCCGTCGGACATCGCCACCACCTCCGACGGGACGGCCTCCGGGAGCATCGACGGGTCCATGCCCATGCCGGGCAGGAACGGCCCCACCACCGGCACCGCGTCCTCGAGCCCCGGGAGCATGGGCATCTCCATGTCCATGGGAACCATCCGCCATCCGCCTGCCATGGTCATCTCCCCGTGCATCTGGTGCTGGGCAGAGAGGGGCGTGGCGGCGAGGACGGCGAGGGTGATGACCGGCCCCACGGAGAGCCCGGCGACGCGGGAGACGCACCGAGAAGGCCGATCGCGGCGGCGGGAGATGCAGCGGCAGGACGGCTGGTCCATGGTGCGCGTCAGTTCGCGTATCCGTAGGCGGCGCACTTCTCCACCTGGAAGGGGCCATGGCCTGCCATGGTGTGCATCTTCCCGCTTCGCGACATGCCACGCAGGACGATGGGGCCCGACCATGTCCGGCCCTCCGGGTCATCCTCCGCCTCGAGGGTGACCACCAGCAGGAACTTGTTCCAGGACACCCGGCCGCGAATGGTCCCGTCGGGTCCCGGAGTGCCGAGTCGGACGACCTGGTCCACCTCCGTGGTGGTGGCCCACCCCACGTACGTACCTCGCCGCGGCTGCGGAAGGCGTTGGAAGGTCATGCGTACGTCGTACCGGTAGCTACCGTCGGTGGCGACGGAGACGCCGAAGGGCGACCGAGCGAAGGTGACGTCCCCGGTCCCGGTGGTATAGCCCGTGCCCGGGATGTTCTTCGTGGTCACCAGGGAGATGGCATAGTACGTGGGCGGGTCCACGTCGGCGCGACATGCCGTCGTCGCGGTCAGGCTCCCGACGCCCGTCGAGCCCGCGGTCGGCGGGAAGCGCGGCCGCCCAGCGTCGGCCGATGCGGATGTCAGGGTCGCCGGCACCGCCAGCAGAGCGACGAGCGAAGCCGTCGCGAACTGGCTGATGGGCCGACGGATGTCCTCGTCCCACTTCTGGGCAGAGGAGATGTCGGGATGGCCCCACTGCTCACCGTTCCACCCGTCGAAGCCCTGCATCTTGAAGGTCCACAGACCCGTGGACATATCGCTGATGACGATCAGGCCGTCGGCGTTCCGGACGTCGACACCGAAGGCGCCGTTGAACTGGGAGTACCGGTCCGTGTTGGGCGGCCCGATGTAGGTGTCGAAGTACCCCACGGTCTGCGGGTTGACGGGATCCTGCAGGTTGAAGATCTGGAGGCCGTCCAGATAGCCCGACACGAACACGAAGGGCCAGCGGACCTCGTGGTTGTGCACGAGATGGCGCCAGTCCGCGGTGAACGCCGAGATCGGGTTGCGGATGTTGGTCTGCCCCCCGTCCAGGGCTGGCTGGAGATCGAAGATCCGCAGAGGGGCGTACTGGTATTCCGTCTCGGCGATGACGTAGCGGCCGTCAGGACTCGGGGTGAACGTGTGACCGTACGACACCCCGCTGATGCCCGTCAGGGTGATGCGGAGCTGAGGGTCCTGGAGGTTCGATACGTCGTAGATGTAGTACCCGCCGGTCCCGCCGCCGTAGAAACGGTCCTCGCCCGTGTCGGGATGGTAGCCCACGTAGAAGTCGTGATACCCTCGGCCTCCTCCCCGGCCGAACTGGGATTCCGGGACCGGAACGATGCCGACCTCGGCGTTCTCCAGATCGCCCTCCACGACGCTGCCCAGGTCGAACACCAGGGCGCCGGGAGCGTTGGCCGTGGTGAAGAGGTACACCCGCCCATTGGAGTGCTTGTAGATGAAGATGTTGTGGAACCCACCGGGCATGTCGGGCTTCCTCAAGCGCGCGACCTCCCGGACGGAGGACGGGTCCGGCAGTCCGGTGACGTCCAGGACCACGGCGCCCAGGTCCGAGTCAGGCCCACCCTGGCCGAACTGCAGGGACTGGACGACGTAGTAGCGGTCGTTCCACTTGAAATGCTTCACGTCCATCCCGCCGGTCCGCTGATGCAGATCCTGGTTCTCGATCCGCCACTCGTAGAGGAGCTCGGGCTTCTCGGGGTCGGCGATGGAGATGATGTCCAGTCCCTTGGGTCCCTCGAAGCCGTAGACCATGCGGGCCACGTAGGCGAAGGGGCGGTCGAGCTCCTGCTCCACGTCCATGTCCGCCACGGACAGGCGAGGACCGAGAGGCAGGTGCCCCAGCACCTCGATATTGTCGCTGCCCCGCTTCAGGGGAGTCCAGGGAGCGTCCTGGGCAGCGACGGGACGCGTTGCGGCCACCGCCAGCACGGCGGCCAGGGAGGGAGCGAAAGCGCGTGCTGTAGGCATGGGTACCTCAGGCAGGAGCGGTCATGCAAAGCGCCCAAGTTGTGTGGAGGAGCAGGCAGGGCAAGGAGAATCGGCCCGTCCTCAGGGTGAGGACGGGCCGGGCTTCCCTCGAGTCCGTCCCGCCAGGGGGTCCGGCCTATCGGCCCCCTCCCTCGGTCACCTGCTCCTCGTCTTCCTGTGGAATCCCCGCGTTCAGATCGTTCCAGTTGAGGATGGCGTTGAAGCCCAGGAAGTAGTTCCCCTGGGTCTGCCACCGCCAGAACGGCCGGATGGCGAACATCACCACGTGTCCGTCGCCGACGGACGCATCGACAACCTGGGCTCTCCCCTGCAGGGCCTCTCCGCCACCCAGAGCGCCCGAGAGCAGCATCTGCTCGGCGCTCTGTGGGAACCGCATCACGACCCGCGCGCCCCCGTCGCCACCCACGTTGACGCCGAAAGACCGGGCCATCTGACGGAACTCCGCCATGGCATCCGGTTGTCCGCCCTCGCCCCGGCCTGCCGCCTCCTCCTGCTCCCATGGGGACAGGCGGGGCCGGTTGGCCATGGGCGTGGTGTTCTGCCAGGTGCTGGTGCCTCCGCCGCCGAAGAACCTCGCGAAACGACCGAGGCCGCCCCCTCCCGCGTTCAGCACCAGGTCGTTCTTGAAATAGACGGGGACCTGCTCCCCCGAGAACCCGTAGGCGATGGGACTGCTCTGGTCCGCGATGATCCCCCGGTGGACCGACCCTGGAGCGATGAGCCCCTCCGGCTCCTCCACCGTCACGCCGTCGGTCAGGCCGTAGGAGGGGAAGATGTTGGCCGTCGAGCCCTCCACGATGAGCGTGCCACCCTCCTGGACGAACTTCGCCAGCTCCAGCAGACCCTCGAGCCCCATGCCACCGCGGATGTCGTCGCTCTCGTCGATGCCGCCGAGGTTCGGCGTGTCCTCCGTCTTTCGATACGGCAACGGCAGCTCGCCGCTCATGTCGATGCCGTTCACCTGGGAGGTGGCGTCACCGCCGACGTGGGGGAAGACGATCACGTCGTAGCGCTCCCGGAGCCTCCCCTCGCGCAGCTTCTGGTCCGCGAAGTAGGTGTAGGGCACTCGGTAGTAGTCGAAGGCACCCCGGACCCATCCTTCGTCCTGGGTTCGGCGCCACGAGTGGACGTAGCCGATGCGCGGCACGTCGAGCTCGTGGGTCGGAACGTCGGGAATGTCGCCCGTCGCCCAGGCCGAGAGGCCGAGCTCGGTGAGGCTGGCCTCCATGGCCGCCCGGTCCGCATCGGGAATGATGAACGCGCCGGCCCGGAACGGATGGTCGTTCAGCTCGAAGTCTTCCTCGGCCGCCATCATGGGCACGTCCGCGTGGCGGAACCGGAAGGTCACCAGGGCATTGTCCGAGGTGTGATCCACCACCAGCACGTCGCCCCGCCCGTAGACGCCACCGACGGCCATCACCGGGGCGGCCACCTCGCTCATCTCCCTCTCGAGGATGTCGGGGTCCTCGATGGCCTCGAGCTCCAGGTTGCGCATGAGCTGGAAGGTCCAACCGGTATCGTCGTAGGGGCGAGGATTGTCGAGGGAGAAGGCCTGTAGCGAGAGATAGATGTCCGCAAGGGAACGGTAGGGCTGGTCCCCGCGGACGATGTAGTCCCCCGCCTGCACCTGGATCCCGTCCACCTCGAAGGTGTCGTCAGCACGGTGAAACTCGAGCCCCTGGGTCATGAGGTCGTTCACGGCCTGGGCAGCGTCGGACTTCCGACGCTGGTTGGCGGGAATCACCCAGGCGTACACGGGGCCGTCCACGCCCCTCTGCACCGCACGCTTGTTCTTGAGCCAGTAGTTCTCCAGGAACCAATCGGCGTGGTCGGCCGTGTACTTCAGGGAGAAGAGGAGCGCCGACTCCTGGATGTTCGTGTTGTTCCGGGGACCCCAGTCGATGACCTCCAGCGGCGGGTTCGGCCGATACCACTCGCGGCTCCGGACGCTGCCGCTCGCCCGCGCGTTGGGCCGGTTGTCGGGGCCATAGCTCATCACCTCGTAGAACCGTCCGATGGCGTTATGGGCGTGGGCGATGCTGAACATGTAGTTGGGCGTCCAACCGTCGTAGAAGGCGTATGTCCAGACGCCGGGCACGTCCCGCTTCGTCATCTCCAGGACATCGTTCTCGGCCAGCACCCACCACTCGCCGATGGTGATGGCGTCGAAAGCCTCGTTGTAGGGACCGGTGCCGGTGGAGCTGTAGAGGTAGGTCTGGGCCTCGTGGAGATCGTGCAGGACGGTGGGGGTCCACTCCAGGAACGTGCGGTTTATGTGCTGGGTCAGGGCGAGCATCTGACCCATGGCGTCGCGGTTGTTGTCGTGGGCCACGTACTTGCCCCAGTACATGAGGGGCAGACGCGCCTCGCCCTCGGGCCGGTCCTTGTTGAAGTAGTAGGTGTCCACCATTCGCTCTCGGCCGTCTACCTCGATGACCGGCGTGATGAACGTGATGATGTTGTTGCGGATGGCCCGGATGAAGTCGGTGTCCTCCACCACGAGGCGGTAGGCCAGCTCCTGGAGCATCTCGGGTCCCCCGGTCTCTCCGGAGTGCATGCCGCTGGTGACCCAGTAGATGGGCTTGGCCACGCCCTCGATGAGCTCCTCCGCGCGCTCCTCGGGGGTCACGCGCGGATCCGTGAGCTCTGCCAGGTAGCCACCGAAGTCCTCGAGATCCGCGATGGTGCTCTCGTCGGCGATGGCCATGACGATCATCTCACGGCCCTCTTCGGACTCGCCGATGCTCCACACCCGGGCCCGTGGCGAGGCGTCGGCGATGGCGCGAAGGTAGCGGTGGATATCCGCCGCGTACGTCAGCTCGCCGGGCGTGCCGATGATGCGCCCGTGGAAGTCCAGTGGCGTCGGAACGGTCTCGGAGGCCGGAAGATGGTCGACGAGCTCCGTGCTGATGCGCGCGTCCTGGAGATGCTCTGCGATCAGGCGCGTATATTCTTCATCGACGGCTTGCTGCGCGAGCGCGGTGCCCGGTGCCAGCAGCGTTGCGGTGAGGAGCGCTCTGAGAACGAGGCGGGACATGGAAACCCCCTTGCTTCGGTGTGGCTCCGGTGGCGGGTCCGGCTGGTTGGATGTACTGCCCGCGGGGGATCAGCGCCAGGGCGCCAGGAACCCGTAGGAAGGGAGGCGGGGGCCGGAGAGGGATGACACCCGGGATCCCGCCCCCTCCGACCCCGGGGCTCAGCGGGAGAAGAGCCGGTCGATCCCCTCCGACCAGGTCTGTTCGAGCTCCCGGACGCGCTCCTCCGGAATCCCGTAGGTCCCGACCCAGAACCAGAGGTCGCCAGGTCCGTGGCTCTCGACTTCGATCCGGAAGATGGCGTCGTTGAGCTCGTGGATGGTTCCGACGAGCTGGGTGGGGGGCGTGTGGTCGTGGATGATGCCGGTGTACGAGGTGCCTGCCATGGTGGCCGTGTAGGGTCCGGCATCGAGGGCCTGGCCCTCCTCGCGCGAGAAGAAGCCGTCGGGCGCGACCATGCGTGCCCACAGATCCGCCTTGTCGGTTTCCAGCTTCCGCTGGACGCGCGCCACGATCCGGTCCTCACCCCGGTGTCGCTCCAGATAGTGTCGCAGGCCCTGGAGCTCGAAGGCCCACCCGAACCGGACGCCGTCGTAGTCGTCGTCCCAATCCGCACCGGCACCGAAGCCGGAGGTCACCACACGGAGCACCGTGCGGCCTCCTTTCCCCTGCAGGTAGAAGTCGGTGGCCAGAGCCCGCCGCCCGACCACGGGGAATCGGGCGCGAAGGTGCTCGTTCGGCTTCCAGACCTCGATCTGGGAGTCCGCCTCGTACATTTCGCCCCAGCTCATCCAGATGGACCCTCCCTCGCCGGGCGTCACCGTGGCATCCAGGGGGAACCAGCGGGTCAGCTCGGTCGCATCGGTGAGGGCGGCCCACACCGCGTCTGTTGGCGCGTCGACCTCGATGGTCTGCTCCACCACGCGGGCTTGATCCTGGGTGGTTTCGGGATGGCTGCTCATGGTGTCCTCCGTGGCGTTCAGGTTGTGGTTCCGGTTGGAGCGGGGTAGGCGCCGGCGACGAGGCGATAGGAGCGCCCCCCTTCGGCCTCCTCGTCGTGATATCGGGCGACGAGCGTGCCGACGGCTTCGGTAAGCTCCTGCGCAAAGGCGCTCTGGGCCTGGGGGCTGGCGAATCGGATGTCGGCCTGGAGGGTGAGGGTCGGAAGCCGCTTCTCGGCGGCGTCGGCGCCCCGTCGGAGCTCGGCCACCTCCTGGATGACCCGATTTGCGGTCGCCACCAGGTAGGAGCTGGACGCCCGGTCCCGGATCCGGTCGGGGTCCGAGGCCAGAGCCCCGAGAGTGGACGGGCTGATGACGTACGATCGGGCGACAGCCTGCACTACCCGCTCGGTGCAGTTCCTCTTTCTCCGCTCTTCCACCAGCTCGACCAGCCCTTCCGACGATGCTGCAAGACGGCGGCGGCGCTCCCTGCTCCCTCGATGACATGCACGGCCGATGCGCTCATCAGTCCCTCCTGATTCAGTTGAACAAGAGAATATACTAGACAAATATATTTGTCAATACTCTCGTGTCCCTGAACAAGTACCGGGCTCAGCCGTCGGGGGACTCCCTGGCGGGCCTGCCGGAGATCTGGGGAAGGCGCTCTCCGGCGGCGGAAGACTCGATGATCTGCCCGAGCCGCCGCATCCGCGTGCTCTCGCGCTTGGCGCTCATGATCCATCCGACACACGTCTTGCGGTACCCGGGCGGTTGGTCCTGGAAGAAGGTCCACGCCTCCCGGTTGGCCTCGAAGAGCGTGCGGTATTCGGGAGTGAGCCGGGCGCGCTCCCTCTCGTAGGAATACGGCGGGTGCTTCCGGGGATCGAACCGCTTCCGGGCCTCGGCACCCGGCGGCGCGATGCGTCCCTCCTCTGTCAGCTCGTCGTACCTCCGCAGGTTGACGTCGCTCCACTTGCTGCGGGGCTTCCGGGGCGTGAAGCGGTTCGTGTAGCGAACATCGTCCACCTTCCGCTTGATCCCGTCGATCCAGCCGAAGCACAGGGCTTCGTCCACGGCCTGGGAATAGGTCATCCCCTCCCCGTGACCCTTCCGGTAGAACCCCACCCAGAGCTCACTCTTGCGGTCGTGGTTCTTCTCCAGCCACGCCCGGAAGGCCGCTGGGCCACGGAAGTGTCTCGGGTCCTCCCAGCGATCTCCCTTCATCGGCCGCCGACGGGCTCGGGCAGATATCGCTTCGGGAACTTCGCCACCACCGTATAGATGGGATCGACGATGTTGGCCACCGTGCTCTTGGCGAGCTGACCCACCAGCATGTAGGCGTCCCAGCGGCCGAAGCCGTATTCCGTCTCCAACCACTCGACGAGCTCCACGTGGGCCAATCGGAACGCGTCGATGAGGGGACGGGCGCTGCCGGCCACCATGATGTAGTCGTCGTCCTCCAGCCGGGGCCAATCGATGGGATGATCCCTGATGAGGTCGACGCGGAGGATCACGTCCATGGAGGTCTCCAGGCCCGTTCCGTTGACCTCGCCTTCCCCCTGCGCGGCGTGGCCGTCGCCGAAGTAGAGGTAGGCGCCTTCGTGGAACACGGGCAGGTACACAGTCGTGCCCTCCCGGATCTCCGGCGCATCCATGTTGCCGCCGAAGTCTCCGGGCCACAGTCCGGCGAACGCTTCCGCGCCCGCGGGGGCGACCGCGACCCGTCCGAGCATGGGCTCGAGGTCGATGGTGATCTCGCCCATGCGGCTGTCGGGCAGCGCGGTGGTTCCCGTCATGGCGTCGGCGTCCAGCCGCCATTCGTACCGACGGGGCTCGATGGGGTCGTTGAGAAGCCGGACCCGGGAATCCGTGGCCAGGCCGCCGAAGTCAGAGTAGAGCTGTGCGCCGGCCAGATGGTGGTTGGGCCTCACCTGGATGATCTCCACGGCGAGCATGTCTCCGGGCTCCGCGCCCTCCACCCAGAAGGGGCCCACCTCCCCGGGAAACGCCCCGCCGCCCTCGTCGTAGTACGCGCCGTGGTTTGTCCGGGAGATGATGACGGTCCCGGGGGCGACCCTGGCCACCGGGTCCCGCACGTCGAACGTGGGATAGCCTACGGTGGGTGTGAACCTCAGGGTGTCCTGGGCGGACACGGGAGCGACCAGGACCGTGAGGGCCAGGAGCGCGAGGGCGGACCTCATGGGAGCCTCCGTGGATGGCGGTGACCGATATGCAGAGGTCATCCTACGCTTCGGTCCCGCGCGGCGTCGAGGGGTCGGCTGGAGAACGCCTCAGTCCCTGGGTGATCCCTCCAGGAGTCCCTCGAGGGACTCCTCACGAGCCCCGTTCTCGTCGCACACGGCAAACCGGCTCTCCGAGGCGCCGTACAAGGCCACGCCGGCGTAGTCGCCGCGCTTGTTCACGATGAAGAACCGGACGTCGAAGCTGGGAAGCCCGCGGCTGTTGAGAAGGCGAGGCTCGACCGTGTTGTCCTTGATACGGGCCAGGCCCGCCATTCCGGCATCCTTCGGGCTCTTGCCCTGGCGCATGAGCTCCACGATGAGGAACGCCGTCAGATTGTAGAGGTTCGCCTCGCCTCGGCCCGTGGAGCCACACGCGCCCACCGCGTTGTCCACATACTGACCCGCACCCAGGATCGGTGAGTCACCCGCTCGCCCGGGGATCTTCCACGCCAGCCCGCTCGTGGTCGTGACGCCGCAGATGTCTCCATCGGCGTTGACCGCCTCCACGCTGGTGGTTCCCCAGAAGGAGTGTTCGGGGATCAGCCCGTCGTCCACCATGGACAGACCGGCCGCCAGCCCCGCCTCCCGGAAGCCCCGGACGCGGTGGATCACGTCCGGATCGGTCTCCTCGCCGGTCCGCCCCGACCCCCGGATCCGCTCGGCCGGGTCGAGCCAATGTCCGGGATCCACCCTGCGCCTCCACTCGAGCCAGAGTCTCCGGGATCGTTCGGTGTTGAGATCCTCCTCGATGGTGAAGCCCAGGGAGCGGGCGAACTCACGGGCTCCTCTTCCCACCAGGAGGTGATGATCCGTGAGCTCCGCCACGGCCTTGGCCACGCGAGAGGGAGTGCGGACGCCTTCGATGGCGGCGACGCCGCCGGCCCATCGCCGCGGACCATGCATCAGGCACGAGTCGAGCTGGACGATGCCGTCGGCGTTGGGGAGCCCTCCGTACCCGATCCCGGTCTCCTCGGGATCCAGCTCCGGGATGTTGACGCCGGCCACGAGAGCATCGAGCACGTCCTCGCCCTCGGTGATGCCGCGAAAGGCCCGCTCGATGCCACTCTCGGGTCCCCCGTTCCTGTAGCGTATGCTGCTGACGTCGGACACGCACACCGGGCGGGACGCACGGCGCACAAGCACCTCGGGCGCTCGTCGGGCGCCGGACAGGGAGGAGGGGAGGGTAGCCGCTGCGGCTCCCGCGGCCGTGGCCTTCACGAAATCTCGACGCTTCATGATCCTGAGGGCGGGTTGGAGACGACTGAACGCCCAGGATAGCACGTGTCGGGTCGGCGGTCGACCTGCCCCGACCCTACCGGTCCAGGTCCACCCGGGGCACGACCCTCTCCGACTCGTCGGCGAGCTCGAAGTAGGAGGGCTCCTCCACGCCCAGCAGCCGCCCGACCAGGTTCGTGGGGAAGGTCCTCCGCATCACCGCCAGCGCACGCACGTTGCCGTTGTAGAACCTCCGGGACGCGGCGATGCGATCTTCGGTGAGGGCCAGCTCCTTCTGAAGCTCGCGGAAGCGCTGATCGGCCTTGAGCTCCGGGTAGGCCTCCGCCACGGCGAACAGCTGTTTCACGCCGAGCATGAGGTTGGTCTCGTCCCCACCCTGGGATGCGGGCGTTCCCTGGTTCTCAAGGGCCCGGCCGCGGAGCGCCACCACGCGCTCGAGAACTTCCCGCTCGTGCCGCGCGTAGCCCTTCACCGTCGCGACCAGGTTGGGAATCAACTCGTACCTGCGCTTGAGCTCTACGTCGATATCCGCCCAGCTCTCCTTGAGGTGCTGGCCCAGGCGGACGAACCGGTTCCAGATGGCGATGGCCCACACCCCCACCAGACCGCCGAGCACCACCGGGACCCACAGCACGCCGTTCACTCGAGCATCCAGGGATCGCGAGTCGAAAGCCGTGCGGTGAGGTGCTCGGGCCAGAGGCTCAAGAATTCCTCGGCCCACGCCACCCATCCGGCGAACTGCTCCGGCGTCCACCGGCGCGTTCCCTCCAGGACCAAGCAGGCGTCCCGAACGATCTCCACGTGGGGTCGGGAACCGTCCAGCAGGAACCGCATCATGCGCGGATGCAGCACGTCATAGGCGTACTTGCGATCCGACGACGTGACCCAGAACTGGCGGCTGAACTCCTCGGATTCGAAGTCGATGTCATCGAAGCCGAGGCCGCCCTTGAGCTTGTCACCGAGATGCTCGCGCCGCACGAGGAGATCCGGCGTGCCGACGTAGGGGAGATGGAAGATGGCGTAGCTGAGCTTGTGGGTCTGGGCGTTCTTCCCGGAGCCGGTGGTATATCGGTAGTCTCCCATCTTCACCCGAACCGGGTGTCCTGCCATGGGCCGGACGCCTCTGAGCGTGTTCGACGCGACCCGCTTCCTGCCCCGTCCGAAGACGGAATGGCCGTACCGCCGATGGTGAGACCGGTCGTGTGCGGGGTCGAAGTCGAGCTCCAGCTGCATGGCCAGGTACTGCAGCTCCTCCCGTCGCTCCCGCTCCTTCTGATAGATCCAGAAGGCGGCGACGGCGACCGCGACCAGTATGAGGACGAAGAGGCCTGGCTCCATGACCGTCAGGAAGACTCCGGATTCGACTGGGTCCCGTCATTGCTACGGCGCGCGGGACCTTCGGTCTTCACTGTGGCCCCATGAGGACCGAGCCCGGCGAGCCTCATCCGCCCAGCGGGGGTGCGGTGGCCGGAGGCCTGCGGTGGTGGGTAGCCTGTTCGTACGCGTAGGCGATGCGGAACAGCGTCTCCTCGCTCCACGCATCCCCGAAGATCTGCAAGCCGGCGGGTAGCGTGTCGTCCCAGACGAATCCCATGGGGACGGTCAGCGCTGGAAAGCCGGTGGGCGGCGAAAGGATGGGACTGTTGTTCCCGTGGGGGGAGGTGAGGTCGCCAACCAGGCGCGGCGGATTGTTCCAGGTCGGATAGATGAGCGCCTGTACGTCGGCGGCCCCCATGGCCCGCTGAACCGCCTGGCGGAGCTTTTCCTCGTTCTTTGCGCCCCGGATGCAGGTTTCGTTGGTTGCGGGCGTGCCCTCGAACTCCAGGTAGCGCCGCACCCGCGGCATCACCGTGATATGGACTTTGCCGCTCTCCGCGATCTCACGGAGATTCCGCACGGGCGGGTCGGGGATGGAGGCGAGGTAGTTGTCGATGTCGTATCGGAAGCGGGAGCAGCCGAGTCCCCTCCGCAGGCTGTCGTACTCAGGGACGGGCACGTCGGGGACGACGGTGGCTCCGAGGGCTTCCAGATCCGTCACCGCCTCCTCGAACCTGTCGAGGATCTCCGGGTCGGCGGTCTCGGTGTAGACGATCCACCGGGGGATTCCGACGCGCACTCCGCTGATATCCGCCACCAGGGCGTCCAGGTAGGAAGCTGGCCGGTGGGCGTCCGCCGGGGAGGTCACGGGATCGGCCGGATCGCTTCCCGCGATGACGTCGAAGATCCGGACCGCATCCTCCACGGTCCGGGTCATCGGTCCGCCGATGTCGCGGTGTGCGAACAGCGGCATGATTCCGTCCCGGCTCGTGAGCCCCTGGGTCGACCGGATCCCGACCAGGGCGTTGTGCCCGGAGGGGCCCCGGATGGAGTTCCCGGTGTCCGAGCCGAGACCCACCAGACCGAGATTGGCGGCCACCGCAGCGGCAGTCCCGCCACTGGAGCCCGCCGTGACCCGGTTCAGCTGATAGGGGTTGAATGTCCACCCCGGGATCATGGATCCCACGGTCTCCATGGCCGTGAACGCGAACTCCGCCATGTTCGATTTGGCCAGGACGATGGCGCCCGCCTCTCGGACCTTCCGCACCTGGAAGGCATCGTCGGCGGGCATGGATCCCTCCAACGACGCCGACCCGCCCGTCGTGGGCATGTCATGGGTGTCGAAGTTGTCCTTCACGATGAAGGGGATCCCGTGCAGCGGCCCCGACAACCGGCCGGTCCGGGCCAGGACCGCGTCCAGCTCGTCGGCACGCTCCAGGGCCCGCGGATTGACCAGGATGAGGCTGTTGAAGGATGGCCCCCGGCGGTCGTAGGCCTCGATGCGGGCGAGATAGGCTTCCACGAGCTGCCGCGCCGAGAGGGTGCCAGCCAGCATCGCCTCGTGCGCCTGGCCGATGGTGAGCTCCAGAAGCTCCACGCCGCCGACCCGTTGGCACTGAACGCCTGCGGGCACGGCCAGCGCCAGGGCAAGCACGAGGGTGCCGCGTCTCATTTCTTCTGCCTCTCGGAAGGTTGGATGGTCCGGGCGAGACGATCGGCGACGAACGCGTGCAGCATGAAGAGCAGCATGAGCACCGCCGGGCCGGATACGTACACCAGGTACCATTCGGAAAGGAAAGGGCGGGATCCTGCCAGGAAGGCCGTGGCCACGTCCCAGGCGAACGTGCCGAGCAGGGTCAGCACCAGCAGCGGCCGCCACGCATGCGCCACGTCCCGGGGCGCGGTGAGACGCGTCGCGGGAACCCCGAACACCACCACCAGGAAGATGACGTTGATGTGGAACTCGGTGCTCCAGGGATCCTGGAGCATGAATCCCGCGGCCGTCCCCATCACCACGAAGGCGGTGGTGGAAAGCACGGAGGCGAACGTTCCGAACATGGTGAGGTCGTCGTCGAGCGGCCCGGGATCGAACGAGCCCCTCCGGGAGACATCGGTCATCGACTCTGGAAATGTCCGACAACCAGCCCCACAAAGCCAGGGCTGGCCGTGCTGTGCCCTACCACGGGAGCGTCAGGGGTGTGCCCACCGACGTCCGGTGGGACTCCCCGTCGAGCGTGACCTCTACCTTGTCGCAGTCCACGACGACCTCGAGGTCGTGCCCACGCAGGTGACCCTGGAGCACGGCGCGGTCCAGGTACAGGGGAAGTGGGTGGATGACCAGGGCGTCCTTCGTGGGTTGGGCCCCGGTCACGCCCCGGATCAGCAGGTCGAGGATCCAGGCGTGCCGGTGGTCGTCGGTCCCCCTGAACAGCGAGGGATGGCCGGTGACCGGGTTGTAGTGCTCGAAGCTGCTGGGTCGGGCCGGATCCTGCCGAAGCGACATCATGCGCACCGAGCGCGCCAGCAGGGCGGCGGCGGAGATCCCCACCTCTGCCCGGCCACGATGCCAATGGCGGAGCAGGCCCTCTGCCACGGTACAGTTTGCCGTGGGACTCACCCGGCCGTTCCACGGCGCGCCTCGCCTTTCCCCGTCCCACACGCCTGCGGGGCTGTACGCAGGGTCATCCACCGAACACGAGGGAACGGGAAACGGTGTGGCGAACGTGGCCGGATCCGAGAGGTTCAGAAGGAGACCCGCCACCTGCTCGTCTTCCGGCAGATCGGTGAGGAGGGGGTAGAAGCCTACCACCGACTTGACGTCCGTACGCGTGCCGGTATCCAGGTCGAAGTCGGTGAAGAGCCCAAGCTCCGGTGCCCACATGTCCGTTAGCATCGCCGTTCCGGTGTGCTCGGCCGTCGCCCTCCACGACGCTGCTTCGTCGACCCGTTCCAGGCGGAGCGCCATGACGGTCAGGGTCTGGAAGAGCTGGTAGGCATAGACCGTCGCATCGACTCCCTTCCTGCACGTCGGGGACGCTCGCGTGAGGGGAGGGTCCGTTCGGCCGAAGCGGGGAGAACACTCCTGGGCGATCTCCTCGGGCCCCCGGACGGTGAACAACCCGCACCGTTCCGGATCCCGCTCCCGCTTCAGCCAGTCGGCATAGCGGGACAAGCATCCGTAGGCTACCGAGAGCACGTCGTCTCGCGGATGCAGATGCTCCACCGCCATGAAGGCATCGCCCCAGTTGGCGTGCTCGAAGCCTCCGTCGTCCTGCCGGGTCACCGGAAGACGGCCGGGCAGGGACCCATCCTCCCGCTGGGCGTCCAGGAAGTTGAGAAGGGACCCGTACGCGGTGGCGGGGTCCGAGCACCAGCGCGACTCGCGCACGTGTCCGCAGGTGGAGCGGGCTCGGGGCACGTGATGGGAGGCGATGCCGGCGGCAATCGCGGGTCGGGGGAGCGGTCCCCTTCCTCCTTCGATCCGGTTGAGGTACAGACCGTACAGGTGGTAGTCGAAGGCCTTGGCCAGATAGGGATCGCTGCAGTCGAACCGCGGAAAGGTCGCGAGCATCTCTCGCCAGCGAGCCGCGGCACGCCGGGGCATGGGGGGAGCCGCGGGCTGTGCCCGAGCCCGTGGCGGAGCGTGCGGGTCCACCGGAACGAGCGTGGAGATGAACGCGATACCGTAGCGGACCGGGATCTCCCGGAGAGGGAGGGCCGTGACCAGGTGCGTATGGCCACCGGAGCCTGCCTCGGGGGGCGTCATCTCTTCGAGTCTGCCGCCTTCACAGTCCATCCAGCATTCCACGAAGGGGCCCAGGTCCCAGTTGGCGTACGCGGGCCCTTCGGACCGGAGAGCCCCGCGAAAAACCTGGAGCCTGGCGCGGGCAAGACGGTCGAGGACTCTCCGGGCCGTGGAATGACGTCCGCGGGGCGGGAGCAGATCCACGGCCAGGTGGGTGTCCACCTTCAGGATCTCTCCCGTCGGGCTTCGGAGCTTCATGGCCCAACGAATCCCCGGATCGTCGGCCCGGATGCCTCGGATGTGCCCACTGGGCACCGCCGTGAAGGCCAGCAGCGTCAGGTTCTGGAACGCCGGGTTCGGCCACCCCAGCTCCTCCTCGGTCCGCCACGCGGAACAGAAGCGACCTCCGGGCAGGAGGTAGCGGTATTCGCTGAAGAGCAGCCCGGAGCGACTCCGCCACCGGGTACGCAGACGGTCAGGGCGCCAGTCGGAGCCATGGGCCTCGAGGGGATCGCTCCGCCCGTTCTCGTCCACCAGGGCCACGCTGAAGAGCGGAGGCGTCTCGTAGTCGAGAAGGTGCGCCGGGTCCCAGAAGCCGGGGCGGTGGAGGTGCCGGGGAAAGGGTGGCGCCCACAGAGCTCCATCGCCCACCGAGAGATACCACTTGTCGTCCCGGACGAGGGCTTCCAGACGGGCCTGGGCTACCCGCTCCTGCTGCGCCGGGAGGTCGGAGCTCATGGGACGGATCCGAACGCCCCGTAGAAGCGGGACTCCACCAGGGGGGCCCGGGACCCGATCCGCTCGAGGACCTCTCGCGCCGCGTCCAGGAAGGCTGCCCTGGACAGGACCTCCGCTCTGGGCCTGCTGCCGGGCTGACGCACGCCGTGGATCATGTTTCCTTCGACGGTGAAGTCCCGGGGCACGCCGTGCAAGGCGATGGGGCGCTGGGGACAGTACGGCTCGCCCTCGTCGTACCGGTGGTCCTGACCCGTCCGCACCAGGAGATTCTCCCGCACCGACCCTCCGGCCCGGTCGGTGGACGAGGTGCTCCCTGCCGGAGGACGGCCAGCGGTGCGCTGCCCCGTGTCCCCCGTATCGGACTCGACGGCCACCCCGCACGCGCCGGTCTCGAAGACGACATTGCGGGTTATGGTGGAGGCCAGGACGGCGTCCTGGGGCCCCGACAGGGTAATCCCCCAGGTGGCCACATCCTCCACGATGTTCTCCCGTACGTGAGCACGAGCTCCCCCGAGGATGCCGATCCCCTTCCAGTACCGGGTGACCAGATTGCCCTCCACGACGCCTTCGGCCCCCCGCGTGAGGGCGATTCCCACGCCCCGCCCGCCGCCGTGGGCTGTGCCGGTCGCGCGATCCACTCCGTCGACGACGTTGTCCGTCGCCACCAGGCGGCCCCCCCGGTAGGCCGTGATGCCGTCCCAGGAATTCCGTTCGATGCGGCACCCCCGGACCGTGGCGTGACCCCCCTCCCGGACCGCGACGCCGCCCACGCCAACGATGACTTCCTGAACCGTGGCCGAGTCGCCGAGGTTGTCCCGGATGATGCAGTCCGTGAGGGTCACCTGGCTGTCCCGCACCACGACGCCGGCATCGGTGGCCCGGCGGTCCGCGTCCCTGCTTCCGTCGGTGATCGTCACGCGGCTGAGGCCGCACGCCTCGCAACCGTCGAAGAGGACGCCGTAGCCGGACCCGGTGTGGATGACCACGTCCCGTGCGGACGTGCCCACGAGATGGACATCCCTGCCACGGAGGCGCAGACCCCGGGTGGCCGGGACCTGCTCGGATCCATCGTCACAGTTCCCACATCCGGGGTCGGTGATCGCGACGGGCCTCACGTGGTAATCGCCCGGCTCCAACGCGACGGTCACCGGCCCCAGGAGCGTGTCGAGAGCCAACCTGAGATTATCTCCCGGGCCCACCTGGACCACGGGTCCGGAAGCGCGCTCTTCCCCGGCGTGGCACCCGACCACGAGGGTGAAGGCGACCAGGCTGCCGGTGACGCTGCGCATGCGGCTCAAAGTAGGGATTGCCTCCCGGCGTCGCGAGGCGGCGGGTCAGGATTTTGCCAGTGCCTGGGCCCTCGACCACACGGCATCGAACATCTTCTCGGTGAGCTTCCCGGTGAAGGTGTTCTGCTGGCTGGGATGATAGGACCCGAGCACGACGGGGCCTCCTTCGAGGGGAGCTTCGGCGAGGTGGCGGAAGCGCGGCCTG
This sequence comes from Gemmatimonadota bacterium, assembly GCA_037387345.1. Classification (GTDB taxonomy): domain Bacteria; phylum Gemmatimonadota; class Gemmatimonadetes; order Longimicrobiales; family Gaopeijiaceae; genus SZUA-318. The sequence goes on from JARRLD010000057.1 coordinate 31,545, forward strand.
GGGCGGGGCAGGGAGAGCCCCCGATCGCCGAGGATGCGGAGGATCTGGCTCCAGGCCAGCTGTCCGAGGGCCACGATCTCGATCCGGGGCAGGAGCTCCAGCTCGGCCTCGAGCCAGGGGCGGCACGTGTCCCGCTCTTCCGGTGTCGGCCTGTTGGCCGGCGGGGCGCACCGGAGCGCGGCGGTCACGAGCGCGCCGGTGAGGGTCAGGCCGTCGTCCCGGCTCGAGGATCGCGGCTGGGTGGCCAGGCCGGCCCGGTGGAGAGACCGATAGAGCCACTCGCCGGAGCGGTCCCCGGTGAACATGCGTCCGGTCCGGTTGGCGCCGTGGGCCCCCGGGGCCAGCCCTACGACGAGGATGCGCGCGTCGGGGTCTCCGAAGGCGGGAACGGGCCTGCCCCAGTACTCCTCGCCCCGGTAGGCGGCCCGCTTCTCCCGAGCCACCTGTTCACGCCACGCCACCAGGCGGGGGCATCGACGGCACGAGACGATCTGCTCCTGGAGCTCGTCGAAGCTCGTCACGGACATCCGTGAGGTTCCCTAGAGGTTGTTGGCGACCTCGACCGCCTGTTCCAGGACCGGGCCGATCTCCCGGGCGAGATCCGCTTCCGCGAGCTCTGTGGCGGCGGCTGAGCGGCGCTCGGAATCTTCGTGGCCGGGTCGCCAGGCCTGGGGCGTGATGGATACGATGCCGTCGGGTGATTCCGTCAGCCGAATACCCCGCTCCGATCCGTCGCGGAACCAGGTGAGCCGGCGCACTCCGCCTCCCTTCTCCAGATCCATTCCGTTGGCCAGGGCGAAGATGTTGAGCCTGGGGTCGAGGATCCGGAAGAAGCTGTCCCCTCCGACGTCCGGCCTGTCGGTTCCCTGCACCATGCGCCACACCCCTCGTCACCGGTCCACCCGCGAGCTCCGCCCCGCGGTGCTCGTCGTGCTCCCCACGAAACAGCACGACGCAGCTCGCCTGCGCAAGGTTTCTCTGTGGAGCCAACGCCGTGGCGGGCTCACCGGAGCCTCCCCATGTTGGCGCAGACGCACAGCCACAGAGGAGCCATGAACGAAGCGGTCACCTACGGCAGATACCTGAAGATCGAGGAGCTCCTCGGCCTCCAGCGGCCACGGGACGAAGTGGAGCACGACGAGATCCTCTTCATCGTCATCCACCAGGTCTATGAGCTCTGGTTCAAGGTCGTGCTCCACGAGCTCGATTATTGTCGGAGGCTCCTGGAGGAAGGGGACACGCACCGGGCTCAGCACACCCTGAAGCGGGTGCTCACCGTCCTGAAGGTCATGGTGGGTCAGCTGGACGTGCTCGAGACGATGACACCCACCGAGTTCCTCACGTTCCGGGAGCGTCTGGAGAGCGCCAGCGGCTTCCAATCCGACCAGTTCCGGCAGCTCGAGTTCGTCCTGGGGCAGAAGAGCCACGCCGTCATCGAGCGGTTCCCAGAGGGGTCCCGCGCCCGTCGGGAGCTGGAGCGGCGATGGCGCGAGCCCACACTCTGGGACGCATTCCTCCGCTCCCTGGCGCGGGAGGGCCACGCGGTTCCCGAGGCCCAGCTCACACGGGACGTGACCGAAGCCGTGGTCGCCTCGCCCGAGGTGCAGAGGGTGCTCGTGGGCGTGTACCGGACCAGCCCAAGGAACGCCGAGCTGTGCGAACGTCTGGTGGACCTGGACGAGGGTCTCCAGGAGTGGCGGTACCGGCACGTGAAGATGGTCGAGCGCACCATCGGCTCGAAGGCGGGCACGGGGGGCTCGGCGGGTTCGGCATACTTGAGGACTACGCTGGCCAGACCCGCCTTTCCGGATCTGTGGGAGATCCGGTCCCAACTGTAGAGAGATGGAGGATGACAAGCATCGCGAGGATGGAAATCCCGAGGCGGGACGGGCGGTGACCCGCGCCGTGCGGGACCTGTACACGTCGCCCAACGCGCTGGCTCCCCACTACTCCCGGTTCCACGTGGAGGAGCGACTCCTGCTCACGGGCCACTCGCATCAGGCGTGGCCCGACGTGGGATTCGAAGGTCAGCAGCACGCGTGGCGCGACGCGGCGGAGCACGTGGACGGCAAGTGGGTCCACGCCCTTGAGCGGTATGAACGCGTGAGCCGCGGCTATCAGGCACTCCTGGAGGACGCCACGGGGGACGTGACGCTGGCCTCCAACACGCACGAGCTCGTCGTTCGCTTCCTGTCGGCTCTTCCGTGGGAGGGAAGGCGTCGCATCGTGACCACGGACGCCGAATTCCACTCCATACGGCGCCAGGTGGACCGTCTGGCAGAGACGGGCCGTGTGGAGGTGGTGAAGGTTCCCGGCTATCCCGCAGGTGACGTGGCGGCCAGGCTGGCGGCGAAGGTGGACGACCGCACCGAGTGCGTTCTGGTGTCCGCGGTCTTCTTCGAGCGGGGACACGTGGTGCCGGGGCTTCGAGGTCTCGCGGACGCGTGCGCCCGTCACGGGGCGGAGCTCCTGGTGGACGCCTACCACGCCCTGGGAGCCATGCCCTTCCGCCTGACGGATCACGG
>JARRLD010000058.1:0-15360 GCA_037387345.1 Gemmatimonadota bacterium
TGCTACCCTGTGTCCGATCGTGGCGGCGGGAGCCACGGTCCGACGGTACCCACACGCGAAGAGGGGCAAGAATGAGCGAGAGCACGGAGTTCGAGCACAGCGGCCGGGTGATCCGCGACGAGATGCGCATTTCGGCTTCGCCGGAGACCGTCTATCGGGCCTGGGCCGACCCAGATTCGATTTCAGCGTGGTTCGTGCAGCGCATGCAGGGACGGATGGAGGTAGGCGAAACCGTAACCTGGCACTGGGACAGCTCGGGGCCAGGAATGTCGCAGCGGGTTCTGGTCGCCGACCCGCCTCGCCGCCTGGTCACGGCTATGGACCTCCCGCAGGGCGTGTCGTACCTGGAAGTGACCATCGAGCAGCAGGGCGGCCACTCGATTCTCCGCCTCGTGCAGTCGGGCTTCGGGGAAGGCCCGGAGTGGGACGACCAGTACGAGGGCATGCTTTCGGGCTGGATGATGGCTCTGGGCATCCTGAAGTTCTTCGTGGAGCGCTACTTCGGCCGGAAGCGGCGGGAGATCGTCGTGCTGGCAGATGCTCCCTTCGACCGGGAGGAGGCCCTCTCCCTCCAGCGCACCGAGTCAGGCCTGGCTCGATGGCTGACCCGCTCCGGCGCCCCGGGAGAGGCAATGGGGGAGCCGGTGCGCCTCATGCTCGAGAACGGCAGGGTCCTCACGGGTGTGGTCCTCCGGAACACCTCGTACGAGACGCTGTGGAGCTGGGACGAGATCGAGGGAACTGTGGAGATCAAGGCGTTTCGGAGCGCCGATTGGGGAAGCAAGGTGGGGATTCGCATCAGCTCGTGGCTCGAGGACGCCGCCGAGCTGGCGGACCTCGAGGGATGGCTGACGACGGTAGTCAGGAAGCTCGCTGCGCTATTGGCCGAAGGAGCTTCGTAAGGACCGATCCCTCGGTCAGCTGTGCTCACAGGGAGCGCGCATACGGCCCGCGTCCTCTGCCGCCAGACGACTCCCCCAGGACGGATCCGCTCAGTCGCACCGGTCCAGGAACGGTGGGTAGGCGCGGAATGAGCCGGTCGGCCCAGGATAACTGCTGCTCCATGATCCGTTCGGATATCCGAATCGCTGTGCTCCTTCGGTCGGGCGGATAGAAGAGCTCGCGGTACACCAGCCGCGTGATCTCCCTTTCGAGCTGTTCGTACTGCCCATTCCACTCGTACAGATAGAACGCCTCCATCAGGAAGTCCGGGTCCACGTTGTCCGCCAGGGTACTTCCGGCCAACTGGAGCCAGGCCGCCTCGCTCAGATCGGGCGTGCGATAGCCGTGAAACGCGCTCACGTACGCCATCCACCACCAGCGCGATGAGCACTCCGAAGAGGACTACGAGCCCCTCGACCAGGAGGTACCTGAGGTCGCTGTCTCACGAGACGTCGTGCCACGCGGGAACTGGCTCAACGCCCGCGGGTCGCCCTAGGATCCCGGTCGTAGGTGGAGCGGACTCTCGAACTCCAACGAGGCGGTGAGATGTTGAATTGGCCGGCAGTCGCGGCGGTAGGGGAGTTGCTTGGTGCGTTCGCCGTGGTCGCGTCCCTGGTCTACGTGGGGCAGCAGGTGAAGCAGAACACGGTCTCGCTTCATGCGGCTGCACAGCAGAGCGCGATCGACGCGATCGGCGAGCTCTCGGTCGGGATGGTCGAGAGTTCGGAGCTCTTCCATGTGTTCAATCGTGGGATGGCGGCGCCTGCCGAGCTGAGCCCCACCGAGAGGACGCGCTTCTACTACCTCTGCTACAACGCGCTCAAGGGGTTCGAGCAGGCCCACTTTCATGCCGTCCACGGGAATCTGGATGCCGACACCTGGTCCGGGCTTCGGGTCGTGGTCGCCACGTACGTTACGGCTCCTGGATTCCGGGGCTATTGGGCCGACCGCGAGGCCATGTTCTCCCGACGCTTCGCCGCTCTCGTTCGTGACCTCCAGGCGGAGGGCGGTCTGCGTCGCCTCGCGGAGCTCGCCGAATCCGAACCAGACACTCCCGCCTGATCAGACAACCACGGCCCCGTGGAGCGCTCCCAGCGGTCGTGGAGCATGTTCGTGAAAGGCTGGAGGGCCTGGATCCGGTTCCCTTCCATGTCCCGGAAGACAAAGCTACGAACGCCCAGAGCCGGATCTACGAAGATACGAGCGTCGACATCGACCCCTGAAGCGAGCAGGCGTTGATGAAATGCTTCGATGTCGACGACGTAGAGGCCGGCCTTGAAGTGACCGAAATGCCGTTGGGGAGGCGCTTCGGAGCGGTGCTCCTCGATAAGCTCAACGGTCAATTCGCTGCCGGATAGAATGCGGATGGCATACGCTCCGTCCTCCGCCTCGAGTCGGCGGACCACCTCGAGATCGAACACGACCTGGTACCACGATGAGGCCCGTTCGATATCGCGGACCTGGACGGCGAAGAACGCCGGGCCGCGGATACCGAGCTCGCTGGTGGAGGGCGCTGGGGTCTGAGCGTGACCCTGGGCCGCGCTCACCCCCAACGCCACCAGGACTCCGACGACGGGCAGCCTCATCCTGCCAGGAACCGCCGCGCCACCAGAGACCAGGTGAGTCCTATGATCAGGACATATGCGGCAAGAAAGAGCTGGAACCGGCGGGCCTTGACGACGACGCCCAGGAGCCCGAGGACAACGAGGTGAGAGGCAAAGGGCAGATACTCCGGAGGATCGAGGATGTCTCCGCGAAGCGCCGTGAGGCCGATGTCGGTCACGGCCGATGAGGCGAAGAGCGCCAGGAACCAGCGACGATTCCTCTCGAAGATGGCTCCGTAGTCCTCGCCTTCGGCCATGTCCGGGGGATAGAGGACTACCGCCATGAGGTAGTACTGGACGGCCCACACGATGACGACCAGGAAGATGCCGAAGCTCCAGTTGGAGAACGAGCGGGACTCGAAGAAGACCCACCAGTTGAGGACGAGGATGGTGAACGTCGCCGCAGTCCAGATCGAGTGCACAGCGTCGAGCTTGTATTGACCCCGTCGGTGGATGGTGCGCCCGACGCCGGACAAGAGATGGGTGATGCCGAGCCCGAGAACGATCGAGACGAGAACAGCGAGGTATTCGAACTCTGACATCAGGCAGCATCCCCGGGGCGCAGGAGAGCCGCAATCATGGTCGCGCGAGAGGAAAAGCGCTCCAGCAGCTCAGCCGTGCCCGTCTCGTAGTCCTCGTACGAGAAGCCCGGCGCCATGGTCGTTCCGAGGAGGGCCCATTCGCCCCCCTGGACAAGTCGGGATCCCTGCCAGGTTCCGCCTCGGACCACGTGCTGGACGGTCATCCTGTCGAGCTCGGGACCGAGGACCGTAACGGACGCCTCACCGCCGGAGTGGAGCTCCAGCATCTCCACGGGATCACCGAGGTAGAAATGAAAGACCTCGTCTCCGGGTAGCCGATGTAGCTCGGAGAAGGTGGAGGGGGTAAGGAGGTAGTAGATCGCCGTGGAATGTGAGCGACGACCGGGAAACGGCTCACCGGGCTCGAACTCCGCGCGGCTGCGGTAGGTCTCGCGGAAGAAGCCCCCCTCGCTGGGGTGAGGTTGGAGGTCAAGAAGCTCGATGATCTCGTCCGCGCTCAAACCGGTGCCTGTCTCGCTTTGCGGCCTTCCAGGGCGGGGTGGCCCAGGCTAGTTGCCAATGGCGGCCGCGACGCCGTTGACGAAGGTCCTGAATTCGGGGCCGGAAGAGGGCGCCATGGTCTGCCAGTACAGCTGGTTGTCAGGAGTGGCCAGGGCGCCGGCGATCCATGCTTCGAGCTTCGGGGTTGGGCCGCTCCGCTCGAAGTCGGCCTCGTGCTCGAGCCAGACGAACCAGAGATGCCGCTCCCAGAGAATGGCCTCCTCGTGTGTGAGACCGTACCGATCCATCAAAGCCTGAGGCAGCGGATCGACGCCGTCCACCGCCTTGATGCGGGAAAGGACGGACGCCAATTGCGGTGCTGAGAAGAACGGCGTGGTGAGTGCCGACGCGCGCTCCAGGTCAGCCTGCCGCTCCAGGGCTCGTGTGTTCCCCCGAACCTCTCCGACGAGGACGATCAGGGTGACCACGACCGACACGCTGGCGATGATCTCCGCCCAGTTTGCCCACGTCTGAAGCTTCATTTGCACGGCTCCGGGTGCCCTCTTCCTGGGGTCCGCCCGCGTCGGGACGGAGGCCGGCCCGGTCCGCCCGGCGGCCTGTGACGACGGGTCTGCTGCAGCAGCACAATGCCGATCCAGGGACGGGAGGTGCAAGTCGACGGCTCCATCGGCCGCCTGGCCGTTCACCCATGCTGCCGAGCGCGCTGTCCGTCGAAGGTGAGCTGTACGGTGGGTGGATTGGGAGCAGGTGGCCACCGCAGGCCGAGAAGCGCCGCCCCTCACTCCTCGCGCAGGGCCACTACGGCGTCCACCGAGGCCGCGCGGCGCGCGGGTACCATGCAGGCCAGCGCGGCCACGAGCAGCAGGAGCGCCGACGCCGCGACGAAGGTCGTGGGGTCCGTCGACGAGAGCCCGAAGACCTGGCTCCGGACAACACGCGCGAGGGCGAGAGAGGCAAGGGTGCCCACCACCAGGCCCGATCCGGCTTGAAGCATCCCCTCGCCCAGGATCCCGGTCAGCACCCTCGGTCGGTTGGCGCCGAGCGCCACCCGGATTCCGATCTCCCGCGTGCGCCGGCCCACGACGTAGGCCATCACTCCGAAGATCCCGACGGCTGCGAGCACCATGGCAGCCAGGGCGAAGACACCCAGGAGCCACGACACGAACCGACGCTGGGCAAGCAAGTCCCCCGTCGCTTGCGCGAGGGTTCGCACGTGGGACACCGGGAGGTCACGGTCCACCGCGTTGATCGCCGCGCGCACACCCAGCGCCAGGGAAAGTGGATCGGCGGTCGTGCGGACCAGGACCTCCACGTCCGCCCTCGGGCTCTGGGCAAGCGGCTGGAAGACCGCCGGTCGAACCGGTGCATCCGGTCCGGAGCGGCGCGCATCCCCGACCACCCCGACGATCGTGAACCAACGGGTGCCCTCTCCATAAGGCTTGCCCCAGGTGTATCGCTCTCCCACCGGGTCGAGCCCCTCGAGGTAGACGCGCGCGAAGGTCTCGTTGACGACTGCGACCGAAGGATCGTCCGGTCCGTCGGATCCCTCCAGCCCGCGACCGGCCACGATGTCCATGCCGGCCGTGGAGAACAGCCCCGGTGACACGGCGTCCGAGATGACCGGAATCTCCGCCCCGGACTCGAGCTGATCGGGTCTGCTCTCGATGGTCACGGTGCCAGCTCTCGGCAGGTCGCTCAGGAGGAGCGCGCTGATCGTCCCGACGGCGTCGACGCCGGGCAACGAAGCGAGATCTTCGAGCAGCGCCCCGTGGAAGGCACTCCTGGCTTCGGCGTCGGGGTAGCGTCCGGGGGGAAGTGACAGGCTGACGCTCAGAACACCGTCCGGGTCGAACCCCGGATCCGTCGCGCGCAGGTTGAGGAAGCTCCGGATGAGGAGCCCTGCGCCGACGAGCAGGACGAACGCCAGGGCGAACTGACCGCCGACGAACGCCGCCCTCAGACGGCTGAGCCCAGCCGACGACGCCCCCCGCGCGCCTGCACGCAGGCTCGACCCGGGATCAACACGGGTCGCGTGCAGCGCCGGGACCAGTCCGAAGACGATGCTCGCGCCAAGCGCCGTGGCCAGGGCCACTCCAAAGACGAGTCCGTCGACACGGACTTCGTCCAGGCGGGGCAGGTCCGCCGGGGCAGCGGAAACCAGCCCCCCGACCCCGGCCGACGCCAGCGCGGCCCCGAGAAGCCCCCCGATCAATCCGAGCACGGCGCTGTGGGCAAGCAGCTGCCGGATCACCTGCCCCCTTCCCGCCCCCAGAGCGAGGCGGGCCGCCACCTCACGCGAGCGGGTGGTCGCCCGCGCAAGGAGCAGGTTCGCCACGTTGACGACAACGATCAGCAAGACGACCGCGACAGCACCGAGCAAGAGGAGCAACGGTGTGCGGACGTTGCCGACGATGGTTTCGCGAAGCGGCTGAAGCGTGATTCCCACACTTCGGTTGACCGGATACTCGACCTCGAGTCGGGCTGCGATCGCGTCCATCTCCTGCTGCGCCACCGATATCTCGACATCCTGGGCCAGTCGGCCGATGACGGAGAGCCAGAGCCTCCCGCGCGGCTCTCTCCACACGAGCGTCGTCCCGAACGCCTGGGGGATCCAGAGATCCGCGTCCCGCGGGTAACGCCGGCCCGGCTCCGTGACGCCCACGACCTCGAAGGTCGCGTCGTCCAGCTCGATCGTCTGACCGACGATCGACGGGTCGGCTCCGAAACGCCGGGTGAAGAACTCATGGCTCAGCACCACCACGCTCGCGAAGTCGCCTTCCACCTCGTCGTCACGGAAGGTGCGTCCCAGCGCCAGGGGTGCACCGATGAGCTCGAAGAAGCCCCGCGATACGGAGGCACCGACGACCCGCTCCGGCTCGCCCGCGCCGGTCAGCGTCAGGGGGGCCGGCACGACGGTCGCGATACCTTCGAGCGTTGTCGCGCTCTCCCGCCAGTCGACGAAGTTCGGCCACGAGGTCATGCCCCGGTCGATGCCCTGGGTGGGATTCCGGACCCAGACCGACACGAGCTCCTCAGCCTCGGGGAACGGGAGCGGGGACAGCGCCACCTGGTCGACGACGCTGTAGATCGCCGTCGTGGCGCCCACACCGAGCGCGATGGTGGCGATCACGGCCACGGCGAAGCCCGGGGCCCGCGCCATTCCCCGGAGCGCGAAGCGGACGTCACGAAGCGCTTCCTCGATCCAGGCCGTGCCCCGCGCGGCGCGGGTGCGTTCCCGCCAACGGTCCTGGCCGCCCAGGGCGACGAGAGCCCTTCTGCGTGCCTCCCTCCGACCCATCCCGCGTCGCTGGTAGTTCTGGGCCTCCATCTCGACGTGGAAGCGAAGCTCCTCGTCGATCTCCCGCTCCGAGGCCCTCCACCGAAGCAGGCGAAGCACTCTCAGCCACCATCCCCTCATCCTCTACCTCCCTCCGGCTCGAGCTTCGGCGGTGTGGGCGCCCCCAGCACGCGCTGCACGGCGTCCATGAAGCGGAGCCAGTCGCGATGCTCCACGCCGAGACGGCGCTCGCCCGTGAGGGTCAGGGCGTAGATCTTGGCGCGGCGGTTGTTCTCCGACTTGCCCCAATCGGCGCGCACGAGACCCCTGTACTCCAACCGGTGCAACGCCGGATACAGCGAGCCCTGATTCACCTGCAGGACGTCGCGGGAGAGATCCCGGATCCGCTGCGAGACGCCCCATCCGTGCATCGGCCCGAGAGACAGTGCATGGAGTATGAGCAGGTCCAGGGTGCCCTGGAGCATGTCCGCACGATCGTCTTTCGCCATTCCCCTCTACCTTCGACAAGTAGGGCGACTCTATCTTTTTCTTTGTCGAAGGTCAAGGGGAAGGGCGAGGGGCGGGTCCCAGCGGGAGCAGGGGGGGCAGCGCGATCCGGCCGTGCACGCGATACCTCAGGGCTCGTGCTCCTCGCGATCGGCCGGACGGTTCACGAGGTATCCGAGACCGAGAAGGGTCGCACCGAACCCGAGGAAGAGGAAGATGCGCCAGACCGGGTCGAGCTGGGCGAGATCGACAAGGAGGAGCTTGCCGGCAACCAACCCCAGGGTCATCAGGCCGGCGATCTGAAGGCGTTGGGACCTGCGTCGCATGGAGGCCAGGAGAGCGGCGGTGCCTTGCAGGCTCCAGGCGATGCTGATCAGGGCCTGACCGTTCGGCTTGTAGGCCAGCTCGGAGAGGAACCACACCAGGAGGCCTGCGTAGGCAGCTCCCCGGTAGAATCCGGCGAGCTCCTCGGTCCATAGAGCGGCCACGACCGCCAGGGCCAGGACACCGACGCGGAGGAACGCCCCCTCACGGAGCCCCAGGAATTGACCCAGCTCGGAGTACTCTGCGTACGCCAAGAACGCGATGGCTACACCCAGGCCCAACCCGTGTCCGACGGCTGCCAGGCTTGCAGGGGCGCCTCGGGACGTGATCAGGAGGAGGACACATACCTCCGCCATGACGAGGAACACCCCCAGGGGTGACCACGTCGCCAGGGCCAGCCCCGCTGCCATCGCCACGGCGCCCACCTCGGCGGGCGGGGCCGAGGCAACGGGGGTATCCCGGAAAAGGAAAGATAGCCCGGCGGACAGGAGCCCGAGCCCAAGAAGCAGGACTCCGGCATCCGCGCGAGCCAGCCCGAAGTGTACGGTGATCACGGCCGCAGTCACGGCCGTGCCCCAAAGCCCGGCCGCACGAGCCAGCCATCGCTCTTCGACCTCCCCTCTCGAGGGCATGTACACCGGCCGGAGCGTCGGCGATAGGACCGTCGTTGCCCAGATGAGTCCGACCAGAGCCATCAGGGGCCACGACGACACGAACGAAGGAGAACCGACGGCGATGCCACCTGCCACCAGGGCACCTCCCAACGCCATGGTGACCAACAGCTCCGGCCATCCCTTGAGGAACTGGACCGGTGCCGCCCCCAAGAGGACCAGAGAGGCATACACGGCGATGCCCCCAGGGTGGGCAGCCGCCATATCGAGGAGAAACGGTGTGGCGAGACCCCCAGCGACACCGATGATCGAGAGCGCGGGGGACTCCTGACGTTCGGAGACTGCGATCGCCAGGATCGTCGTGGTCGACATCAGCGAGAGCGCGACCCACAGGGGCAGGAGCTCGTACAGCTGGGAGCCGGCGAACCCTACGAGGTAGAGCAGGGCCACGCCTCCGCCGAGCAGCGCCTGAGCAAGCCGCCTCCGTTGACCCTCGAGGCGCAGACCTGCGGCGATCAGGGCAACACCCGTCAGGAATCCCGCTCCCAGCCGCAGCGCGGGCGTGATCCAACCTCGATCAAACGAGAGCTTGAGGAGGAACGCGAACGCCAGGATCACGAACCCGACCCCAACTCTTCCGAGCCACTTCTCACCTTCCTCCGCCGAGAGACGAGGCGGCGACGGGGCGACCGGTCGAGGGACACTCTCCGCGGGTCGCGGACGCTCGTGAGCGCGCGAGCTTCCGGGCGCCGGCTTCGGCGACGGTGCATCCACGGGAGTGGGACGCTCCGCGTCAGGCTTCCTCTGGGCCAGGAGCTCTTCGACGAGTCGCTCGAGTCGGGCGACGCGGTCCTCGAGCCCGGACTGCTCCGGTGGGGACATCCCGTGCTCCCGGTGGGGCGGCATCCACTAGACCCTTTGCAGGTGCGTGTGCTTGAAACCCGTCGCGTCCTTGAGACCGAATCCGAGCATCCGGTCCAGCCCGATGTGAGCGACCCAGATGGTCACGATTCGAAGCATCACGACCTCGGGGACGATAAGCCACAGAAGAAGGAGGACGAAAGGAACGCAGTAGGTGTGGGCGACGTTGTACACGACTGCACCTATGCGTGGCCCCCCCAGGTACCCGAGTATGGAAAGATCGGGAACGAGGAACAGGACTGCGAACCACACCCAGGCTCCGCCAAGCGCGTGGAACGCATACGCGGCCGTCAGCAGGACGACAGCTCCTTCGAGCTGCAAGACAGTGGCAGCGTAGGTTCTCTCCCGCATCGGTCTCCTCCGTGCCTCGATTCAGGGGGCCGACCGCTCCCCGTGGTCCCGCTCACTTTCCCATGCCGACGTGCGAAGCGGCTACAGCTTCCTGCACACCCCCAGGATATGGGGACTGAGTCCCAGCAGCGACGGCTCGGATTCGATCAGCTCAGCGGCGCGCAAGAGATCGGTCCGAGTGCGAAGATCGGCCCATCGTTCATCGAAGTCAGCCAAAAGAGGAGCCGGGCCCTCGAGGCCGAACACGCCCTCGAGCTCGAGACCCGATGCCGCCAACTCCATGCAAAACTCCTCGGGAGTGTGGAAGTAAGCCGTCGTGAAGTACTGCGGTTGCCGGTTTGGATTGCGATGCTGCCCTGTCTCGACATCCCCTTCCATCACGGCCACGAACGTGGGATCGGCGAGGTAGTCATGCGTGAGCCCATCGAAGAGCGACGCCCAACGCGTGATGCCAGCCGCGAAGAGAAGCCCGTCACTCCGCAGCACCCGGGCGGCCTCATCGAGCGCTCGGTCACGGTCGGCTCGGGTCGTGAGATGATAGAGAGGACCCAGCATCAGGATGCAATCGACACTCGCATCGGGAAAGGCCAGGTTCCTCGCATCGCCGACCTCGGCAGATGCAAGCGGGTCGGACGCGGAAAGGCTGCGCTCCTTCGCAGCCTGAACCAGCCGGTCGACAGGATCCACCAGGTGGACCTGGTAGCCGAGGGACGCGAGCCAGAAGGCGTGGGCGCCGGCCCCGCCACCCACATCGAGCCAGACCGCCGGGGGAGGTGGGCAGTAGCGCGAGACGAGAAGCCTGGTCCGCTCGGCCTCGATCTGGAACCATCCCTGGGAAAGTCGCCCTTCCTCGGGATACTGCGCGTAGAACACCTCAATCGCCGGATCGAGGCCCGGGGCATCTCCCTCCATGCTGCCTCCCGCTATGCCTCCTGGAGTGGGGAGTAGACGCTCGCCAATTGACCTGACGAACGGTGTCTCCGAAAGGGGGGTCAGTCTTCGAGCGACGGGTCGGATGCGAGGTCGATCGCCGGAAGCTCCGAGCACGTGTTCGAGGTCGGCCGCCCGGTATGCCCGGATCAGATCTCGGCTCCTGTCGGGATGGTGGAGTGCCCGTATCGCGACTACGCCAGGGGACCGAGGGCCTCGCCGAGGCGGTCGAGGCCTCGCTTGGCGTGTTCGCGCAGCTTGCGATCAGACTCGACCTGGATCACGCGCTCCAGGACCGGAACGGCCCTGGCGTCGACGAACTCGGATCCGAGCATGATCACTGCCATCCGTCGGACACGGACGTCCGGATCCTCGAGCGCCCGCTCGGACAGCGCGGGCACGACATCGATCGGGCACGACACGTCGTCCTTGCAGTGATCACACGCGAGGGAGTGAACCGCCCACAGCCGGACCTTGGGATGGGGATCGGTGAGCAAAGGCACGAGGTCGGCAAGCGCCTCTTCGTTGGCGAGGCGATCCAGTGAGATCGCGCTCCACCGCCGGACCTGCCACGACGGGCTTCGGAGACCCTCGCGAAGAGCAGGCAGTGCGTCGGGGCCGAGCGCGACCAGCGCCTCGTAGCTGGCAAATCGCGTCTCTCCACTTCGAGAACCAAACGATTCGACGAGCTCTCGGGGATCCCTCATGTCGCACTCCTTCGTCTGGCAGCCGGCCGCTGCGCGGGTAAGGGCTGCTGTGGGCCCAACTGCGGACCACGATGCACTCCCACGGTGGCGGTCTGCAAGGTAGATGCTCCCATCGACCATGTCCGACGGGCACGGGGGCATGCCCCCTGTCACAAAGCCAGTCGCTGGTTCGTATCTGTTGCGGGTTCGGGCGGACGTTCTCCCCAGATCCGAGGTCGGCAGTCACCGGATGGGAAGCTGGAGCAGCGCGCGGCGGGGTTCCCTCGCATATGTCCTGAAGGTCGGCATTCCTTGCGTCCTTCTGTTGCCCCTGGCCTGCAGGTCGCCGACCGAGCCGAGTCCCGCCACGACGGTTCTCGTCATCAATGCCACCTGTAGCGTCGGCGGATGCTCCCCGCTGGAGATCAGAGGCTTTCCCCGCAATCAGCCGCAGACGCCAGGGGGACTCTGGTCCCTGAACCTGGGAACGGTCGCTCCGGGGCAGGCGTGTCTGACGATGCCTGCTGCGGACACCTTCCGGGTCGTGGCCGCCGAAACGCACGAAACGACGTACTACGTATGGACAGCGCGGGATTCTCTGTCTCTGGGTACCGCGGAGCCGGGAACGCCGCTCTTCCTGGCCGGTCCGGCAACAGACCCCTTCGTGCCCGCGAGTGCACCGGGCTGGAGGATTACCGTACCGAGTGAAACCGCGGTTTCCCCGGCTTCGGCATGCCAGCCTGGAGACTGAAGCGCCCCTGCGAGCCAGGTCACGTCAGCCCGGGAGCTTCGGAGCCAGCCAGTCGAGTGGAGCCCTGCTCTCGATCATCCCTACCGCGGAATCGCCTTCCCGAACACCCGGCGTTCCAGCGCTTCGACCACTCGCTGACCGTTCGAGCTGTTCGTGAGGAGAACGTAGCCCAGGTTGTCATCCACACAGTAGACGAAGTCCGCGATGAAGATGACGTTGTTTCCCCCGTGGTAGACCCAGGTGCGGGAGCCGTCGTCGATGATCCCCAACCCCAGTCCCCAATTCAGCGACCAGTCGCCGTCGCTGGCGACCTCCACCTGGGGCGTGGCCAACGTGGAATACGGCCCGTGGTCGTGGAGCTGGGACGCCAGCTCCACACCGAAGCGGGCGAGATCAGACGCCGTGGTGTGCAGGGTCGAGCTCGCCAGGGGGACTCCGATGATCCACTTGTCCGGCTCGCCCTCGGCATTGTGTCCAAACGATGCGTTGTCGCGGACCCTGCTGTCGAAGAGAAAGCTGGACCGGCGCATGTCCAGCGGTCGGAACACCCTGCGTTGGATGAGCTCACCCACCCGGGTTCCGGCGTGCTCCTCGATCACGCGCTGGAGAAGGACGAAGCCCTCGCCCGAGTACCGGTACTCGGCACCGGGGTCGGCCACGAAGCGAAGGGTGTCGCCCTCGTCAAAGAGCTCGGAGTAACTCTGGGCTTCGAACCGGAGCCTGCTGCGCCAGTTGGGCAGGCCACCCTGGTGACTGAGCAGGATACGTGGTGTCAGGCTGGCGGCCCGCGGATCGTACCCGACCTCGGGGATGTCCTGGACCATCCGCGCCAGCGGCTCGTCGAGATCGACTGCCCCGTCCAGAACCAGGGACAGCACCGTGTATGCAAAGACCGTTTTGCTGATCGACGCCGCCTCGAACACGGTCTCCGGGTCAACCGGCTCGCCGGTCTGCCGGTTCTTCACGCCGCCGACGTGCTCATAGAGGATACTCTCGTCGTTGAACACGGCGAACGAGATCCCGGGGACCCCCTCCGAAACCATGAGGCTATCAAGGAAAGCTCCGAGCCCACGAAAATCGGAGCCAACCTGGCACGCTGCGGTGGCGGGCGACGCAGCCACCAGGATCGAGGCCAGAGCGATAGGCACAGACCGTGTCTTCACAGTGGTCGCTCTCCTACGTAGGGCTTCGGGGCTGGAGCGATGGGAAGGAGCCGGGAGTCCGAGATTGCCGCCAGGCGATGTCCTATCCCACCGAGATAGGCCTCATTCGAGGCGAAGGACATGAAGGTCTGCACATTCTTGTGACGGACCAGCAATACCATGTCCCATCGCTCGTCGGACGGGCCGATCAGGAAGGGCCCGCCGTCACCCATGAACTCCACGTCGCCCCCTGACTCTCGCAGGTGAGGGAGTGTGTGCTCGATGTAGAGCTGGTACGCCTCGGCGCCCGATATGGGGTTGTCCGGTTCGAGATGGGGTGTGTGCGCGTAGTCCGCGACGTCCCGGAATCGAAGAAGGTTCAGCATGACGACTTCGCCGTCAATGCTCCGCATGAGGAAATCGCGCCCAGACTCCTGGGTCGGTTCGAGGTGGCGGGAGTCGGCATCTGGCATGGTGATTCGCTCACGCAGTGGGGGATGAGACGGTCGGAGCTCGCGCCGCTACAAGGATTCGCCGCCCCATCAGAGGGCGTGCTTCCCGGTCATCGAAGCCATTGAACGTCCGGATTTCCTCGAAGTGAAGATCTTCGAGGAAGTATGAGAGCTCCGGGTAGGAGATGATCGCCATCCGGTGTGTCTTCGTGGCCTCGTGGTCAACACCGGACGTGTCGGTCCAGACGAACTTGTCGTGGTGAATGAACGTCCCGTTGTGGTAGTCGATCTCATGATGTGCTGTGCGAGTGACTTCGATGCCTCCCACGTCCATCTGAACAACCGGGGGTTCGCGGTAGTTCTTGAGGATCCAATGGAAGTTGGAGAACTCGATGAACAGCACGCCTCCCGGCCGCAGGGCCTGGCCGCATCGCCGGAGAGCTTCCTCGCGGTCCCCTGGCGTCAGCAGGTAGGAGTAGGGTCCGTTGACTGCGGCGATGAGGTCGAAGGCCTGATGCTCGTCGAGCTCCAGGAGGCCAGCTTGCCGGAACCGTCCGTTGGGTAGGCCGCGGAGGGTCTCCTCGGCCTGGAGCGAATAGTCCGGATCCGGTTCGTAGCCAACTACGGTCCAACCGGAGGCCGCCATGGGACCGAGGAGCCGGCCCGGCCCGCAGCCCATGTCGAGAAACACTCCAGGCCGTGGGAGGTCATAGAGTGTCCGGAGGTGTTCGAGGAACGATGCAATCGGCTCGGGCTCGCGATCGTAGAGTTGATAGAGTTGGCTCTGATCCATCGGCAGTCAAAGGGCCTCAAGGAGTGACGCGGGCACGACCTGCTATCGCGTTGAGGTGTGTCCGGGTTAGAGTGCAGCTGAAGCGGCGCATGTCCGGTGGCCTGCCAAGGGAGGTGGTACGATGGAAGCGCTATCCTGGGTCGTTCCCAAGCCCCGTCATCTTCGGATCATCGGTGTGCTCGCCCTGTCCACTCTGACGGCATGCGCGACCACTCGACCGGCCGAGGAAGGGGCCACGGCCAACGACTCCGTTGACATCGGTTACGGTGAGGTCGACCAGGACAACCTGACTGGGTCCGTATCCACCGTCTCGGGTGACGACGATACGACGCGTCGCTCGCGGACGCTGTCGGAGATGTTGAGCCGGGTTCCGGGTGTACAGGTCGTCGATAGGCCCGGCGGTACGGTAACGGTTCGGATTCGTGGCACCGGCTCCTTCCTGAGTGGTCAAGATCCTCTGTTCGTCGTAGACGGCATTCTGATGCCGTCTGCCGACGCGGCGCTCCACGGCATCGACCCGAACACCATTGCGTCGATCACCGTTTTGAAGGACGCGGGAGAGACGGCCATCTATGGAAGCCGGGGCGCGAACGGCGTGATCGTCATCAAGACCAAGCGGGGGATGATGTAGGGTCGGGTGTCTCTGTACCTTTACGTGTGACTCCGTATAGGCATAGACGCGGGTCCTGTGCCTGAGCACCGGCCGACCCGGGACGATGATCTCCAACTCGTATTCCCCTGGCAGAAGTCCAGAAAAGTAGAAGAAGCCTGCGGAGTCGGGACGATGCATCGATCCGCCGGACCCCAGGCGGACGCCTACGACCGTATCCGGAGGTTCGCTCTCCACCTGACCCCGGATGCTTCCCAGGAACTCGGGGCCCTCCACGTGCTGCATGCTCTGGTTCCACAGGAGGAGATTTCCGCATGCCTCCGGATCATAGACCGGGCCGTCGGGCCCGAGGTGCAGCTCGAGGGCGTCCAGGTCAGGAAGGCCGACGCGGGCGTCCAGGTCGACGCGCGCTTCGC
>JARRLD010000059.1:0-27763 GCA_037387345.1 Gemmatimonadota bacterium
GCGAGGAGACCGCACACGAGCTGGCGGTCCGCTACGAGTCCTACCGCCTCCGCCAGGCCATCCGCCTCGTGCAGATGCTGCCCCGAGGGGCCGTCCGACCCCTCTATCGCCTGGCCAGATTGGAGGCCGAGGAGTCCGAGGAGGGGGTCGCGGGCGGTGTCGATGATCCGCTCGGCCTCCTGGTGAGGTATTGTGAGCACCTGCTGCCCCTCCCTCCGTTCGAGATCTGGCGCGATGACCTCCTGACGAACCCTCGAGCCCACGTCGACGACCTGGAGGATTCGGCCGTGGGACCGACGGCTGCCGAGCCGACGACGCTGGACGAGCGGACCTTCCTCTTCGGGGGGCGAGCGTGGAAGGCGAGCCTCCGTTCCTATCGAGACGCGGAGCTCTGGCGTGCCTTCATCTCGTTCGAGGGCCCATCCACCACGGCGCCCCACCGGACCGCTCCGCTATTCTGCGAACGGGAGCTGTGGGCCCTCCTCGAGCGGTTTGCGTCGTTCGAAACCGCCGCCCTCCAGGCCTTCCTCCGGTCCGCTCTCCCCTGACCTGATTTTTATCAATTTTCTCTCGGCGGTCATTCGTCTGGGCGGCGACCCGACACGCCTCGGGAGCCCGTGCCGCGCCTTAACTTACGCTCCTGTTCACCCCCTGGCCCACCCCTGATTACGCCACCCGGGAACACCTGGTTTCTGGGTTTTGGTGATTTCGTAACACCTTACGGGACAACAAGTTCCGATTAAGCTGCACTGGTGTGAGCCCGTGGCGCAAAGGGCTTGCGCACGGTCTGCAACGGCTTTATCGTTCTCCCCGCTTCCGGGAAGTTGAGCACTCGCGACGGTGGGTCCGGCGCTCATTGCGGCGCTGCGGTGGTGCTCACAAAAGTATGACAATTTCAACCTGAGACTATTGGGGCGAGGTGTGCCAATGTGGGATACTTGTTCCGTGCAGCTCAACGTCCGGCTTCCCAGGGACATCGCGGCGCAGGCCGAAGAAGTTCAGCGCGTGGATCCGGACTTCTTGAGCAGGGTCGTACTGTACGGACTCACCCGTCGCTCCATCTATCGGCACCTCCGTGAGCAGAGCCGGGCCAAAGGGGACACGGTCGCCCAGGAGGCGTCGACTCCTCCATCGTGAGGCCTTGCGCACAAGACCCCGTCGTTCCATAGGTTCGGCGCATCCCTGAGCGGATGTCTACCTGTGAAGCGACGGGGTCTTTCCCATATCCCGCGGGAGGGCGATGGTGGCCGGAGGTAGGCCGGGATTCGAGGAGCCTGAGGAGGTTCTGCGCGCCAAGTATCTGGATTACTGTTCGGCGCAGGTCGCGGACCTTCTGTTGTATCTCAGTCCTGACGAGATATACCTCCTCGCTCAGCGGGCTCACCGCGAGCGGGGCGCGACCGGAGACCTCTCCTACGTCGAGATCGTGAAGATCGCCACGGATTGGCTGTCGGAGCGCGTGGCGCTGCCCCCCTTCGAGGTGTGGCTGGCAGACTACCGGGAGCACCCCGAGCTATACGACGAGTATCTCATGGGCCTCTGGGAGTCGGACGCCGAGGTTCCGGACCCGGAATGAGTGGGGCCGCCCCGCCACGAATCGGTGGAACGGCGCCACGCGACATGACGGAACCGGTCCTCAGAACGGCAGATCGTCGTCCGGCTCGTTGGGTGGAGGAGACGCATCCCCTCCGGGCGTGAAGCCACCGCGCCCTCCACCGTATCCACCGCCGCCCTCTCCGGCATTCCCCGTGGATCCCAGCATGACCATCTCGCCCACGACGATGTCCGTCCAGTACCGAGTGCCCCCCTGGTCATCCTGGGTCTGTGAGTATTCGATCCGCCCTTCGACGTAGAGCCGGTCTCCCTTGTTCACCCACTGCTCGACGATGTCGACCAGGCGACCGAAGAAGGTGAGCCGATGCCACTCCGTCTTCTCCTGCTGCTGACCGGATCGATCCGACCAGCTCCGGTTGGTGGCGAGGGACAGCTTGGCCACTCTGGCACCCGACGACGTGGCGCGGATCTCGGGATCGTTCCCGACGTTGCCGATGAGCATGACCTTGTTGAGTGACCGACTCATGGGGAGAGAGCTCCTGTGGCGAAGGGCACCGGATCGAGGGCGCGACGTGCATCGTCGACCCCCTCCAGACCGCCGGAAAGGGCCGTAAGGTAAGACCATCGAAGCCGTTTTTCCATTCCCACGGCGGACGCTATCTTGCAGCGTCCGAAACCGTCCAACCGGCCTCAGACCATGACCGATCTCACGTATATCCGTGTCGAGTGGGACGGCGACCTTGCGGTCGTCACCGTCGACCGGCAGGACAAGCTCAACGCCCTCAACGCCGACGTGATCGCCGAGATCGGAGAGGTGTTCGAAGGACTCCGGGACGACGACAACGTTCGCGGCGTCCTTCTCACCGGGGCCGGGGAGAAGGCCTTCGTGGCCGGCGCGGATATCGGTGAGCTCGCCAAGATGGATGCCGTGTCTGGCGTGGCCGTGAGTCGCCAGGGCCAGGAGGTGTTCGGGGCCGTGGAGCGGTTCCCCAAGCCCGTGCTGGCAGCCGTGGGTGGTTATGCCCTCGGAGGTGGCTGCGAGCTGGCGCTGGCGTGCCACCTGCGTATCGCCAGCGAGAAGGCCCGCTTCGGGTTGCCCGAGGTGGGCCTGGGCATCATTCCGGGATATGGAGGCACCGTCAGGCTTTCCCGACTCGTCGGGCTCGGCAGGGCCATCGAGATGACGCTGACAGGACAGATGGTGGGAGCGGAGCAGGCGCACGAGATGGGCCTCGTATCGGCGGTGGTACCGGCCGCGGACCTCCTGGAGCGGGGCAAGATCCTGCTTCGCAAGGTCACGGCCAACGGCCCCCTCGCCGTGCGTATGGCGCTGGAGTCCATCTACCGGGCCGTCGATACGGCCACAGCCGACGCGTTGGCGTTGGAGTCATCCCTGTTCGGGCTGCTGGCCGCCACCGAGGACATGAAAGAAGGAATGTCGGCGTTTCTGGAGAAGCGCGAGGCACGCTTCAAGGGGCGCTGAGGAGGTTGGTTTCAGCGGTTTCCATCCACCGGGCGTCCACCCCGCTGAAGGGCCCGAAAACGTTGCCCGCCAAGCGTTTCTACGGAAGCCTCCGGGGTAGCCGAAGAGTGCCCGAAAGGTTAAATTCTTTCGATGGTTCGGGGGTCCTTCTCTTCTGGTAGCACGTGCGGCTGAGGCGGCTCTCCGTCCGCCATTTCCGGAATCTGGGCGTCCAGGATCTGGAGCTCCCGCCCGAGGGCCTGGCCCTCATCGGGAACAACGCTCAGGGGAAGTCCAACCTCCTGGAAGCCATCTATTACCTGGAGACGTTTCGGTCCTTCCGCGGAGCGCGGGACGATCAGGTACTCGGGTTCGGGGAACAGGTGTTCCGGGTCGCGGGCACGGTGTCGCCCGAGGGAGGAGCCGGTCCGTCGGTGGAGGTGTCGGCCGCCTTCGAGCGGAGGGGAAAACGAAAGAAGGTCATGGTGGACGGGGTCGAGCCGGCGCGGATCGGGGACGCCCTCGGGCAGTTGGCCGCCGTGATCTTCTCCCCCACCGACGTGGAGCTGGTGAGTGGGGGGCCGTCGGGCCGGAGGCGGTTCCTGGATATCGTGCTCTCCCTCACGGAGACGGGGTATCTGGAGGCGCTCCAGGAGTATCGCAGGACGTTGGCCCGGCGAAACGCCGCCCTCAAGAGCGGTCATCCGGGCGCCGCGGTGGCGGCCTGGAATCAGGGACTGATCCGGGCCGGCACGGCGGTGATTTTGGCCAGGAAGGAGTGGGTGGAGCGACGCTGTGAAGCGTTCGCGGGATACTATGCTGCCGTTTCAGGAGGTCCCCGGGCGCTCATGGCCTATCGCTCCAACGTCCGGCTCGGTGAGGGCACAACGCCGGAAGAGATCTTCGAGGCGTACCGGGATGGCCTCATGGATTCGGCCGAATCGGAGAGGAGAAGGGGGGTGACCCTGGTGGGGCCGCACCGGGACGAGCTGTTCCTCCGGCTGCACGGAGAGCGCGAGGATGTCGACCTGAGGGACTATGGATCGGGCGGCCAGCGACGTACCGCCGCCCTGGCCCTACGGCTGGTCGAGGCACACACCCTCCGCGAGGTGAAAGGGAGAGAGCCGCTTGTGCTCCTGGACGACGTATTCGCCGAGCTGGATCCGGCGAGGAGCGAGCGGGTCCTGGACCTCATGAATCGGGAGGAGACCGGTCAGGTGGTGTTGACCGCACCCAGGGAAAGCGACGTGCGGATCAGGAGGGACGCCCTCCCGCGGTGGCGGGTCGAGGGCGGGAGGATCTCGATGTGACGCAGAAGAAGCCGGGACCGGTGCGGCTGGACAGGGTCCTCGGCGAGGTGCTCGATCGGCACGGTCTCCAGGACCAGGTGCGCAGGATGAGCGTCCTGGAGCTGTGGCCGGACATCGTCGGGTCGGGCATCGCGAGGGTGACGCGGGCTCGCGGCGTGGAGGATGCCAAGCTGTTCGTCGAGGTGCGGACGAGCGCGTGGCTGATGGAGTTGGACATGATGAAGGCGGAGCTGCTCGCGAGGGTCAACGAGCGGCTGTCGGAGGCTCCGCTGGAGCGTATCGTATTCGTTCTGGCCGAGACGGGTTGAGCCGGAAAGAAGCTGCAGACTGCCTTACGGAGCGGACATGGCGAAGAAGAAGCAGAAGGGCGGGCATGGCTACACCGCCGGTCAGATTCAGGTACTGAAGGGCCTCGATGCGGTACGCAAGCGCCCTGGCATGTACGTCGGCTCCACGTCGGCCAGGGGACTCCACCATCTCGTCTACGAGGTCGTGGACAACTCCATCGACGAGGCCATGGCAGGCTACTGCCAACGCGTGGACGTCGTGATCCGCCACGACAATTCCGTTCGGGTGGCGGACGACGGGCGGGGCATACCCGTGGATATCCATCCGACCGAGAACGTGCCCGGCGTGGAGCTGGCCATGACCACGCTTCACGCAGGTGGGAAGTTCGACAAGGATACGTACAAGGTGTCCGGCGGACTGCATGGCGTGGGCGTCAGCGTCGTCAACGCCCTCTCCGAGTACCTGGAGGTGGAGGTGCGGAGGGGCGGCAAGCGGTACCACCAGCGATACGAACGAGGCCTGAAGACGAAGGACCTCGAGGAGCTGGGCTCCGCCAGGGGGAGCGGCACCACCGTGACGTTCAAGCCGGATCCGGAGATCTTCACGGAGCTGGTCTTCAATCTCGACGTCTTCTCCAACCGGCTCCGTGAGCTCGCGTTTCTCAACAAGGGCCTGGAGATCGTCCTCGTCGACGAGCGGAATAGCGAGACGATCGAGGAGACCTACCAGTACCAGGGAGGGCTGGCCGAGTACGTCGCGTACCTGCGAGGGAGCCGCGGGGCGCTCCACGACAAGGTGTGCTATTTCGAGGCCAGCAAGCCGGAGGCGGAGATCGAGCTCGCTCTCCAGTACGATCAGGGCTTCTCGGAGAACACCCACACCTTCGTCAACAACATCAATACCCACGAAGGCGGCTCCCACCTGACCGGGTTCAAGGCGGCCCTCACCCGGACCATCAACGACTACGCCCGACGCAACAAGCTCTTCAAGAAGGACGAGACCCTTTCGGGTGACGACGTGCGCGAGGGGCTCACCTGCGTTCTCAGCGTGCGCGTGATGGAGCCGCAGTTCGAGGGCCAGACCAAGACGAAGCTGGGCAACAGCGAAGTGAGGGGCGCGGTCGAGGCAGCAGTGAATGAGCAGCTCTCGACCTTCCTCGACGAGAACCCCAGGGCAGCCAAAGCCATCATCGAGAAGTCACTGCAGGCGGCACGGGCTCGGGAGGCCGCCCGCAAGGCCCGGGACCTGGCGCGCAAGAAGAGCGCCCTCGAGGGCGGGGTCCTCCCCGGAAAGCTCGCCGACTGCTCCATCTCCGATCCGACCCTCTGCGAGCTGTACCTGGTGGAGGGCGACTCGGCCGGAGGGTCGGCCAAGCAGGGCCGGGACCGGTCCTATCAGGCCATCCTCCCCCTGAAGGGGAAGATCCTGAACGTGGAGCGAGCCCGGATCGACAAGGTGCTGTCCAACGACGAGATCCGGGCCATCATCACCGCGATCGGTGCGGGCATCCGGGACGATTTCGATCTCGAGAACGCGCGTTACCACAAGGTGATCATCATGACCGACGCCGACGTGGACGGCGCACATATCCGCACCCTCCTCCTCTCGTTCTTCTTCCGGCAGATGCCCGAGCTCATCGAGGCGGGCATGGTATATATCGCCCAGCCTCCTCTTTTCCGGGTGCAGAAGGGCAAGAAGGAGTTCTACGCGTATAACGATGACGAGCGTGCGGAGTACGAGAGCCGCCTGGGCAGCAAGGACGGCAGGAGCGTCAACATCCAGCGCTACAAGGGATTGGGTGAGATGAACCCGGACCAGCTCTGGAAGACCACGATGGATCCGGAGGCACGGACCATCCTCCAGGTGCGGATCGAGGACGCGGCCATCGCCTCTACCCTCTTCGATCGTCTCATGGGCGACGAGGTCGAGCCCCGGCGGGAGTTCATCGAGAAGAACGCCAAGTACGTGCGTAACCTCGACGTGTAGGAGGGCGGCCGGGGCCGTCCCCGGCCCATGCATCAGTGGCCACCTGCGAGGTCCCCACCGGTGATGACCTTCGCGTCGTAGCGGCGAACCACCTCGCGCTCGAGAGTGGTAGGGGGCTGCCCTGACGTAAAGATCAGCCGTAGTCGGGTTTCTCGGCCGAAGCCGTATCGGGTGGTCCGAACCTGGGCGTCCAATCGGCCGAGGGCGGAAGCGGACCCGTCCAGGTCCCACAGCGTGTGGCCGTAGAACGTGGCCCCTGACGTCAGGATTCCTGCGACCTCGATCTCGACGTCGCCCCCCCAGAGACTCCCGCACTCCCTCGCATTGTGCCCCAGTCGCTCGAGGGCATCGGACGCCATGAACTGGCGGCAGACCATGGGGAACACCGATGCCGCGTGTGTCCGTACTGCCGCGTTCAGGCCGGCTTCGGTATCCGTCCCATGGGACGCAGCATACAAGCGCGGGAAGACACACCGAAACCAGAACGCGTGGAATGGATCTCGAATGCGATAACGGCGCGCGCGGGTGCTGGGCCGGGCGTCGAGTGATCGCCGGACCTCGATGATGCCAAGATCGTCGAGCCTGCGCAGGTAAGGAGCCACCTGTCCGCTCGCGCTCAAGTCTGGCACACCCGAGTGGATCCGCGCCCAGTCCCCTTCCCCCAGGGAGAGCGCCTGCAGGATGGCCGCGTACCGAGACGGCGTCTGAACCGAGCGTTCCAGCAGAGCCAGGCCTGCGTCGGCGAGGGGAGCCCCCCCGTCGAGGATCACCCGTCGAGCATTGGTCAGGAGCCCGGCGGACGGATTGAGGTGACGGAGGTTGCCGGGGTTCCCTCCGAACACGGCGTAGGCCGCGAGAAGGTCCCGGGCGTCGGAGCCCGGGAGAAGCTCCACGACGGCCCGGAAGCTCAGGGGTCCCACCTCCAGCCGCCGGGCCAGGTTACGCTCGAGCGGGCCCGCCGCGTCCACGCACGGAGACGGCGACACGAGGACGACGTGGAGGCCGGCGACGTGGGACAGTGTCCTGGCCAGCGGAGCTTCGATGCGGGCCCTGGCCTCCCCCAACCGATGGGCGTCGTCGATCACCAGAACGCTGGACCTCCCGTCCCGAGGCAGCGCGCGGGCGAGTGCGTCCAGCGCCGTCTCCCAGGATGCCGCGCCGTTCCCATCCTGAGGTACCCCCACCTCCTCCGGGAATCCGCGGTAAAGCGAGTCCAGGAACGCGGCGCGCTGGACCGGGTCGGGCAATGGTGGCGCCCGGTGATGAAGGACCCGGAACCCCTGAGTGGCCCGACGGACCAGGGTCGACTTCCCCACACCAGGCGGTCCGACCACCTCGATGACCGAAGATTCGCGGGCATCCAGGGCCGACCGCAGGATTCCCAACTCCCGACTCCGTCCGAGAAATTCCATGAAAATGGATAAATTAGCGTAATGAGATTTATGCAAAATATGACCTCTTACCCCTTGAAGCCAGGGCGATCACAGGGAATGTTGGATCTATCCACGATCAGTCCCGTTCACCGTCAGGAAGGCCGCCATGACCCACCTCGTCCCCCGCTTCGACGCCCTCGCCGCCGTGCGCTACGCGTCTCCGACCACCAACGGAGGAGACCGGAAGAAGCGTGTGGACCTCCAGGAGGTCTTTGGAGACAATCTGTTCGGACTCCATCAGATGAAGTCCCGTCTCCCCAAGCCGCAGTACGAGGCTCTGCTGTCTACCATCCGCGACGGGACGGATCTGGATCCCTCCGTGGCGGACGCGGTGGCGGTGGCCATGAAGGAGTGGGCCATGGAGAAGGGGGCGACGCACTTCACCCACTGGTTCCAGCCCCTCACGGGTCTCACCGCGGAAAAGCACGACTCCTTCCTGAAGCCCACCGGTGACGGTCGTGCCATCACCGAGTTCAGCGGCAAGGAGCTCGTCCAGGGAGAGCCGGATGCATCCTCGTTCCCGTCAGGTGGCCTGCGGGCGACCTTCGAGGCCCGCGGCTACACGGCCTGGGATCCGACATCCCCTGCCTTCCTCATGGAGGGACCGGCAGGCGCCTACCTGTGCATCCCCACGGCGTTCGCGTCGTGGGCCGGGGACGCGTTGGACAAGAAGACCCCCCTGCTCCGCTCCGTTCACGCTCTGGATCAGCAGGCGAGGCGGGCCTTGAAGCTCTTCGGCAATGAGGAGAAGGCGGTGAAGGCCACGCTGGGGGCGGAGCAGGAGTTCTTCCTGGTGGACGAGCAGTTCTTCTACCGGCGCCCCGATCTGGTCACTACGGGCAGGACCCTGTTCGGTACCAAACCTCCGAAGGGCCAGGAGATGGACGACCACTACTTCGGGTCCATTCCGGAGAGGGTGCTGGAGTACATGAACGAGGTCGAGCTCGAGCTGTACAAGCTGGGGGTCCCCATCACCACGCGCCACAACGAGGTGGCACCCGGTCAGTACGAGATGGCGCCCATCTACGAGGATGCCAATCAGGGCGCCGATCACCAGCAGCTCACCATGTCGACGTTACGCCGTGTGGCGCGGAAATACGGGCTGGCCTGTCTGCTTCACGAAAAGCCTTTCCAGGGCGTCAACGGGAGCGGAAAGCACCTGAACTGGTCGTTCGGGACCGATGGCCAGAACCTGTTGGAGCCCGGGGACACACCCCATGACAACATGCAGTTCCTGTTCTTCTGCTCCGCGGTGCTCAAGGCGGTGGCGAAACACCAGGACCTGCTGCGCGCCGCCGTGGCCCACTCGGGCAACGACCACCGTCTGGGAGCCAACGAGGCGCCCCCGGCGATCATCTCCGCGTTCGTGGGGGATCAGCTCCAGGACATCTTCGAGCAGATCGAGAGCGCGGGAGAGGCCAAGAGTAGCAAGGGAGCCGGCCTCATGGGCCTGGGCGTGAAGGTCCTGCCCAACCTGCCCAAGCACGCCGGCGACCGGAATCGCACGTCGCCGTTCGCGTTCACCGGGAACAAGTTCGAGTTTCGGGCTCTGGGAGCCTCGCAGAGCATCTCCTTCCCGGCCACCGTGCTGAACACGATCGTCGCCGAAGCCATCGACGATCTCTGCGTGAAGCTCGAGGCCGACCTGGAGAAGGACACGACGATCGATGACGCCCTCCGCAACTTGCTCGCGGAGGAGATCCACGAGTTCAAGCACGTGATCTTCAACGGCGACAACTACTCGGAGGAGTGGGTGCGGGAGGCCGAGCGTCGTGGGCTCCTCAACCTCCCGGGCACCATGGATGCCCTGCCGTGCATCGTCGCCGAGAAGAACACGGCCCTCTTCGAGAAGTACGGCGTACTATCCCGCCGGGAGCTGGAGTCCCGCTACGAGATCTACGTGGAGCGGTACTTCATGATGGTCAACATCGAGGGCGAGACCGGTCAGCACATTGCCCAGACCATGATTCTTCCGGCCGCTGCGCGTTACCTGAGCGATCTTCTCGGCACGGCCGAGCGGGCGGACGACGTGGGGATAAAGGCCGAGGGGATCCTGACGATCGCACGTCAGGTCAACGAGCTCATCGACCGGCTGACGGACAAGCTGGCGGTGCTCTCGGAACAGAACCAGGAGCTCGGTGGAGACGACCTGGTGTCGAAAGCTCAGCACATGCGTCAGAACATCATCCCCGCTCTGAACGCCGTCCGGGACGTGGTGGACCCGCTCGAACGGATCGTTCCGGACGACTACTGGCCCATCCCCACCTACCGCGACATGCTGTTCATCAAGTAGCGGCCGCGGGGCCGGGGCGTAGACAAGGGTCGGGCGGAGCCTTCCGCCCTCCCTGCGAAGCAATGGGGCCGGCTGCAGCTGCCGGCCCCATTGCTTTGTCGGGCCGGGCTCCCGCAGCCTCCTTCCATCCTCTATCTTGCCCCGACCCGCAGTCCGAGACCGGAGCCAAATGACGGATCCCAGCGTGGCCCCTTCCCGACTGGTGGAAGCCCTCGCCCACGCGGCCGAGGAATGTCCCCTGGGCCGGAAGGTCGTCGTGGCTCCCACCTTCGGAGGAGGGCGAGAGCTCCTGCGACGCCTTTCCCGGATGGAGTCGGGTTGGGTGGGGTTCGAGGTAACCACGCCTCGCCTCCTGGCCATGCGGCTGGCTCGACCCGCGATGAGCCGCGACGGTCTCCGTGCGATGGACCGCTTCGATGAGCAGGCCCTCATGGACGAGGCGTTGGACGGCGCCCTCGCGTCCGGCGAGGATGCCGGGTTCGGCGAGCTCACGGAGGGGGTCGGCTTCCGCGAAGCCCTCTACGGCTCCCTCGCCGCGCTGCGCCTCTCCGGGGTGGGTCCGGCAGACCTGAGGCGCGCCCCGCTCCGCGACGTGGGAAAGCGCCGCTTCCTCCTTCAGGTCCTCGAGCGCTACGAGAGCCTCCTGGGCGAGCGTCGCAGAGCCGACACCGCCACGGTCATGGAGTTTGCGGCCGAGGCGCTCGAGGGAGGTCAAGGAGGAGGCGAGGTGATCGAGGCCTGTCGCGTCCTGCTGGTTCCGGGACTGAGCGCGCGGGGTCTCACCGGCAGGCTCCTGCTCGAGCTGTCGAAACGGGGCGCCCAGGTGCTGAGGACCGATCCCGTTCTGGGGCTTGCCAGGCCTCCGGCCCTCGTCTGGGAAGAGGGGGACCCTGGGGTGAGCCTGGCCTGGCTGCACGCGCCCGGGGACGCTGAACCCTCCGGGGGCCGCGTCGGAATCTTCCGGGCGGCATCCATCACGGACGAGCTCCGCGAAGTCCTGCGTCGCGTGGCCGCTTCGGGTGCGGCGTGGGACGATGTGGAGATCGTCACGCCGGATCCCTCAGCCTACGGGTCCGCCCTCCACGCCATCGCGATCCGTCTGGGAATCCCCGTCACCTACGGTGTCGGGCTTCCGGTGGAGCGGACCCGCGCTGGCAGGGTGGCGCTGACCTACCTCGACTGGATCGAGGGAGGATTCCAGGCGGCCGCGATCCGGCGCCTCCTGGAAGCCGGGGACCTTCGTCCGCCGCGCGCCACCGGGTATCACGCTCCTGCCGACCTGGCCCGGCGGTTTCGGCGCCTCCGTGTCGGCTGGGGTAGAACGCGGTACCGAAGCAGCCTGCGCAACGCCCTGGACGCCCTCGACCAGGAGACCCAGGGACCCTGGGAGACCCCTGAGCGGTTCGAACGGCGGGTGCAGCGGACCAGGGGCGAGCTGCGGGCGCTGCGCGCCATCCTCTTTCCGGCCCTGAAGGCCATTCCGTCCGTACCCGACCGGACGGGAGAGCCGGGCGAGCCCGTCTCTGCCGCCGAGATCGCCGGCGGGGTCGCAGCCCTCCTCAGGCGGGTCCCCCGAGGCACAGGTCCTGACCGGGCCGCCCGGGAGGAGCTCGTGCGCGTCCTCGACCGGGTGGAAGCGTCGCTGAGGCGCCGCACGAGCTTCAAAGCCGCCCTGACCATCCTGCGCCGACACCTTAGGTCCATCCGGGTGCAGGCGGCGGAGGACGCCGCCCGGGGCCCGGACGACGCCGTGGCACCGTGGCGGTCCGAGGGAGGACACCTCCACCTGTCGGACCTCGTGCACGGGGGACTGTCCGGACGGACCCGGACGTTCATCGTCGGCCTCGACGCAGACCGTGTGCCCGGACACACCCCGCAGGATCCCGTATTGACGGACCGGGACCGACAGGCCCTGCCGGGGAACCTCCCCACCTCCGGAGACGTGATCCGGGAGCGCGCGTTCCGCCTGAGCGCCCTCATCTCGAGGCTACGCGGCGAGGTGACTTTGAGCTACGGCGCATGGAACGCCGTGGAAGCGCGATCGGTCTCTCCGTCTCCGGTGCTTCTCCAGGCGCTCCGCCTTGGACGCCGCGACCCGGACCTCACCTTCGAGGACCTCCACCGAGCCCTCGGGGACGTAGCTTGCGCCATCCCCCGGGGGTACGATGGGACCCTCGACGCGGACGACGTATGGATGCGGTCGCTGGCCGTGGACGGCGTGCTGCGCGCGGGCTCCGAGACCGTCCTCACCGCCTTTCCCTCCTTGCGTCGGGGGCTGGGCGCCCTTCGCGAGCGCGTCCACGGTGAGCCGGGCCCGCACCAGGGGGTCGTGGCTGCCCGTCCCGAGCTGGATCCTCGCGTCAACCCCGACGTGGTGGTGTCGGCCAGCCGCCTGGAGGACCTCGGGGCGTGCCCGCTCAGGTATCTGTATCGGACCGTTCTTCGCCTGCGTCCTCCGGACGATCCGGAGTTCGATCCCGACCGCTGGCTCAACGCCCTGGAGCGGGGCAGCCTCCTGCACGCGGTGTTCGAGGCGTCGCTCCGCACGGCCGAGACGCGGGGCGTGCCGGCTGGCGACCCCCGGATGGAGGAGGTCGCCCTGGGGGTCCTGGACGAGGTCTCGCGCCGGTTCCGGGACTCCACGCCGGCTCCGGGGGAAGGCGTTCTCCGCCGCGAGCTCCAGGGCCTGGAGGAGGACGTTCGCTCGTTCGTTCGTATGATACGCGAGCGCGGCGCTCCCTGGGTGAAGCTGGAGATGCGCTGCGGCCTCCTCCACGACGAACCCCTCCGACTGCCGGTGGGCGACGACACCGTCCACCTGCGCGGAGCCGTCGACAGGGTCGACGAGGACCTCCACGGGCTGCGCGTGGTCGACTACAAGACGGGCACTCCCCGGTCCTACGAGGGGCGGACCGGGACCTTCCACGGAGGTCGCCGACTCCAGCACGCGCTGTACGCAATGGCCGCCGAGACCCTCCTGCGCAGCCCGGTGGCCGCCGGCGAATACCACTTCCCCACCCGCAAGGGGGAGAATCGTGTCGTCCGGTTCGATCGGCTTTGCCTCGCGGGAATCGGCGAGCTGCTGACGCGGATGCTCGAGGGTGTGGCCCACGGGTCGTTCGTGCCGACCGACGAGGCGGACGACTGTCGGTTCTGTGACTTCGCTACGGCGTGCAGAGTCCGGACCGGGGATTTCGGCCGGGTCGACTCCCCGCTGGCTGCCTGGTCCGGCCAGATGCTGGCCGTGGGACTGCATCCGTCGTTCCGGTCCCTGAAGGCCATGCGCGAGTTCGAGCAATAGCCCCCTGCCGGGTGCTGAGCTCGGGAGTCGAAGGAGAGGCCCGGCACCCCGGAGGGCGCCGGGCCTCGGCCTACGCGGAAGAGCCGACCCGGCCGGGCCGCCTAGTTGAAGGGACTCACCCGGTTGTCCGCGAGCACCCGGTTCATGTCCACGAGCATCGTGACCTCCGTGGTGACCAGGGTCTCGCTGGCGTCGTAGGGGCTCTTGGGCAAGAACAGGTCCATCTGGTCAGCCGGCGGAATGTAGGACGGCACCACCGGCTCGGTCCCCGGGTCCCCATCACTGATGGTGGGGTTCGAGTCGATCTCCCGGAGCATGACGGGGAGCCGGATCCCCAGGTCGGACATGCGCCGACCTTCCAGGAACATGATCTCCTGACGGGCCAGGTGGAACGCGTGCCAGAGGTCGTCGGCATCCGTCAGCGCGGCCACGGAGTCCGCATCCAGCGACGTACCCGAGATCACGCGCTGGTCGGTCCCACCCGGTCGGGACAGGACCAGGCCGGCCCGGTACGGGCTGCTGGCGTCCGCCCGCACCATGATGGATGCGTCCCGAGGTCGGATGGACAGATCCTCGTTGAGCCTCGGGTCCTCGTCCGTGAAGGACTCGGTGCCCCGCCCGAGGGCCAGGCTGATGGCATTGCTCAGGTACGTCGCCGCGTCCCCGAGCTGATTCCCCGCCAGCGCGGCCTCGGCCATGATGAGGTGCATCTCTTCGGCCTTGGCCACCGCGATGCCGGCCTCGCGATTGAGGAACTTGGGGTCCAGGAAATCCAGCCGCGGCAGCGGCTGCATCTCCTGCAACGCCCTCGTCACCAGGAACGCGTGCGGCGCGTTCGAGATGGACGACGCGTCGTATTCCTGGAAGAAGGCGAAGTCGGCATCGCTCGACAGGGCGCTCTGCGCCGCGGCAACGGCGGCCGATGCATCGCCCCTGAGCCGTTGGGCCCGGGCCGTGGCGGCCACGGCCTGGGCGCCGAAGGCGCTGGCCGCGGCAAGGTCCGCAATGGCCAGATCCAGGATCTGGTCGGCGGCCAACGCGGCCCCGTCGGGCTCGATGGGCGCGTAGGAGAAGTTCTCCCCGAGGTACAGGTATGCCATGCCTCGGTAGTAGTGCGCTTCGGCCACCTCGTCGGCCGCTGCCGTCTCATCTCCCGGCACGATGTCGTCGATGACGAACGACGCGAGGGCCTTCAGCTCCTGGGCGTTCCAGTACAGACCGGTGCTGGTGCCGGTGCTGTTGACTACGGACGGACTGATGTCACGGGGAAAGTCGTACTCCTTGACGAGGCCGGTGCCGTGGATGGAGTAGTTGTCGCTGGCGACCTCGGCCAACACGGACGCGGTCTCCACGAGCCTTGCGAACTGCGCCCGAAGGCCAGGCAGCAAGGAGGCCGTGGGATTCTCCGCAGCCGCCAGATCGTCATCGGTCGTCCGCGGGTTCTCCACGGCCGTGGGGTCGAGAAAGTCACAGGCCGCCACCGAGACGGTGGCGAGAAGGAGCAGACGCAGCATCCAACCGCGTCCGCCGAGCAGGGTGCCTTGTATCTTGTTCATGATGGGCTCCGCTATGCTGGATCGGTTATGGTCAGGGTGCGTATTCATCTGAACACGAGCTGCACGCCGTAGCGGAGCGGACCAGATCCACAGATTCCGGCCCGAGGCGTACAGGGTGCCGCGAGTCGCCCGGAACACGCTGGCCCAGCTGTCAGGCATGCTGTATCGGACCGAGAGCTCCCTCCACTTGAACCAGTCCCCGTCGTAGATGAAGGCGGAGCGTGCCTGGCTCTGGGAGAAGTGGCCGATCTCCGAGCCGTTGGTGTCGTACCGGTCCGGGAAGAGGTATCCACAGTCGGGTCCGGGCGTCCCACCGCTGACCCACTCGTCTCGGGGAACGCACCGGATCGTCTCGCGCCGGTAGATCCCGTTGAAGGTCGACCACACGGACCCCCAGTCGAACACCTCGTGACCCAGGGCGAAGTCCGCCAGGGACGAGATGGTCCAG
Source organism: Gemmatimonadota bacterium (assembly GCA_037387345.1). Taxonomy (GTDB): domain Bacteria; phylum Gemmatimonadota; class Gemmatimonadetes; order Longimicrobiales; family Gaopeijiaceae; genus SZUA-318. The sequence continues at coordinate 15,632 of JARRLD010000059.1, forward strand.
GACGTGCCGATGCGGATGCTCGTGGTCAGGCTCCCGCTCTTGTCCGGGGTGGGAAAGCCGCCGGTGTACCCGCGCCCCGAGGCGTCGGGGAGCCCGTCGCCGTTGGTGTCGACGGGCATCGTCGCGTACCATGCGCCCACGGGCAGCTCATCGCCCGAGTCGACCGTTCCGTCCTCGTTGCAGTCGATGGGCGGCCCGCACACCCGCTTCTGACTGTCATCGACACTGAACGCCGCCGCGCTCCCCATGTCGGTGACGCGGTTGTCCACCATCTGGAACGTCCCACCGAGGGACCAGGCCAGGTCCTGCGTGTTGAGCACCTGCGCGGTCCAGGCCAGCTCGATCCCTGTGTTGCGGATCTCGCCCACGTTGCGGAGCTGCGTACCCTGCCCCGTCGTGGGCTGCTCCGGAACGAAGAACAGGGCGTCTCGGGTGGTGGCGTCGTACCAGGTGAAGTCCAGGCCGATGCGGTTGTTCCACAGCGAGGCGTCGAAGCCCACCTCGACCGTGCTCGTACGCTCCGGCTTGAGGTCCGCGTTGCCGGGGTTGTCGAACCGGGGCGCGGACTCGCCCCGGAAGGACGTGGCGTTGAAGCTCCGGTCCTTGTCGAAGGGCGTCGGCGGCTTCCCCGTCTCGCCATACGCTCCCCGGATCTTGAGCTGGTTCAGGAGCCCGCCGAAGGTCGGGAAGAAGTCCTCGTTGGAGACCAGGTAGCTCACACCCGCCTTGGGGTACGTCTCGAAGCTCACGTCGTCCCCGAAGGCGGTGGAGCCGTCCAGGCGGACCCCGAGGCTGAAGGTCAGGCGGCCCCACATGTCGAAGCTGTCGTCCACGTACACGCCACCCGTGAACACTTCGGTGTTGGTCTCGGACGACGAGATGTCCGCGGCCTCGTCGAAATCAGGCGCCCCGGGGAGCGCGAAGGTGGTGCCCGTGGACGTGAAGCGGCTCACGTCGTCGCGGAATCCCTGGAAGCCCAACGTGATATCGTTGCCGAAGTCCTCAGTCCCCGAGATCCACGTGTACCCCGTGGCCGCGTCCACCGAGAACGACGTGAACGTGCGGTCGAATCGCGTGAGCTGACCGGTGGGCTCTCCGGGCGTGAAGCCGATGGGCTCGAGAATCCGCTGGCTGTTGCTGCGGTAGTCGAGGCCCGTGTTCAGGCGGGCAAACCAGCTGCTCGTGACGTCCCAGCTGAAGCCGCCGGAGAAGATGAACCGGTTGACCGCTTCGTCGATGTCGGGCATGAGGAAGACGTCCAGCGCCTCCTGGAGATCCTGGGCGCCCGAAAAGAAGAGGGCGTCTCCGACCTCGAAGGTGGTGAGGGGATCGGCGATGGCGGTCCCGTTGAAGAGGCGTTGGAAGGCGCTCCTCGTGTAGTTCCCCGAGAAGTGCAGGGAGAGGTCCTCGGAGAGCGTGGCCTGCATCCCCCCGCGAACCGCGTAGATCGTGCTCTCGTTCTTCGGCTGGATCCCTTCCTCGTTCTGGACCCGGCCGCTCACGTTGAACGTCATCTGGGCGTTGCCGCCGGATGCCGAGATGTACTGGTTCGTGGCCAGCCCCGTCTGCCAGAACTCGTCCGCCATGAAGGTAGGCGAGATCTCCCCGTCCTGGACCTGGCTCGGGAAGGTCAGCGGCATGTCGAACATGTACTTGAGCTCGGGCTGGTCGTAGCCCATCTCCGAGCGGAACGTGATACGGGTGTCGCCGGGACGTCCCTGCTTGGTGAAGATCTGGATCACTCCGGTGGCGGCGTCGGAGCCATAGAGCGTGGACGCCGCGCCCCCCTTGGTGATCTCGATCCGGTCGATGTCGGAGGTGAGAAGATCCGCCAGCGCCGACGACTGCTCACCGCCGGTGCCGGCCGCCGTGGACTGGCTGTTGTCCACCCGGACGCCGTCCACGTACACCACCGGCGTCTGGGCTCCGAACACCGAGGACGTGCCCCGGAAGTTGATGAGGGCCGCGGTCCCCGCCTGGGCCGACTGGGCGTTCACGGTGGCCCCGGCCACGCGACCCTGCAGGAGCTGATCGACGGACGTCACCGGCACCTGGGAGATCTCGTCGGCGCTCAGCACGTCCACCGACGTGGAGAGCTTCCGCCGCGCGGTCTCCTTGCCGACGCCCGTGACCACGAGCTCCTCGAGGGCGATGGCGTCCTGGCTCAGGGTGAAGTTCGCCACGGTGGCCTGCCCGGCCACCACGGTGACCGTCTGATCCGCGGACGCGTACCCGAGCAGCTCCACGCGGATCGTGACCTCACCCGCGGGCACGTTCCGGAGATTGAAGCGGCCCTGCGTGTTGGACAGGACCCCCAGGCCCGTGCCCGGAATGTACAGCTGGGCGTCCGCGAGGGGGCGCCCCGACGCGATGTCCGTGACCTGGCCAGAGACGGTTCCGGTGGCCTGGGCCGCCACGTCTTCGTGCAGCGACAGGGTAGCCGCCGGCACCAGCAAGGCCAGCAGGATGGACGAACGAAGTATGGGTCTCATTGGAAACCTCCGTTGGAGGAGCGTTGCCTCCCACAGGCGTGGCCCAGGACAGAGGGCCACGGCCGCCCCGAGACGGCGCTGCGCGCCCTCGAGAAACGTGAGAGGACCGCACGGTTGGACGAACATAGGCCCTAGCGCCTACCGATCCAACCGTCAGATCTCCATACGCGCGTGCCGGGGAAGGATGACTCCCGCATGGACCCCTGCGGCGGCCGAGGCTAGCTTGGCCGGCATCCCCATCCGCCGGAGGAGCCATGACACGCCTCGCCGTCCGCATCACGCCCCTGGCCGCCGCAGCGACCCTCGTCCTGGCTGCGCCCTTGACCGCCCAGCGGACCCAGAAACCCGTCCTGCACGGCAAGCACTGGGTCGCCATCACCGGGAAGCCCATGGCCGCCACGGCCGGCGCGATGATGTTCCAGAAGGGTGGGAACGCCGTGGACGCGGCGGCGGCCATGCTCGGGGCGGCCGCGACCATGTGGGACGTCCTCTCGTGGGGCGGGGAGACCCAGGCGCTCATCTATCATCCCGCGGAGAAGCGGGTCATCGGGCTCAACGCCCTGGGCGTCGCCCCGACGGGAGCCACCCCGGAGCACTTCAAGCAGAAGGGGATGGCCTTTCCGCCGGAGACCGGCGTGGAGTCCATGGTGACCCCGGGCACTCCCGGTGGACTGATGACCATGTTGGCGGAATGGGGACGCCTGTCCCTGGCCGACGTGCTCGCCCCGGCGATCCAGATGGCCGAGGGCTATCCGGTGGAAGCCGACGCGGTCCGGCGAATCCGCAGCAACGCGGACGTGATGAAGGAGTGGCCGTACACGGCGGCGGTCTTCTTCCCGGAGGGTGAGGCACCCGAGGTGGGCGAAGTGCTGGTCCAGAGCGACCTGGCCGCGACGCTTCGGAAGCTGGTCCAGGCGGAGGCCGAAGCCCTCGCGGCCGGCAAGAGCCGCAAGGAGGCCATCTACGCCGCCTACGACCGCTTCTACGGGGGAGACATCGCCGAGGAGTACGTCCGCGGCGCCAGGGAGCAGGGGTCCACGGTGACCGCGAGGGACCTGTCGGACTGGCAGGTCCACATCGAAGAGCCGGTCAAGACCACATACAAGGGCATCGAGGTCTACAAGCTGACCACCTGGGTCCAGGGACCGGTGCTCCTGCAGGCGTTGAACATCCTGGAGAGCTTCGACCTCCGGTCCATGGGCTACAACAGCACGCGGTACATCCACACCCTCTACCAGACGATGAACCTGGCCTTCGCCGACCGGGACTTCTACTACGGGGACCCCTACTACCCTCCGGAGGAGCCCATCGAGGGCCTCCTGTCCAAGGACTACGCGAGAGAGCGGGCGAAGCTCATCGATTGGGAGAGAAACGACCCCGACGTGCTGCCTGGAGACCCGTATCCGTTCCAGGGTGGGGCCAACCCCTTCACGAGCCTCCTGGAACAGTGGGGCGAGCGCAGACGGGCCGTGTCCGAGACGTCCGGTGTCGAGGCCCTGGCCGAGCTCGACGAGGATTTCTATCAGGGCACGACGTCCGTCCAGGCGGCTGACGAGGAGGGGTGGGTCGTGTCCATCACCCCGTCCGGCGGGTGGGTCCCGGCGGTCATTGCCGGGCGCACCGGCGTGGGAATGAGCCAGCGGGCCCAATCGTTCGTGGTGAACCAGGTGGACAACCCCTACAACGTGATCGAGCCCGGTAAACGCCCGCGGGCGACCCTGACCCCCTCCCTGGCCTTGAAGGACGGGAAGCCGTTCCTCTCCTTCGCGGTGCAGGGAGGAGACGGTCAGGACCAGAACCTTCTCCAGTTCTTCCTGAACGTGGTGGAGTTCGACATGAACGTTCAGCAGGCGGCGGAGGCGGCGAACGTCAACTCCTACCAGATGCGCGGATCGTTCGGTGAGCACCCATCGAGCCCGGGACGGATGCTGGTGCAGAATGCCACACCCCCGTGGGTGCAGGCGGAGCTGCAGCGCATGGGCTACAACCTGACCTTCGCCGAGCGCACGTCGGGCCCCATCAACGCCATCTTCTTCGACTGGGAGCACGGGACCTTCTGGGGCGGTTCGAGCAACCACGGCGACGACTACGGCGTGGTCTGGGACTGACGCCTCAGAGCCGTCGGCCCACCACGACGGTCGACACGCCCCTCCTCCAGGGGCAGCTCGACTCGAAGCCTGCGGCTCCGAGGGCTTCGAGCTCCGCCTCCATCGGGAAGTAGGTGTCCTCCGAGGACCATGCGGCGAAGTGGTCGAAGGCCTCCTGGCGGCTCATGCCCCCGGAGACCAGATGGTCCGCCCAGGCCTGGTAGGCGTCGTCCCGACCGGGCCCGATGGCGGGCATGGTGACGTCGGCGTTCACCAGGACGCCACCGGGACGGAGGGCCTGGTGAGCACGTCCGAAGAGCCCGGCCTTGGCCTCCAGGGTGGGTACGTGGTGCAGGGCGAGGGACGCCATGACGGCATCGCAGGGCGACAGGGGCTCATCGAAGGACCCGACGGTGAATCGGGCGCGGTCGCCGAACCTGGACAGGCGGACGCGGGCCCGGCCCAGCATCACCTCGTCCACGTCCAGGAGCTCCACCGTCGTGTCCTCGGTGAGGTCCAGCACGGCCCCGGCGAGAGCTCCGGTGCCCGCTCCCAGATCCAGGACCCATTCCGGACCACCCGCTGCCACGGCCCGGGCCGCGGTGGCGATCATCTCCTCATAACCCGGAATGAACCGGCGGATGGTGGCGTCGTACTCGTCGATGTCGAGGCGGAGGTGACGCCGGACGCTGTGGCTCATGCTCGTGCCTCCAGAGTGGCGACCATACCGTTCCGCGAGGACGGTAACCGACCGCGCCCCCCGTGGGCAACGAGACGGGGAGGTCGGGCCGGGTCCTCCGTCGGAGGAGACGTTGCCCGGGGGCGGCCTGGCACCGACGTTTCCCCGTATGTCGGTCCACCTCACTCCGGACGAACGCGCCCACCTCGATGGCGGCCGCGGAGAGGCGGCGGCCATGGCCATGCGCCTGGTGGTGGCCGCCGCCGAGATGATGGGCGCCGCGAGGTTGGTGGAGATCGAATCGGCCCACATCGACGGATGTCTCTATCACGGGGACGGCGGCGTCCTCTTCGCCGAGGCCCTGGTGGCCGGAGACGGCAGGGTCGCCGTCCCCACCACCCTGAACGTGGGCGCCCTCGATCTCCTCCACCCGGAGCGCATCCGTGGCGACGCCCACCACGGGGAAATGGCCCGGCGCCAGATGGATGCCTATCTGAAGCTGGGCTGCGCTCCCACATGGACCTGTGCCCCCTATCAGGCCGGCCACCGCCCGGGACCGGGCGAGCAGGTGGCCTGGGGCGAGAGCAACGCCGTCGCATTCGCCAACTCGGTCCTGGGGGCTCGCACCGAGCGATACGGCGACTTCCTGGACGCCTGTTGCGCCCTGACCGGACGTGCGCCACTCCACGGACTGCACCTGGACGAGAACCGCCGGGCGACGATGCTCGTGGACGCCCGACAGGTGCCAACATCCCTGATGTCCCGTGACGTGTTCTATCCTGTCCTGGGCACCTGGCTCGGACTCCAGGTCGGTCGGGAGGTGTGCGTCATCGACGGCCTTCCCGCCGACGTGACCGAGGACCAGCTCAAGGCCCTGGGCGCCGCCGCGGCATCCACCGGAGCCGTTGCGCTCTTCCACGTGGCCGGCGTGACTCCCGAAGCTCCCTCGGTGGAAGCGGCGCTCCACGGTGCCGAGCCGCGCGCGCGCGTTCCCGTCACCTCCTCCGGGCTCCGCGGGTCGTTGGACCGGCTCAGCACCACCGACGCCGAAGGGGTCGACGCGGTGGCCGTAGGTAGCCCCCACTTCTCCGACGCCGAGTTCGCGGCCCTGGAGGCAGCGCTGGCGGGCCGCAGGGTGAGCCTTCCGTTCTACGCGTGCACCGGACGCGACGTGTTCGCCCGCCTGGAGGCGTCGGGGGCCGCGACCCGGCTTCGGGACGCAGGTGTCGACGTCGTCGTGGATACCTGCGTGGTGGTGACCCCGATCCTCCCGGCCCGAGGCGGGGTGCTCATGACCTGCTCGGGAAAGTTCGCCCACTATGGGCCCGCGAATACGGGATACGATGTGGTGTATGGCAGCCTGGAAGACTGCGTCGAATCCGCGGTGGCCGGCGCGGTGCGGCGCGACGAGGCGGTGTGGTCCTGGTGAAGGGGCGGGTGCTGGTGCCGGGTTCGGCCTTCGGCCCCCTTCTCCGGCTGAGGCACGCCATCAGCTTCTGGGGCGGTGTGGACCCGAAGACCGGTCGGGTGTGTGACCCGAGGCATCCCGATCACGGCGTGTGCATCACGGGCGCCATCCTTGCCCTCCCCGCCGCGATCGGCTCCTCCTCGTCCAGCGCCGTGATGCTGGAGCTCATCAGAGAGGAGCGAGCCCCCGCCGGCCTGATCATGGGCACCGCCGATGCCATCGTCGCGCTGGGCGTGCTGGTCGCCGGTGAGCTGGGGCTCCCGACCCTTCCGGTGCTCGAGGTCGCCTGGGCGGCCGTGGAAGACCTGCCCGAGGGCGAGATCGACATCGCCGAGGACGGGACGATTCAACGAATGGCAGAACGGTGACGACGGGGCCCGAAGGCGCAGACGGCGCCACGGTAGCCGCCCCGGAGGTCCACCCCATCCCGGTCATCGTCTTCCTGTCGGGGAGCCGGCGGGGCACGCTCCTCCGCCTTGGAGGCGAACACCTGCACATCGGCACGGACGAGGCCAACGCCATCCGCATCCCCATGGATACGGAACCCCTCCCCGCACCCCGGCACGCGACGCTGGTGCGTCGCGGTCAGACCTATGAGCTCGTCGCGGAGCCCGGAGCGGAGATCTGGGTGAACGGCGAGCAGGTGGAGCACCTGGTTCTGGCGTCGGGAGACGTCATCGAGGCAGGTCGGGACGGAGCGGTCCTCCGCTTTCGCCTCTACGACCCGGACACGGAGCCGTACAAGTCGCTGCCCGAGGTCTTTGCCGACTGCATGGAGGGCGTCCGGGCGGAGACCGGCATGGTGCGCAAGGCCACGACCCTGGCCGTCTCCGTGCCCCGGGAGCTGGCGACCCGCACGTCCCGCAGGTTCAGGGCCTGGATGGTGGTGGCCCTGGTTGTCCTGGCCGGCAGCACGGCGATCCTCGCGCGGCGCAGCTACCGGCTGGAGCAGCAGCTGCTCGAGGGGATCTCACGGGTCGAGGGGCTGTCGGACCTCGTGACCCGCGCGCAGGAGCAAAGCCTGGGCGCCCGGGAGCTGAGCGAGCTGGTCGAAGGATTCCGGTCGGCCAGCGAGCGTCTCGAGGCGCTGGAAGCGCTGAACGAGGCGGGTTCGCGCGTGGTGGCGGAGGCGGGCCGGGCCACCGTGTTCCTCCAGGGGAGCTATCGGTTCATCGAGCCCGGCACCGATCGTCCGCTGCGCATGATTCTCGGACCCGGAGGACACCCCCTCACAAACGCCTTCGGCCACCCGATGCTCAGCCTCGACGGAGACGGCCCTCCCCTGGAGGTCTTCCTGACCGGAACCGGGTTCGTGGTCAGCGCGGACGGGGTGGTCGTCACGAATCGACACGTGGCTCTTCCCTGGGAGGTCGACGATGCAGCCCAGGGGATCCTCAGAGGAGGATTCCAGGCCGTGATGACCCGGATGGTGGCCTACTACCCAGGCATTCCGGACCCCCTGGACGTGGCGGTCGGCGGTACGAGCGAGGACGCGGACCTGGCGGTCTTGCGCCCCGTGGAGGCGCCCGACGACGAGGGCGTTCCCTTTCTGCTCCTGGCGCCGACCCCTCCGTCGCCGGGCGAGGAAGTCATTGTGGTGGGGTATCCCCTGGGGCTCCGGGCCCTCATGGCACGCAGCGACGCCGCCTTCGTTCGGACCCTGCGAGACGAGGGGGTGACGGACTTCTGGGAGCAGGCCGAGCGGCTGTCCCTGGCCGGATTCATGGCTCCCCTCGCCAGCCGGGGCATCGTCGGTCAGGTGACTGCCGAAAAGGTCGCATACGATGCGGAGACCACCAGCGGGGGCAGCGGTGGTCCGGTCCTCAACCTCCGGGGCGAAGTGGTAGCCGTGAACCAGGCCATCCTCCCGGAGTTCGGCGGCTCGAACCTCGGCGTCCCGGCCGCCCTGGCCCAGGCGCTCCTTGAGTCGGTCCAGGACCCCGAGGGAGACGGGTCCTCCGCAGACGATCTGTGACCCGGGTACCCTCGCCGCCGCATACGCCGGCAGCCTTTCGGCCCTACACATCCACGGACACATTGGCCTGATGACCGACCGACAGGTGATCGCGATGCCCTTGCCCGACGCGGGAGCCCGCCGCCGGATCCAGGAGGATCTGGAGCTGAACCTGCTGGTGGAAGCGGGGGCCGGATCGGGGAAGACCACGGAGCTCGTGAATCGCATGGTGGCCCTCATCGCCTCGGGCACCACCACGGTCGAGCACATTGCGGCCGTCACCTTCACCCGAAAGGCCGCCGCCGAGCTGAGGGAGCGGTTCCAGGCCCACCTGGAGCGGGGGTTACGCAGCCGAGCCCACACGGAGCCACCGGACGAGGAACGGCAACGCATCCGAGAAGCCCTGGAGCAGATCGACCGGGCGTTCCTGGGTACCATCCACTCATTCTGCGCCCGCCTCCTCCGTGAACGCCCGCTGCAGGTGGGATTGGATCCGTCGTTCGAAGAGCTACCCGTGGAAGAGCGAATCGGCTTCCGACGACGCTTCTGGGACGCGTACCTGGAACGGTTGGCGCGAGAGGCCGACCCGGTGGTCGAGGAGCTGAGCGAGGCGGGCCTTCGGCCCATCGAGCTCTTCGGACTGTTCGACCGCCTGGTCGAAAACCCGGACGTGGATTTCCCGGCCGACGAGCCGCAACCGCCGACCGAGGCGGAGGTCGCACCCATCCGCCTGGAGCTGGAGGACCTCGTGCACCGGGCCGGGGAGCTCATGCCCTCGAACGAACCCGGGAAGGGTTGGGATCCCCTGCAGAGGAAGATGCGCACGGCGGCGTTCACCCTCGGCGTCACCGGTTGGCGGAGGCCGGCCGACCTGTTCGAGGCCCTGGCCCTGGTGTGCAAGGACGGACCCAACGGGCACCGTGTGACGCAGAACCGCTGGAAATCCCCCTCCATGGCCAAGGACCTCCAGGAGCGCGTCAACGCGTTCGGGGTGGGAGACACTCCCGCGGGACGGCTCCTGGACCGGTGGCTCGCCCATCGCTACGCCTTGGCCATCCGCCTCGTCTCCGCCGCCGCGGAGGAATTCGCCGAACACCGCCGACGCATCGGCCGGCTCGATTTCCAGGACCTCCTCGTCCTCACCGCTCGCCTCCTTCGAAGCGATCCGTCCTCCCGCTCGGAGCTGGGTCGGCGCTATCGCTTCTTGCTCGTCGACGAGTTCCAGGACACCGACCCGCTTCAGGCCGAAATCATGATGCTGCTCTCCTCCGACCCCTCCCAGGACGACGGCGGCGAAGGCCAGGAGGGATCCGGGATCACGGCGGCGGAATGGTATACGGCCGTTCCCCGCCCCGGCGCTCTCTTCGTGGTGGGCGATCCCAAGCAGAGCATCTATCGGTTCAGACGAGCCGACATCCAGCTCTACGAGCTCGTGAAGCGGCGCTTCCGCGAGTTCGGTGTGGTGCTGGAGCTCACCTCGAACTTCCGCTCCCGTCCGGCCATCGGGGACCTGGTGAACCAGATCTTTCCGGGGTCGGGCCTCTTTCCGGCCGCGGCGACGGCCGAGCAGGCGGCGTTCGAGCCCCTGAACACCCGGCCCGCGCCCCCGGGCACGCAGGACGGAGGCGTGTTCTCCTACTCCGTGGAGCCCGAGCGGGACGCCTACGCGGCCGTGGCGGACGACGACGCCCAGCGTCTCGCCACCTGGATCCGGGATCGCGTGGACGCCGGGGAGCGTTCGCCGGGGGACTTCCTCATCCTGACGCGACTCACCCGATCGTTGGCGACCTACGCGCGAGCCCTGGAAGCCCACAGCATTCCCTTGCAGGTGACCGGGGCGGGCGTGGGGGTCGAGGAGGAGCTGCACGAGCTGCTTCTGCTCCTCGAGTGTATGGTGGACCCCACGGACCCGGTGAAGGTCGTGACGGTGCTGCTCGGCCTCTTCCTGGGGCTCGACCACGAGGTGCTGGTGGCCCACCGGACCGGAGGCGGGCGATTCGACGTGATCCGCCCGGGCGAGGAGGGGGAGCCCGACGTTCTGGAGGCGATTCGCCGGCTCCACCGATGGTGGCGATGGGCCAGTCGGGAGCCGGCGGACGTATTCCTGGGCAAGGTGGTGTCCGAGCTGGGCCTCCTCCCCTTCGCGGCGGCCGGTGAGCTGGGAGCGCTGCGGGCGGGCGCCCTGGTCTACGCCCTGGACGCCGTGCGCGCCTCGGTTCTGGCCGGGGACGCCTCGCTGCCGGGGGCCCTGGACGCGCTTCGCTCCGCCCTCGAGCTCAAGGAGGCGGAGGCGCCCCTGGAGCCCGGGCGACCCGACGTGGTCCGCCTCATGAACCTCCACCAGGCCAAGGGCCTGGAGGGGACGGTGGTCATTCTGGCGGATCCCTCTAAGACGTCCCGCTTCCCCCCGGATACCCACGTGCAGCGCCAGGCGGACGGGACGGCGAGAGGTTTCCTCAGGGTGGCCCAGGCCGGAGAAGGCTTCAGGCGTCACACGCTCCTCGCCCGACCGTCGGGATGGGAAGCGAAGGCCCAGGCGGAAGAGCGCTTCGAGGAGGCGGAGCAAATCCGGCTCCTGTACGTCGCCGTGACCCGCGCCCGCGAAGAGCTGGTGGTCTCCCGCTGGCCCGACAAGGCGGAGGCATCACCCTGGAGTTCGCTGGATCCCTGGCTCGTGGAGAACGCCGTGGAGCTGGAGCTGGAACGCCGTGGACCTACACCCCGTGAGGTGCTGCGCCTCACCGCCGACGAGATCCGGGAGCAGAGCGCCGACGCGGCGGAGCGGCTGCGAGCCCTCGCCGCTCCGTCCTACCGCCACGTTTCGGTCACCGAGGTGGCGAAGGCGGCGTCTGCCGATCGCGCGGAGGACGGGGGGCCACATGCAGAAGGGGCACCTGGGCGCTTCCGTGGATATTCCTGGGGAAGCGCCGTGCACGGCGCCCTGGCCGCCGCGGCAGCGGACGACTCCGAGACCGGGCTGCGGGCCTCCTGCCGGACGTTGCTGGTGGAGCACGCCCGTCCCCTGGACGATCACGGAGAACCCACCGAGCTGGGGGAGCTGGTGGCGCTCGTGCGCTCGGTGCAGGCCTCTGGGCTGTGGCGTCGGGCGGAGGGCGCGAGCCAGATCCTGGTGGAGGTGCCCTTCGCGGTCGCGGGCCTGACGCGGACACCCACTCGGCCCGACCCCGAAGAGCGGCGATCTCCGGACAACGGAGGGGCCACCGGCCCCAGGCAGCTGGACCTGTTCGGGTCCGGCGGCTCGGGACCCGAGGAGCGCCGACCCCCCTCCCTCCCCCCGTCCGACGAGGGGGACGCCGTTCCGGCCGTCCTGGAGGGTGTGATCGACCTCGCCTTCCAGGAGACGGATGGCTGGGTCATCGCGGACTACAAGACGGATGTGGGGACGGATCCCGAGTTCACCGAACGGGCGCGGGCCTACCGGCGACAGGTGG
>JARRLD010000060.1:0-21103 GCA_037387345.1 Gemmatimonadota bacterium
CGGAGGTGGGGGGCGCCTTGCGCGCCCGCTCGTCTGCGGACGTCTCCGTCACGGGGCGCGCTGGAACGCCCACGACCACCCCGTGGGGGCGTGTGTCCCTGGTGAGAATGGACCCGGCCCCCACCATGGAATCGGTCGCGACGCGAGTCCCCGCGAGAATGGTGGCGTGGTAGGTGATCCGCACACCGTCTTCGATGACCGTCCTGGGTGTGGACACGATGCGGCCGTCCACGATGTCGTGCGTATGCGAATACACGTTGGCGAAGTCCGAAACGGAGGCGCCATGTCCGATCTCGATGCCGCCACGATCGTCCAGGAGGACATGGCGGTGGATCACCACGTCGTCCCCGACCTCCAGGTTATATCCGTAGGATACACGCACATAGGGGAACGCCTTGAAGTTCCGCCCGCATCTCTTGAATACCTTGTGCGCCAGGACGCGTCGGAACTTGATGCCCAGGTGGACGTTCTCTCCCAGCGGGCTCCGATCGAACATCTCCCACAGCCAGAGCAGCGGCTTCCGCGGGGCGTACCGCTCCTCGTCCAGCTCTCGATAGTAGGTGGGCTCCAGAGTGACGTTGCGCGGGTCCATGTGCGCGAGCGCCACCTGTGTCGTCATCGGTAGCGACGAAGGGTCCGAAGCTGCGAGGTGGGGATAGTAGAGGTCGGTGAGGATCGTTCGGCAGAGCTCGTTCCGATCGCATTCCGGCCCGTCCAGCTCCTCTCGCAGCCACTCCAGCCACTCGTCGTACAGAGATGTGGCGCCGTCGGCGACAGGAACGGGGCGAAGAGGCAGAAAGGACATGACGGGCGACCGGGAGATCGGAAGGTCGAGCCTGAAGGTACGGAAGTACCCGGTGGTGTCTGTTGGTTCCCCCGCGGCGCTGGGGAAACCAGCGTGCGCGCCTCGGGCTCTTTCTGTTAGACTACCGGAAAAGAGCACCTTCCGGGTCATCAGCGGACGGGGAGCCGAAGAACCATGCACGACGTCTTGCGGCAGAGACTGCTTCGGAGGATCGAGAGCCTTCCCGAGGGACAGGTCTACCAGGTCCTGGACTTCATCGAGTTCCTCGAGTCCAAGTACGCCCAGGCCCCGGAGCAGCAGACCTCCGGACTTCAGAGGTTCGCGGAGAACCTCGAGGACAAGCTCCGGCGGAAGGCCGTGAGCCCTGCGACCATCAGGGAGGCGTTCCAGCTCATCTCGGCCGCGGATCGGGTCCTTTCGGGGGTATCCTCCGCAGGCAAGCAGATCCTCTCCGAGCTCGGTGAGGCTCTGGACGGACCTGCAGAAGGTGGCGGGAAACAGCTGGAGAGGGGTGTGGATGACCGGGGTGGAGCCAGCCCCCCGGGAGGAGACCGCACGGAGGGCGAGGGCCAGCTTCCCTGAAGCAGGAGAGCCGTTGACGGTCCGCCACCCTCCGGATATCCTCACCCATGGAACGAGACAAAGCCCCTCCGAAGGGGCCCGTGCCCGCCTTCCGACGTCCCCTCGGGGGCCCTGTGGGAGGGCGGGCGCGTCGCGTCTCCACCCGTTTCACGCCCTGAGTGGAAGGTCCCGATGCTTGACGGTCCCGACCGGCGCGGCACCATCGTCAAGGAAGCTCTCACCTTCGACGATGTCCTCCTGGTCCCCAACCACTCGATGGTCCATCCCAGGGATACGGACGTCAGCTCTCGTCTGACCCGCAACCTCGTCCTGCAGATCCCTCTGGTGTCCGCCGCCATGGACACGGTCACGGAGTCGCGCATGGCCATCCAGATGGCGCGGGAGGGAGGTCTGGGCATCATTCACAAGAACCTCACGCCGGAGCGTCAGGCCGAAGAGGTGGACCGGGTCAAGCGGTCGGAGAGTGGGATGATCCTCAATCCCATCACGCTCACCCCGGACGCCACGCTGCGGGACGCGCACCGCCTCATGGCGAACTTCTCCATCAGCGGCGTGCCCATCGTCGAGAACGGAGGACGGCTCGTGGGGATCGTGACGAACCGGGATCTCCAGTTCGAGACGGCGCTGGATCGGCCCATCCGCGGGGTGATGACGTCGAAGGGCCTGGTCACCGTGCCGGTGGGGACGACGCTCGACCAGGCCGAACAGATCCTCCACGAGCACAGGATCGAGAAGCTGCCCGTGGTCGACACCGCCGGCAATCTGAGCGGCCTGATCACGGTCAAGGACATCTTCAAGCGCCGAAAATACCCCAACGCGTGCAAAGACGAGCACGGCAGGCTACGCGTCGGGGCCGCGGTCGGTGCCTCGGCCAATGACCTGGAACGGGCCGCCCGCCTGGTCGACGCAGGCGCCGACGTGATCGTGGTGGATACGGCGCACGGACACTCCGAGGGCGTGCTTCGCGCCGTGGCGCGTGCTCGGGAGCGGTTTCCCGATGTCGAGATCGTGGGTGGGAACGTAGGGACGGACCTGGGAGCGAAGGCTCTTGTGGAGCGTGGAGTCGACGGCGTGAAGGTGGGAGTCGGCCCGGGCTCCATCTGCACGACGCGCGTGGTGACCGGTGTCGGGCTCCCGCAGCTCACGGCCATCATGGACGCCGTGGATGGCGCGGACGGGCAGGTGCCGGTAATCGCGGACGGGGGCGTGCGCTTCTCGGGTGATATCGCCAAGGCCCTGGCCGCAGGCGCCGAGTCGGTGATGATGGGGTCCATGTTCGCCGGCACCGACGAGTCGCCAGGAGAGAGCTTCCTGCTGGAAGGGCGCCGCTTCAAGACGGTTCGCGGTATGGGATCGTTGTCGGCCATGGAGGAGGGCTCGGCCGACCGATACTTTCAGGAGGAGCAGGAGGACGGGCGGAAGCTGGTGCCCGAAGGGATTGAAGCGCGGGTGCCCTACAAGGGTCCCGTTTCCGACACGATCTACCAGCTCGTGGGTGGGTTGCGAAGCGGCATGGGATACTGTGGTGCCTCGTCTCTCGCGGAGCTTCGCGAGCGCGCCCGGTTCATCCGCGTGACGGGCGGAGGACTCAGGGAATCGCATCCTCACGATGTCACCATCACGCGGGAAGCTCCGAATTACCGAATGTAGCGCGGATGCGCGCGGTGAAGAGAGAACCGATGAGCAACGCCTTTCCCATCCGGCCCCGTCTCCTGCTCGGGCCAGGGCCATCCCCCGTCTCGGATCGGATTCTGGAGGCGATGGGGCGCCCCACCGTCGGCCACCTCGATCCGCAGTTCCTGGCGATCATGGATGAGGTGAACGCCGGGCTCCGCAGGGTATTCGGGACGGACAACGCCCTCACCTTTCCGGTCTCCGGCACCGGATCGGCCGCTCAGGAGGCGGCCATGGCCAACATCCTGGAGCCCGGCGACAAGGCGATCATCGGGATCAACGGGGTCTTCGGGGGGCGCCTGGCCGAGATGGCCCGCCGGATGGGGTGTGACGTCGTGGCAGTCGAGGAGGAGTGGGGGCGCATCATCGAACCACAGCGCGTGATCGAGACGCACCGGGCGAATCCGGATGCCCGCCTGGTGGCGTTGGTGCATGCCGAGACGTCCACCGGCGTACGCCAACCGCTGGGCGAGGTGGGAGCTCACCTGGCCCGAACCGAGACGTTCTTCCTCGTGGACGCGGTCACTTCGCTGGGCGGGATTCCGGTGGACATCGACGCTCACCACGTGGATGTGGCCTATTCGGGGACCCAGAAGTGCCTCGGGGTCCCCCCGGGCCTCGCCCCCCTGACCTTCTCACCTCGGGCCGTCGAACGGGTGCGTACGCGTGGGAAGCCCTGTCAGAGCTGGTACCTCGACGCAGCTCTTCTCGCGGACTACGTGGGTGAGGGCTCCCAGCGCAAGTACCACCACACCGCTCCGATCAACATGATGTACGCTCTTCACGAAGGCCTGACCATCGTGGAGGACGAGGGCTTGCAGGCCCGGTTCCAACGGCACGGGGAGGTGGGGCGGCGTCTTCAGGATGCTCTGGTCGAGCGTGGCTTCTCCCTGTTCGCCCAGGAGGGGTATCGGCTGCCTCAGCTCACGTCTGCCGCGCTGCCGGGAGGCCTGGAGGAGGGTCCGCTGAGGAGAACCCTTCTCGACCGGTACGACATCGAGGTCGGAGGTGGCCTGGGCCCCGCCGCGGGCAGGATCTGGCGGATCGGCCTCATGGGTGCCGGCGCGGCGCACGAGAGCGTGGACCGTCTGCTGTCGGCGGTCGACGAGATCCTCGCCTAGTGGGGGGCGCTCCCAGGCGTCGGGGCTCGGGCATGGGACTCCTTCGGAACGGAGCGCTGCTCCTTCTGTGTGCAGCGTCGGGATGCAGCCGGATGGCGCTCCCTCTTTCCGTTCCCCTCCCTCCGGGGCCTCTCTCGCCGCCCTCTGTCGGGACCTCCGCCCGGATGGAGCTGTACTTGATCGATGTCGATCCCGGGGCCGTCTACCTGGCAGAGCCGGAGCCCCCGATTGCCGACGAGATCCTCTCTTCGCCGATGATGCGCCACCCGCAGCTGAGGGAGGAGGTGGAGCGGTGGGTGGAGTACTGGCAGAGCGTGGGCTCGACCTGGTTCCAGGGATACCTCGAGCGAATGTCGCAGTTCTCCCCTCTCGTCGATTCCGCCCTGACGAACCGGGGGCTTCCACCGTCTCTGCGGTACCTGCCGATCGTGGAGAGCGGGTATAGCCCTCGGGCCGTGAGCCGAGCCGGCGCGGTGGGACTCTGGCAGTTCATGGCCCCTACGGCGAGGGGATTCGGCATGGACGTGGGCCCCCTCCTGGACGAGCGGCGGAACCCGTACCTGTCTACGGCCGCGGCGATGGAGTTTCTGGCGGACCTCCGGTTCCGGTTCGGATCGTGGTTCCTGGCCCTGGCGGCGTACAATGCGGGTCCGAATCGGGTCGATCGGATCCTCCGGCGGCATGCGCATCCCCTCACGCCTCGGTCCGACTCCCTGTACTGGGAGATCCGGTCCCGACTTCCCCGGGAGACGCGGGATTTCGTGCCCAAGTTCCTCGGCGCCCTCATCGTGGCATCCAACCCTCGGGGTCACGGCTTGGGCTCACCGGACCCGCCGACGGGTTTCGCCTTCGACCGGGTCACGGTCCCGGACGCGACTACCCTGGACATCGTGGCGAAGGCGGCCGGCGTGTCGCAGGCGGAGATCGAGCGCCTCAACCCGGAGATCGTGCGGGGGATCACGCCGCCCGGCCAGGCAACGGAGCT
Organism: Gemmatimonadota bacterium; assembly: GCA_037387345.1. Lineage (GTDB taxonomy): Bacteria > Gemmatimonadota > Gemmatimonadetes > Longimicrobiales > Gaopeijiaceae > SZUA-318. The sequence goes on from JARRLD010000060.1 coordinate 5,168, forward strand.
TCGGGTGCCTCCGGGAACGGGGCCCGTCTTCGCGGAGGGCTACGCCCGCATCCCCCCCGAAGCACGCGTGACGTTCGTGGAGCATCGGGTGTCGAAGGGCGAGACCCTTTCGGGAATCGCCCTCCGCTACGGTGTCCGGCTATCGGACCTGGAGGCGGCCAACCCTCGGGTGCAGCCCCAAAGGCTCCAGATCGGCCAGCGGATCACCGTGCCCGTCGCGCCAACCTCGCGGTAGCGAACCTCACACATGTCGGAAGGCCTCGCTCGAGGGGCTCGCGAGGCTTTTCGTCAGGAACGACGACGTCAGCCCGCCGGGCTCTGGTCGGCGCTCCAGCTCCCGCTGCTTCCCCCCTCCTTGCGGAGGAGGCGAATGCCCTCGATGCGCATGCTCCGGTCCACGGCCTTCACCATGTCGTAGATGGTGAGGAGCGCCACCGAGACCGCAGTGAGCGCTTCCATCTCCACACCGGTCTGTCCGGCGAAGCGGGCTTCGGCTGTCACCCTGATCCCGGGGAGGGCCTCGTCGGTGTCCACGGACACGTCCACGCTGGCGCCCGGAAGGGGGTGGCAGAGCGGGATCAGGTCTGCCGTGCGCTTCCCCGCCATGATCCCTGCCAGCTGCGCCACCTGGAGGGCATTCCCCTTCGGGGTGGCACCCGACCGGATCCGTCGCAGGGTCTCGTGCTCCATGACGATGAGCCCCTCCGCCTGTGCGACGCGCACGGTCCGGTCCTTCTGTGACACGTCCACCATCCGGGGGCGTCCCTCCTCGTCGAAATGGGTCAGACCATCCGTCATGGTGCCGAGGCCCTCGGGGTCGCGGGCAGGACGGTTTGGCGCAGGCGCGACATCAGGCCCGACACCACCAGCTGGGGATTCACGTTTCCCCGGGCCAGCTCCCGGGCCTCCTCCACGGCCGGCAGACCGGCGGCGAGACCCGCGGGGGTCACTCCGCTGTCACGGGCCAGGGCGCGGAGCTGGGACAAGGCGTCCTGGCTCACCACCCTCTCCTCCGCGCCCGCCGCGACCGCGGCCAGGTCGCGAAGCCAGTCCTCCACGTGAGCGAAGAGCTCCACCAGCTTGCGGGCCCCAGCCGGTGGCAGACCGAGGGCAACCGCGTATCCGTCGGACCGATGCCGCGACAGCGCTGCCTTGACGAGCTCGAAGCCGTCGCGTCGCCGGGCTTCGAATGGACCAGGTTCTCCCTCGTCCGGGAGAAAGCCCAGAGCTCTCCCGATGGATCCTTGTCCCAGTCGGGCGGCTCGCGCAGCCACCTCGGGATCGACCTGGCGGTGATGCTGCAGGAAGGCCGAGACCTCATCCGCCTCCATGCGGGCCAGGTGAAGGGGCACGGACCGTGAGCGGATCGTGGGGAGGAGCCGGCCGGGCTCGCTCGACGTGAGGATGAACCGGGTGGCCGGCGGTGGTTCCTCGAGGAGCTTCAGCAGCGCGTTGGCCGCCTCCTGGCTGGCTTCCTGGGGCACGAGATACTCGGCGTCGGCCACGATGAACACCTGGACCGGCGCCATGTTCGGCGGAGCATGGCAGCGCCTTCTGATGTTGCGCACGGTCCCGAGATAGAGACCCCGGGACTCGTCGGACGAGCTGGGACGGAGCGGGTGGGTGCGCAGATCGTCCAGGGCATCGATCCTGACCGACTCCAGGGCGTCCATCAGGCGGTCTCCGCTCACGCCGCGGGGCCTCGTCACCGGGAAATACAGGTGGATGTCGGGGTGCTCCAGCCCGAGGGCCATGCGGCAGGGGCGGCAGTCCCCGCAGGGACCGTCGCTTCCGGGTGCTTCGCATACCTGGAGCTGGGCCATCCAGAGCGCGAGACGACGCTTTCCGATGCCCCGGATCCCGTGGATCAGGAGTGAGGCGGGCAGCCCTGCGGAGGTGTGGGCCCGGAAAAGCGCCCGGCGGGCCTCGACGTGGCCGGCCAGGGGATGAAGGCGGTTCACGCCCCACCTCGCGGCTTCAGCCACCGGAGAGGATCCAGAGCCTGGGGAGTCCCTCCGTCCACCGGCGCTCGAATCTGGAACTCGATGTGCGGGCCCTCCGGCGTGTCGGAGCCCCCTACGGTCCCGACCACCTGGCCGGTCTCCACGTCGCGCCCCTGGACCACTCCCAGCTCCTCCAGATAGAGGTAGAGGGTATACAGTCCGTTGCCGTGGCTCAGCACCACCGTCGGCCCATACCCCTCGAAGGGGCCGGCCAGCACCACCCGACCACCGCGCACGGCTCGAACCGGCGTGCCCGTGGGGGCGGAAATCCCGATCCCGTTCCACCGCAGCACCAGGCCGTCGGGTCGTCGCTCGCGGCCGAAGCTGTAGATGACCTCTCCCGGCACCGGCCAATCCAGGAGTCCCGCGTCATCCTCGCTGAGTCCCGCTCCGAGGGCGTTGAGTCGACGCTCCTCAGCCAGGCGACGGCGTTCCAGGTCGTCAATGAGATCCGTCATCCGGCCTTCGTCGCTCTCCAGGTCCTCCAGGCGGGTCCGGGCCTGTCGCTCGCGCGATCGGTACTCCGCGAGGGCCTCCTGACGCTCGACTTCCACCGCCCTCAGCTCGGCGACCTCGCCCAGCCGAGTCAGGCGGAGGCCGCCCAGCTCGGCGAGGCGCTGCTGGAGCTCTCGGTTCTGCTCCGACAGCTCGGCTTCCATGCGCCCGATGTCGTCCACGAGGCGGCGATCGAACGACGCGACCTTCTGGAGGTATCGGTACCGATTCACGAGGTCGGTGAAGGAGGACGCGCCAAGCAGAACCCGAACGGTGTGGAGGGGCCCGGTCTTGTATATGTCCCTGAGTCGGCGGCTCAGAATGGCTCTGCTCTCCGACATTCGCTCGCGCGTTCGTATCAACTCCACCGTGGTCGCCTGCACCTGCTCCGCCATGGCGTCGGACTGGAATTGAACCTCCGCGAGAACCGACCGGGACGCCGAGAGACGTCGCTCCACGTTGGCCAGGTCGGTAGACGCGTCCCGGACGCGGACCCGGACCCCTTCCATCTCCCGCTCCAGACGCGCCCGCTCGGCGCGGATCTGCTCGAGCCTCCGTTGGCTTTCCAGGATCTCCCGCTGGAGGTTCCCCTGTTGGGCGCCGAGCCCGCCGGCATGGATCACCACCCCGAGCCAGAGCAGGGCGGCAAGGGAACGAGGTAGCGGGTTTCGTCCGCCCACGCTCACACCTCCCTCAAGTGCCTCCGGATGGACAGGCCGCTGGCGAACATGCCGAAGCCGACTCCTGCGGCCAGCCCTGCCGCCACCCAGCCCCCCGGGATCCAGGCCACGCTGAAGATGAAGGCATACACGGTTCGGTAGGTGGCCCAGGTGAGGAGCCAGGCCATCAGCCCACCGAGGAGACCGTACATGGCTCCTTCCAGAAGGAAGGGACGGCGGATGAACGCGTCGGTCGCCCCCACCAGGCGCATCACGTAGATCTCCTCCCGCCTGGCGAAGATCGCGATACGGAGGGCAGTCCCGATGATGAGCGCGGCGACGGTGAAAAACGCGCCTCCCAGCACGGCCGAGGTCACTGCACCCACGCGCCGGAGGGTGAACAGGTCATCCACCCACTCCCGCCCGTATCGGACGTCTTCGACGAACGGGTAGGACGAGGCGGCATCGGAGACGGCGTCCACGGTCTCCTGGTTCCGCGCCTCGGGCCGGAGCTCCAACTCGAGCGACTGGGGCAGGGGATTCACGTCCACCCCGGAGAAGATCTCCGCGAACTCGGGAATGTCCTGCTGGGCCCGCTGCAGCGCCTCGCGCTTCGAAACATATCTCACCTGGGCCACCTCGGGGATATCGGCGAGGGCGGTCTGGGCCAGGTCGATCTCACTCTGTCGCACATCGTCGCGCAGGTACACCACCACCTCGACCTGCTCCTCGACGGCCGTGAGGGCGAGGCGCAGGTTGTATGTGGCGAGGCCGAAGAGGCCCACCACGAACAGCGCCAGGGCCACCATGGCGGCCGAGAGTCCCGTGAGGACCGGAGACCGGCGAAAGGCCGCCAGAGCTTCGCGGATCGCGTACACGTCGCCCCCTACGCCGCCTCGGAGTCGAACACCAGTCGTCCGTTGTCGAGCTCCAGCACCCTCACCCGAGGGTAGCGGCGAACGAGCTCCAGGTCGTGCGTAGCCATGAGCACGGCCATTCCCCTCGCGTTGATCTCCCGGAACAGGTCCAGGATGCCCCGGGTGGCCCGATCATCCAAGTTCCCTGTCGGCTCGTCCGCGAGGAGCACGAAGGGATCGTTGGCCAGGGCCCGGGCGATGGCCACCCGTTGCTGCTCACCGCCCGAGAGCTTGTGCACGAGCACGCCCGACTTCGCGGCCAACCCCACCTGGGAAAGGAGCCGTTGGGCCCAGGGGCCGATCTTCTTTCGTGGCGTCCCCGTGACCTCCAGCACGAACGACACGTTTTCCATGGCGGTACGCCCCGGGAGCAGTCGGAAGTCCTGGAAGACGTAGCCGACCCTGCGACGGATCTTCCAGACCTCACGGTCCGACAGCGTCTTCGACGAATACCCCGTGATCCGCACCTCTCCAGCCGTGGGGCGATCCGCCATGTGGATCATGCGCAGCGTCGTGGTCTTGCCGGAGCCCGAATGGCCCGTGAGGAACGCGAACTCGCCCTTCCTGACGTGGAAGGTGACATCCCGTAACGCGTATCCGCGTCTGGGGAACTCGCGGGAGACATCTGTGAGCTTGATCACGGAGCGGCCGGGGTGGTGGTGTCCGACAGACGGGCCGGGAGCAGGTTAGACATCGACCGATTCCGTGTCAAAGCTCCGCCTTGCGAGCCGGCGAGCAAGGCGGATGGCCTCGATCATGGAGGACGGATTCGCCCGCTCGGGCTCCGTCGCCAGATCGAACGCCGTGCCGTGGTCGGGAGAGGTTCGGGGAAAGGGGAGGCCCAGCGTGACGTTGACGCCGGTCCCGAATGCCGCCGTCTTGAACGCTGCCATTCCTACGTCGTGGTAGGGGGCCACGACGGCGTCGAACTCTCCGCTCAAGGCGCGGGTGAAGACGGTGTCAGCCGGGAGGGGCCCGGTCAGGTTCAGGCCCTTCCCTCGGGCCTGGGACACGGCCGGCGTGAGGACGAGAGCCTCCTCATTCCCGAAGAGCCCATCGTCCGAGGCGTGGGGATTCAGCGCACACAGTGCGATCCGCGGCGTCGCCAGGCCCCACCATGTCTCCAGCGCCCCAGAGAGCAGGACGGTCTGTCGAACGATGAGCTCGGCGGACAGCGCGTCCGGCACGCTTCGCAAGGGAAGGTGGGTCGTGGCCAGGAGCACCCGCAGGGGCGCGCCCAGGCGTGTCTGCTCGGCGGCCATGAGCATGCCCACCTGCTCGACCCCCGTCATCTCGCGAAGCAGCTCGGTGTGTCCAGCAGCCGTCCAGCCCGCCGCGCGGAGGGAGGGCTTGTGGATGGGCGCCGTGACCACGGCCTGTGCGACTCCGTCGAGGGCCAGCTGCACCGCTTTCTGGATCGCCCGGCCGGCGATGCGGCCGGCGGAACGCTCCGTCCCGTCCCACGCTCCGACCCCGATCACCTCGACGTCGGACGGCAGCTCCTTCAGGATCCGCAGGTTGTCAGCGCCGATGACGATCGACCGGCCCGGCCGGTGCCGTGCGCCCCCAAGCCGGTCCAGGGCCCCTAGAGTCACTGCGGGCCCGATGCCCCTGGGATCCCCCAGGGTTATGGCGACGGTGCCGGCCTCGTCGGGAAACGATCTGGTCACCCCGGCTGCATCCGGATCTCGATATGGGTCTTGGCCCTCAGGTCCTCCAGAAGCGCCTCGATCTGGAGGCTCCTCTGGAGCTGCTGGGCGAGCTGAGGCTTGACGTCCTCGAAGGTATACGCGCCGGCCTCCCGCACGTCGCGCACCCGCACGACCGCCACCCTGGTCTCTCCCCTGCCCGTGTCGTACTCCAGGGGCCCGATGACGTCCCCGGCGGAAGCCGAGCGAAGCACCCCGTACCCCGGAGGAAGCTGCGACAGCTGATCGAACGGAACGGTGAGGGTGTCGGGGGCCAGGGGGTCGGAGAATGCCTCGTACAGCTCCGCCATGGATTCGCCGGCGCGGGCCAGCCTTGCCAGGGAATCCGCCATGGCCCGGGTCTTCGCCAGGTCCGCCTCGGTTCGCTCCGGCACGATGAGGATGTGACGACCCTGGCGTTCCGCCAGGCGGGAGCGTTCGATCTTGATGATGTGGTACCCATACTCCGTGCGCACCAGGTCGCTGATCTGTCCGTCGAAGAGACCGAACGCAGCGTCTTCAAACTCCCGCACCATGTCACCGCGTCGGAACCACCCCAGGTCGCCCCCCTGCTCGGCGCTGCCGGGATCCTGTGAGTACTCCTGGGCGAGCTCGGCGAAATCCGCTCCGGCACGGATCTCCTCCAAGAGCTCGGCCGCGCGGGCACGTGCCGCCTCCCAGGCCGAGTCCGAAGGTTCGGGAATCAACACGACCTGGGCGAAGGAGATCATTTGCGGACGCTGCTGGAGCTGTCCGCGGGCCTGCTGGAACGCCTCGAGGAGCTGATCCTCACTCACCTCGACGGTAGGCGCGTCCTGGAGGGCGCGCTGCATGTAGAGCTGCTGAATCTGCTCCTGCCGCACCTGACCGCGGAGGATCTCCCGATAGGCGGCGATGGTGAGCCCCTCTTGAGCCAGGGCTTGTTGAAGGGCGGGCTGACCACCGAACTGCTCTGCACGCTGTTCGATCTCGCCGCTCACGATCTCCTCGACCCGGTCCTCGTCCACCTCGATGAGGGTGTCCCGAGCGGCGGCCTGAAGGACCAGGACCCGATTGACCCACGTATCGAGGACCTCGCTCTCCAAGCTGGCCATCGCGGTCGGGTCCGTGGGGATCGTGGCTCCCTGCAGACGCATCCGTTCGATCTCCTCTCGAACCTGAGTCAGGAGAATCGCCGAGTCGCCCACGATGGCCATCACCCGATCCACCACATCCGCCTCGGGATCGGTAACCTGGGCCCTCAGCGGAGGGCTCAGAGGAGCCAGGGCGGTCAGAGCCAGGAGCAATGTGCGTGATGTCATGCCATGATCCGTCGGTGTCACGTGGGAGCGGGGTCCTGTGGAGGACCCCGCTCGCCCCCTCCTAAACCCTGTGATCCACGGGGTTCCGGCTCAGTTGCCGGGGTTCGGGTCCCGGCCCGTGTCCGGCGCGCTCGGAAGTGTGTCGATGGGCGCCGTCCCTCTGGTCGAGCGGATGCGGCCCACCTCCAGGATGACCTGGCCGATCCCACTCCCGTCTTCGAAGATGGTCCACGAGGCCTGTCGTCGTAGCTGAAAGCTGATCTGGCCGAGGGGGAACACCGGCGAGGCTCCCGTGAGCACGTCCATGAGCGATTGGTTGACGGCCCGGGCGATGGCCGGCCCGAGGCCCTCTCCGGGCGCCCGGTCCAGCTCCCTGAGTCCGATGTCCTCGGCGACCTGCAGCAGTTCCTTCACGGCTCCGGCTACCAGGGAATCCACCTGCTGCCGCGGAGGCTCCAGTCCGACCGCCCTGGCCTCCGCCACGAGCAGCTCTCGGCGTACCAGCCCGCTCAGAAGCTCCTCCAGCTGCTCGTCCGGCGCGGCGGCCACACGGTCACGGGACTGTCGATCCTGGCTCTGCAGGAAGAACTGCAGATCTCCGACCGTGAAGGCCCCACCGTCGAAGGACACCAGCGAGCGTCGAGCGGCCCGGCCCGAGAGCCTGGCCGAGGGATCTCGCGCCACCTCCTTCACCACCTCGAGAGCTTCTTCCGCCGTAGTGGGGGCCGCGCGCTCCTCCAATCCGGCGACGTAGGTGGATTCGGCCTGCCGCGTGCGCTCGGTCTGCACGCGACTGCGGTAGGCGTCCCGGACCGCCGCGAAGTCCGGAGCTTCCCGATCCGTAACCTGGATGAGGTGGAATCCGTACGGCGTCTCCACCACCTGGCTGATCTCGCCCGGCTCCAGCGCGAACGCGGCATCCTCGAAGGGCTTCACCATGTCGCCGCGGGAAAAGGAGCCCAGGTCTCCACCCTGAGGCGCCGTGGCCGGATCCTGGCTGAATCGCCGAGCGAGGTCCGCAAAGCTCTCCCCCGCCATCGCCCGCTCGCGAAGGGTCTGCAGCTGGGCGCGGACAGAGTCCCGCTGTTCCTGACTGCCGGCGGGGGGGAAGGGGAGCAGAATGTGACGGGCCGTCAGCGTGGCGCCGGGAGCCTCCCGCGCGTATCGGTCACGGAGCTCATCATCGGACACGACCGTGTCGACCTGAATGACCGAATCACGGAGTTGGAAGATGAGCGCCTGCTCGATCTGCTCCCGGATCAGGGGCTCGAGGTCCAGGTCCGAGAGCGTGCTGTCCCTGGCGACCGCCTGTGCGAGCAGCGTGTAGTCCACCCACAGATTCGCGAGCTCGACGACAACCTCCCGCTGATTGGGCAGATCTTCCTGGTCCACCAGCAGGTCCACGACCTGATCCACCGTAAGCTCCTGGTCTCCCACCCTGGCGACCACGCCTTCGCTCCGGTCCTGATCGGAGCAGGCTGCCAGGAAGATCAGTCCGGCCAGAGCCGGCAAGGTCCACGGCTTGTTCATCGCGTCGGGTCTCCTCGGAGCTCCCAGCTCATTGGGGTTGCCTCGCGTATCTCATGATTCTGCCACGTCGGAGTGGAGGGCCTCCAGAGCCGCCATGACCGTTTCCGTCATGGACGTCGCGCCAATCCGGTGGAGCACGAGCGAGAGGGGATCCAATCTCCTTACCTCGACCTCCACTTGCCGCCGAGCCAGCGGCTCCTCCAGCGCGGCCACCCGGGGTATCACACCCGCCCGGAAGCTCAGGCGGGCGCTCTTGTCCCGGACGAGGATGCGCTCCACACCTACGGCTCGCCCCAGAAGCCTCAGCACGGAGGCGTCCAGGACCCTCCCGGCCTCCTCCGGGAGCGGACCGAACCGATCCGACATCTCCCCGGCCAGGGCCTCAACCTCTCGTCTCCGGCGCACTCTGGAAAGACGTCGATACAGGTGCAGCTTCTGTCCCGGATCTCCCACATACCCCGGCGGCAGGTAGGCGGGTCCCGACAGGGACACGTCCGGATCGGGGTATTCCTCGACGGCCTCACCCTTCTGCAGTCGTTCCACCGTCTTCTCCAGGAGGCGCAGATAGGCCTCGAGCCCCACCTGATGGGCGAAGCCGGATTGGTCTGCCCCCAGCAGGTTGCCAGCTCCCCGAAGCTCCAGATCCCTCAAAGCAACGGAGTATCCGCTTCCGAGCTCTGTGTAGTGCTCGAGCACCCGAAGGCGCCGCTCGGCGTCCTCGGAAAGCTCCTCGGGAACCAGGAGGTAGCAATAGGCCCGACGATCCGAGCGACCGACGCGCCCCCGGATCTGGTAGAGCTGGGCGAGCCCGAAGTGGTGAGCGCGGTCCACGATCAGCGTGTTCGCATTGGGCACATCGAGTCCGTTCTCGATGATCGACGAGCAGACGAGCACATCCACGCCGCCGTCCACGAACGAGTGCATGGTGTCATCCAGCTGGACGGCTCCCATCTGACCGTGGGCCACCGCCACCCGGGCCTCGGGAATCAAGCCTCTGACCTCGTCGGCAACCGTATAGATGGTCGCGACGCGATTGTGCAGGAAGAAGGCCTGTCCCCCCCGGTCCAGCTCCCGTTGGAGGGCTTCGACGAGAATCTGATCGGTCCAGGGGAGCACATGCGTAAAGATGGGCATGCGGTCTCGGGGGGGAGTCCTGATGAGCGAGAGGTCCCGGATGCCGGACAGTGACAGATAGAGCGTCCGTGGGATGGGCGTGGCGGTGAGCGTGAGCACATCCACCAGGGCCCGCATCCGCTTGAGGCGCTCCTTGTGCTTCACACCGAACCGCTGCTCCGCGTCGACGATGAGCAGCCCGACAGTCCCGCGAGGATCTTCGCGGACTCCTTGCCCGAGCGGAAGCGAGAGAGCGCCCCCACGCGAACCGGGTAGTCGGCGAGGCGTTCCTCGAAGGTGTGTCGGTGCTGTTCCACCAGAATTGTCGTGGGTGCCAACACGGCGACCTGCTTCCCATCCTGGACGGCCTTGAAGGCCGCGCGGATCGCCACCTCGGTCTTGCCGTACCCGACGTCGCCACAGACGAGTCGATCCATGGGCCTGGGACGTTCCATGTCCCGCTTGACGTCTTCGGCGGCCTGACGCTGGTCCGGCGTATCGTCGTAGAGGAACGAAGACTCCATCTCCTTCTGCCACCGCGTGTCCGACTCGAAGGCGTGTCCCTCGGCGGTGGCCCGCTGCGCGTAGATCTGCAGGAGCTCGGTCGTCATCTCCTCGATCACGCGCTCGGTCTTACGCCTGAGGGTTTTCCACCGTCTGCCTCCGATACGGTGGATCTGAGGCGGCCGAGCATCCTCGGTCTCCCCGACCCAGCGTTCCACCAGGTCCAGCCGGTACACGGGCAGGCGCAGGACCTCACCGCCGGCGTACTCGATCGCCAGGGCCTCCAACTCCTCGCCTGCCACCTCGATGTGCTCGAGGCCCAGGAACTGCCCGACCCCGTGGTCCATGTGCACCACAAAGTCACCGGGCGCGAGCTGGGCGAGGCTCTCAAGCGCTGCCGCGCCCCGAAACCGCCGGGAACGACGCAGCCGTCGGGCCCGCCGGAAGATCTCGTGGTCCGTGAGGACGCGGAGGGGGGGAGAGGAGTCTCGGAGCTCGAATCCCGCCGCCAGGGCGCCGATGCCCAGCCGAGTGCCCTGGGGCAGCCGCTCGACCCCACCAAGGATCTCTTCCAAGCGCTGCAGCTGCCCGTCATTGTCACACAGGAGCAGGGTTTCCTCGCCCTGGGTGGCCCCCGCCTGGAGGTACTCCTCCAGCCGTGCCATGTCCCTGTCGATCGCCGGAGGGGGAGCGGTGGCGAGATTCCGATCCGTGCTGCTTCCCCGCGTGAGGCGCACGGCAGGCCGCGCCCGCATCAGGGACGCGAATCGTTCGGGATCCAGGAAGAGCGCTTCAGGCTCGGGCGGCGTGGCGCCCGAATGCACGAGGCCGGCGTGGAACGTACGGACCCGGTCCCACGTGCGTCGAACCTCCCCGTCGACGTCGATCTCTCCCATGTGGACGACCACGGCGTCTGCGGGAATGACCTCGAGGAGGGAGCGGGAGACCGTGGCACCATCCTCCGATGCGCGCCCGAAATCCACCGGAAGGACGTGTGTCTCGCCGATCTCGGTCACGGATCGCTGGTCGAGGATGTCGAACGTCCTGAGGGAGGCGACCTCGTCGCCCCAGAGCTCGACCCTGACGGGCTCGCCGGCGCCGACCGAGAAGAGATCGAGGATCCCGCCTCGCACGGCGAACTGCCCCACCTCCTCCACGAGGGGCACGCGTTCGAAGCCTCGACCTGACAGCGTCTGGGCGAGATCCTGCAGATCGAGGGTGTCACCGACGCGAAGGGTCAGGCGCAGGTTGGCCAGCTCGGCGGGGACGGGCACGCGCTCCTGCAGGGCCCGGGGGGTCGTGACGACGACGTGGGCGCGGCCGGAAAAAAGCCCTTCGACCGCCTCCACCCGGAGCGCTCCGATCTCCAGGTGCGGTTCCGCCTCCTCGTAGGGCAGCGCCTCCTTCTGTGGGTACAGTGTCGACGCCCCCGGTCCTCCGAGGAGCACCTCCAGATCGGCTTCGGTGGCGGATGCGTGGTGGGGCCCCGAGGTGAGGGCCACGAAGACGCGTCGAGGCCGAAGTCGGTGGAGCGCCGCCAGAACCGCCGTGTCGGCGGATCCGTGCAGCCCACCGAGCGAAGTCTGCCCGCCCGGGGTGGGCAGACCCTGGGCCAGGTCCCGGACCGGACCGCACCGAGCGACCGCTGAGAGAACGGGGTCACGATGTGGCATGCGGCTCCCAGGGAGAGGACGCTGCATCACCGGTGGGGCGCGCGCGGCCGGCGGCAGCCACTCCCGCTTCCACCACGAGGAGCGCGAGGGCCGCCAGGAGGAGCACCCGCCAGAGCTCCGGGCCCCGGCGGACTCTGAAGATGGCGCCCACCCATCGATCCTGCCTCCGGACGACGGTCAGGTCGGATCCCACCACCCGCTCCATCGCCGGTCGATCCGCGCCACGGTCAGGGGAGAGCACGGATTCCGACGCCGGCGGATTGAGCGCCTGGACCGCCACGGTGCTGTCTCCGGCGAGGAACGTATAGAAGCCAGCCTCTCGGGTGGCCCAGTACATGCGCGTGCCGTCGATGGGCACCTCCTCGCCACCGGGGGTTCGCACCCGATCGGCGCCGTAGGGAGCGGGCAGAGGTTGCCCCGCGATGCGCCCCACGCCTTCGCCGGCTCGCGCAGCCCACTGTCCGAATACCCAGTCCATGAACCGCACCATATCAGCGGAAACCGGGAGGCTGCTGGATCGTTCGTCCAGGGGCGAGGCGAGCAGGAGGTACCGACGTCCCGACGCGTCCGTTCCGCTGACGGCCCAGGGCTCGTCCCCGACGCGCCCCAACGTCCGATGGGCAGCGTCCGGCTGCCCGATGGGCGACAGGCGATACCGCCGCAGGATGTGGACCCCCGAAAGGGGTTCCGGAAGCACGGTGCCGGACAGCGGACCTTCTCCGGATGTGCCCTGCCGCTCGGCCCTCCACGGAATGCCGGCATCGGCGAGCCTCCGATTCAGGGATGGCAGGAAGTCGGGCTCGGCTGGGGGCAGGACGAGCACGGCAGCTTGCGGCCCGGCGGCGTCGAGCCCCAGCCCGCCGGCCGAGACGACCGCGTCTGCTTCGCTTCCCGGGACCGTACGGAGACGGCCGGCGGCTTCGAGAACCCGAATGGCCTCCGCCACGAAGAACCCGGGCTCGCCGAAGAGGCCCGCCGAGGGAGCCGGGCGCGCGTGGAACGCGAAGTATCGACGGTCATCGGCTCGGAGGGCGTCGGCGTCGGCTTCGGCGTACCCCAGGACCCATCCAGCGGGGGCCGGAGGCAGGAGCAGGGAAAGGGACGATCCGGGGGGGATGCTTCCGGCGCCCCGGACGCGTTCGTCGACCACCACCCGGACGGAGACGGGAGTCGTGTCCTCCGGGAGCGAGGAGACCGAGACGGACACCTCCGAGCGCTGACCCTGGAGGGGCGGCAGGCCCCCTCCGACGAGCACGCCTGAAACGGCCCGGTTGGGGGGGAGGGTCTCGGACGGAGCCCAGATCACCACCGGAATGTCGCCGGCCGGCTGGACGGTGGACTCCTCGAAGGACGTGCTCTGCAAATCGGATAGGAGGTGGATCTCCTTTGAGGAGCTCCGACGCCCGGGTCAGAGACGACGTGAGGTCGCCACGGCCCGCCGAAGGGGTCGTCTCGTCCACGATCTCCCGCAGGTCGCCCGGGGTGCCCGTGAAGGCCGGCAGCCAGGGTTCTCCGCTGCGCACGACCCAGACCCGATCGTCGGGATTGGCGGCCTCGAGGCTCTGCAGCGCAAGGGCCTCGAGGCGATCCAGGGCCCTCTCCTCCCCCAGCACCAGCCCACTGCTCATGGAGTTGTCCAGGATGATCACGAGGGCGGTGGGGGGGTGCGCCACATCGCCGCCCCTCAGGAACAGACGCGCTCCCGCACCCACCAGGGTGAGGACCACGACGGCACGGAGCAGCAACAGCAGGAGCTGCCGGAGCCGGATGCGGCGGGCATGGTCCCGCTCCATCCGCTGAAGGTAGCGAAGGGCCGGGAAGGACACGCGACGAGCCTGATGCCGGTGGAAGAGGTGGAGGAACAGAGGGATTCCCACCGCCAATCCAGCCAGGAGGAAGAGGGGGTTCAGCGCGTCCACGGAGGTACGTTCCGCTCGCGGGGCATCATCCCAGTCGCTCCCGCTTCTTCAGATAGGCCCGGAGGGCCACGGACAGGGGCCGGTCGGTGTCCACGACCTGGTAGTCGATCCCCTGGGGCTTCAGGCTTCGCTCCCATTCGACGAGGGCGGCGGTCACGGCGTGCCGGTATTCCGCCCGGATGTCGGGAACGCTCACCAGAAGCTCCTCTTTCGTCTCGGGGTCGAAGAAGCGGGCCTCGGAGGCGGCGGGCAGCTCGCGCTCGCCCGGGTCCAGAAGGTGGAAGACGAGAACCTCGTGGCCGTGATGTCGCAGGAACTGTAGGGCCATCCGCGTAGTCTCCGGGGCGACGAGGAGGTCCGAGAGGAGCACCACAAGTCCTCGCCGGGTCAGGCGCACCGCGAGATCCCGGAGCGCGGTGTCCGCGGAGGTCCCGCCGCCCGCCGTCAGGGGCTGCATTCGCCTCACGAGCTCGTTGAATTGCCGGCGACCCCCGCGGGCGTGCACACGCTCGACCACCTGGTCGTGAAAGGCGGCGAGGCCCACCGAATCACCCTGGCGAAGGAGGATCAGGGCAATGGCCGCGGCGAGGTGCTTGGCGTACCACAGCTTCGGGGGGAGCGTAGAGGGCTGGGAGCTCCATCCCATGGACTCGCTCACGTCCAGGAGAAGGTGCGCTCTCAGATTGGTCTCCTCCTCGAACTGCTTGACATAATAGCGGTCCGACCGACCGAACATCCGCCAATCGATGTACCGAAGGTCGTCGCCCGCTTGATAGGCTCTGAGCTCGGCGAACTCGGCCGAGAAGCCTCGGTGGGGGGAACGGTGAAGGCCCATGAGGAAACCTTCCACCACCGCACGGGCGATCAGCTCGATCCCGCCCAGCTGGGACAGCGTGGCAGGGTCGAGGAGATCAGGCCTGTCGGCCGCCGGGTTCGTGGTCGAATCCTGGTACATGGACGTCCCGGGAAGCTACCGGAGGCACCTCCGGCACTCAACGGGAGGGCGTGTCCTCCCAGGGTCGCCGGGTGTCCCCGAACAGGGACGATCCACGCGAAAGGCCCTTGGAACCAGTGGGTTCAGGGCCTGGCACGGCTCCTGCTCCGCCAGGAAGTGTCGAGTTGTGTATACGGGAGTCATCATGAGCAGTCGACACGTTTGGATCCTGCTGGCGCTCACCGTCGTGGGGTTCGGTGCCGCCCACGCGCAGGACCAGGAGTCCGGTGATGCGCTGGAGGCGCGGATCTGGATGGACCGGGGAGAAGAGCCTTTGCTGCAGCGAGGCGATCGTGTTCGCCTGTACTACCGGACGTCCGCGGAAGCCTACGTGGCCATCTTCCATATCGACACCGACGGGGCGGTGAAGCTGCTGCACCCTCGGGCGCCGGACGAGGATCACTTCGTCCGGGCCGCGCGTGACTATCGTCTGCTCTTTCCCCAGTCGTCCTACTGGTATGTCGATGAATACCCTGGGAAGGGGTACTTCTTCATGGTGGCCTCGCCGGTCCCCTTCGACTTCAGTCAGGTCGAATACGATCGCTACGACCGGGGATGGGACCTCACGCCCGTGGGGCGCACGGTCTACGAAGATCCCTATGTCGCCATCGACGACTATGTGGCTACGCTGATTCCGGATTGGGAAGTCGTGCCCTACGGACTCGACTTCATTTCGTATGACGTCGGGGAGCACTACGAATACCCCCGGTTCCTCTGCTATGACTGTCACGGATACCGAAGCTACTCGAGTTGGAATCCGTACACCTACGTCTGCGCCACCTACCGGGTGGTGATCTGGGACGATCCGTACTTCTACCCTGCGTATCGGTACGCAGGGACGAGGGTGGTATTTGCCCAGCCGCGCCGCGGCGTTCCGCGCTTCGAGTTCAAGGAGCGCGCCGACGGAGAGCCATGGTCTCCCCTGGTGCGCACGCGCCAGCCTCCGCTTCGGCGTCCCGCGCAGTATGTGGAGCCGTCCGTTGCAGCGCCCCGGACGCAGTACGTGCCGCCCCGAAGGCCCAGGACCCCCAGCCAGTCGCTCCGAGCAGGATCGCCCACATCCCCCTCGCGATCTCAGGTGTGGGAACGGTCGCCGACCGGGCGCACCGTGCCCTCCACCACGGGCTCGGTCCCGTCCGG
>JARRLD010000061.1:0-15189 GCA_037387345.1 Gemmatimonadota bacterium
CCCCAAACACAGGAATCCGCTCAACCATGCCGGACCGCCGGATCGTCCCCCACCTCCCCGTTCCGCTCCCGGTGCTCCGGAGCGTCCTGCTCGCGCTGGTGGCGTCGGGTCTCTCGTGTGCCAGGTCCGGCACCTCCGTTGCGCCGGCACCGTCGCCGGGCGCGGAGGTGGCGCCGGAGGTTCCGGCGGCAGAGGCCGTCCCCGCGGAGCCGGCGCCGGCGGTGGATCCGGAGCCGGATACCCGCTCCTGGGCCGAGCGGACGCTCGCCGAGCTGAGCCTCCGGGAGAAGGTCGGTCAGATGCTCATGCCGTGGGTCATCGGCGACTTCGCCCCCGAGGGCTCGTCCAGCCACGACCGGATCTCCCGGCTGGTCGAGAATGAGGCGGTCGGCGGGGTGATCATGTCCGTGGGCTCTCCAACGGAAGTCGCCGCCAAGATCAACGACCTCCAGCGACACGCCAAGGTCCCTCTCCTCGTCGCGGCGGACCTGGAGACGGGCGCGGGCTTCAGGATGCGGGGGGCCGTGTTCATGCCCGGCATCATCGAGCTCGGCGGAGCCACCGACTTTCCGTCGCTGATGGCCGTAGGCGCGACGTGGGAGCCGGGGCTCGCCTACGAGATGGGGAGGATCACCGGGCTGGAGGCCAGGGCCGTCGGAATCCACGTGCCCTTCGCTCCCGTGCTCGACGTGAACTCCAACCCCGATGGGGGCGGCCTTCGGGCGGGGGGTCCAGGATCACGGGGCCATCGCCACGGGAAAGCACTTTCCCGGACACGGCGACACGGGCGTCGATTCGCACCTGGAGCTACCCGTGATCGAGGCGTCACGTCAGCGCATGGACTCGGTGGAGCTCCGGCCATTCCAGGCCGCCATCGACGCCGGCATGGGTGCGATGATGACGGCGCATATCACCGTCCCCGCCGTCAACGGGGGAAACGGCGACGCCGCCACGCTGTCCCCTGCCGTCCTCACCGGCCTCCTGCGTGGTGAGATGGCCTTCAAGGGGCTCGTGTTCACCGATGCCATGGACATGCGAGCGGTGGCAGGCCGGCTGGGCGCGGGAGAGGCGTCGGTGCGTGCGGTGGAGGCAGGGGCGGACGTCATCCTCATGCCTCCTTCGGTTCCGGGTGCCCTGAAGGCGATCCTCGACGCGGTATGCGAGGGACGGATCCCGGAGGAGAGGATCGACGACGCCGTGCTCCGTCTCCTCGAGGCCAAGGAGTCGCTGGGCCTCCACGAGGAGCGTACCGTGGACCTGACCGAGATTCCCCGCAGGGTCGGCACGCCGGCGCACACCCAGGTGGCCGACGAGATCGCCGAGAAGTCCCTCGTGCTCTTGCGGAATGGCAACAACCTGTTGCCGCTTCTGGGAACGAGCACCGCCCGGGTGCTCTCGGTCAATTACCGGCGCACCTCCGACGTCCTCGCCGGACGCTACTTCAACCGTCGCCTTCGCCAGACGTATCCGCGCCTCGCCACCGTCGACGTCGACCCGAGCTCCCTGTCGCAGCTGTCCGACGAGGTGCTCGCCCGGGCCCGTCGATCGGCGCTCGTCGTGGTGAGCACCTACGTGACCGCGGTCTCCTACTCCGGATCGGTGGCCCTGCCGGAAGAGGTCTCCGAATTCGTGCAGGCCCTCGGGGATCTGGGCATTCCCCACATGGTGATATCCTTCGGCAATCCCTACCTTATCACCGAGTTCCCGGAGGTCCAGGCGTATCTGTTGGCCTGGAGCGGTGCGGAGGCGAGTCAGCGAGCGGCGGCCAGAGCCATCCTCGGCGAGCTGGAGATCCAGGGCCGTACGCCGACCCGCATTCCGGGCTTCGCCGAGATCGGTGACGGGATCAGGCTCCCCAGGAAGGAAGCGTTGACCGGCGGATAACATGCGGAAGTATACCCACGTCCCGAGCCTCGCCGCCGTCGTCGTCCTCGCTTCGTGTGGCGGGACGGGGACGGGGGAGCCTGCGGTCCCAACAGCAGCCATCCGACGAACCCTCGACGAGCCAGCCAGGGCCTGGGTGGAGGAGACCCTGGATTCGCTGACACTCCGAGAGCGTGTGGGACAGCTCGTCATCGAGTGGATCCCCGGGGGATACGTATCTCCCTCAGCGCCGGAGTTCGAGCCTCTGGAGCGATGGGTGGTGGAGGACGGCATCGGCGGTGTGTCGCCGAGCATCGGACTTCCCCATTCCTATGTGGCCAAGCTCAACGCCCTGCAGGAGCTGGCTCCCGTGCCCCTCCTGGTGGGAGCGGATTTCGAGAACGGGGGCCCGGGGATGCGGATCAACGGGGCGTACGCGCTTCCGTCCATGCTGCCACAGGGTGGGGGCACGGCTTTCCCGCCCACCATGGCGTTCGGTGCCATCGGAGACGAGCGCTTCGCGTACGAGTACGGGCGCATCACCGCCGTGGAAGCCCGAGCGGTAGGAGTCCACTTCCTGTTCGCGCCGGTGCTGGACGTGAACTCCAATCCGGACAATCCGGTCATTGCCACGCGCTCCTTCGGAGCTGATCCGGAGCTGGTTGCTCGTCTGGGAGCCGCCTTCATTCGAGGGGCCAGGGACGGAGGCGCCCTCACCACGGGGAAGCACTTCCCCGGACACGGGGACACCAGCGTGGATTCTCACGTCGGCTTGCCCGTGGTGGAGGCCGATCGGGAGCGCCTCGAACGCGTGGAGCTGCTTCCCTTCCGCAGGGCCATAGCCGAGGGTGTCGACGCCATCATGACTGCCCACGTGCAGATGCCGGGCTTGCTGGGAGCTGGCTCACCCCCGGCCACCCTGGCTCCCGAGGTGCTGACGGGGCTTCTCCGGGAAGACATGGGATTCGATGGGCTCCTCTTCACCGATGCCATGACGATGGGAGCCATCACCGAGGCGTTCGGGATCGGAGAAGCGTGTGTGCGGGCGTTGGAGGCCGGAGCGGACGTGCTGTTGTCACCGAAGGAGGTGCCTACTGCCGTGGATGCGGTGGTGGCGGCCGTCGAATCCGGCCGGTTGACCCGCGAGCGCGTGGACGCATCGGTGCGGCGGATCCTGACGTTGAAGGCCCGCCTCGGGCTACAGCGAAGCCGGACCACGTCTCTGCAGAGGGTGGCGGAGGTCGTGGGCTCGGGTCCGCACCTGGCGTTCGCCGACTCGGCGGCGGTCCGGTCCGTCACGCTGGTCCGGGACGAGGAGCGGCAGCTGCCCATGCGCTCCGAGGCCGTGGGCCGCCTGCTCCATATCCGTTACGCCCGCTCCAACGCGCTGTGGGCCGGCCGGGCCTTCGGGGCGGCCCTTTCGGAGCGGGTGCTGGCGCTCCGGACCCTGACCCTGGACGAGCGGAGCGACAGCAGCGCCTACGCGGAGGCAGCCGCCGCCCTGGACCAGGCCGACCGGGTGATCGTGAGCGCCTACATTCGGCCTTCCGCGGGATCGGGACCCGAGCTGGCGTCCGAACGCCTTCGGACCCTGGTGGACAGCGCCGTGGCGACGAAGCCCGCCGTGCTGATCTCCTTCGGCAATCCCTACCTGCTCTCGGCGTTTCCCGCGGTGGGGAGCTACCTCGTGGCGTGGGGCGACCGGGAGGTCTCCCAGAGGGCGGCGCTCCGTGCCCTCTTCGGCGAGGAGGCGATCTCGGGTCGCCTCCCCATCCCGCTGCCGCCGTACTACGACGTGGGGCACGGGCTCGACCGGCCCAAGGTGGCGGACTTCGCGCCCCGCGTTGCCGTGGAGGATCCCCTGGTGGCCGCCGGGATCGCCGATCGGGCCTCGCGACGGAGCGATGCCGGGCGCATCCAGCCGCTGGCCCCCGCCGAGACTGTGGGCATGTCGGCGACGGCTCTGGCGCGCGTCGATGACCTGATCCGGGCGGCCCTGGCGGATTCGGCGGCATCCGGAGCGGCCGTGTCCGTCGGCCGGCACGGCCGGCTCGTCAAGCTGGA
This sequence comes from Gemmatimonadota bacterium, assembly GCA_037387345.1. Classification (GTDB taxonomy): domain Bacteria; phylum Gemmatimonadota; class Gemmatimonadetes; order Longimicrobiales; family Gaopeijiaceae; genus SZUA-318. The sequence continues at coordinate 3,928 of JARRLD010000061.1, forward strand.
GGGCTATGGTGAGCTGGCCTGGGGAAGCGGCCGGCCCGTGACTCCCACGTCCATCTTCGACCTTGCCTCGGTGTCGAAGGTCGTGGGCACCACGACAGCCGCCATGATCCTGGTTCAGGAGGGCCGCCTGGATCTGGACGCGCCGGTCGTGACCTACCTGCCCTGGTGGTCCAGGGGGGACGCACGCAAGGAGCAGGTGACTGTGCGGCAGCTGCTGCTGCACCGGTCGGGGCTGCCACCCTTCCGACGCTGGTTCTTCGATCTCGAAGGCGTCCAGGCCTACAAGGATGCGGCGGCGGACGAGCCTCTCGAGTACGAGCCGGGGGCCCGTACAGCATACTCCGACATCGGGGTCATGACCCTGGCGTGGATCATGGAGGAGGTCACGCAGCTGACTCTCGACCAGTTCCTCGAGGAACGGGTCTTCGGACCTCTGGGGATGATGGAGACGGGCTACCGGCCCTCCGCCGCGCTCAAGGCACGGATCGCGGCCACCGAGATGGACACGGTCTGGCGACACGAGATGGTCTGGGGTCGTGTGCACGACGAGAACGCCGACGCCATGGGCGGAGTCGCCGGACACGCCGGGCTCTTCTCCACCGCGACGGACCTGTCGGTCTTCGCCCGCATGATGCTGAACGATGGGGTGGCCCCCGCCTGCGTTCCCGGGGACGTGCCCGGCGAGCCGTGTCCGGTGGCCCGACCCGACGACGTGGATCTCCTCGATCCGGCGGTGCTGGCCATGTTCACCCGGCGCTACGACGAGACCTCGAGCCGCGCGCTGGGATGGGATACTCCCTCGGAGCGATCGTCCGGCGGCGACTGGGTGACGTCCAGCGCATTCGGCCACACGGGGTATACGGGCACGTCCATCTGGATGGACCCGGAGCTCGACCTGTGGGTGATCCTCCTGACCAATCGGGTGCATCCCACGCGGGACAATCAGAAGCACGTGCCGCTGCGCCGGGCGGTGGCCGACGCGGCGGTCCAGGCCATCGCCGACCGACCCGTCCGCAGGAGGGAGGATGCCCGGTGAGGACTCCCGGAGGCTTCCTGGACCGTCGCTCTCACGGGAGGCACCCGTGACGAGCGCCGATGGCGCCTTCCGCCGGCTGGAGCGGATCCCGGTACGAGTCCTGGAGGACCACGAGGCCATCGCACGGGAGGTGGCCGGTCGGATCGCGTCCCTGATCCGATCGAGGGCCGAAGAGGGGCGCACGGCCGTTCTGGGTCTCGCGACGGGCTCCACCCCCATCGGGATCTATCGGGACCTCATCCGCCATCACCGGGAGGAGGGCCTCGACTTCTCCAACGTGGTGACGTTCAACCTGGACGAGTACGTCCCGATGGACCCGGGGAGCGTGCACAGCTACCACCGGTTCATGCGGGAAAACCTCTTCGACCACGTCAACGTCCCCGAGGACCAGATCCACATCCCCCGCGGCGACCTCCCGAGGTCCGAGATCGAATCCCACTGCGACGCCTATGAAGCGTCCATCCGGCAGGCGGGGGGCATCGACCTGCAGATCCTGGGCATCGGTCGGAGCGGACACGTCGGCTTCAACGAGCCCGGCTCGGGCCGGGGCTCGCGGACCCGCCTCATCTACCTGGACACGGTGACCCGGGCAGACGCGGCCTCGGATTTCTTCGGGGAGGAGAACGTGCCTCCGGAGGCCGTGACCATGGGGGTGGCCACCATCCTCGACGCCCGAGAGGTGGTCCTCATCGCCACGGGCGAGCACAAGGCCCCCGTCGTTCGCAGGGCCGTGGAGGGCGACGTATCTGCGGATGTGGCGGCGACCTACCTTCAGGAGCACGCCGCGGCCACGGTGTACCTTGATCCCGCGGCGGCGGCGGAGCTCACCCGGCGGCGGACGCCTTGGCTCCTGGGCGCCGTGGAGTGGACCGAGACCCTCGAGGCGGAGGCCGTTCTCTGGCTGAGCGAGCAGACGGGCAAGCCGGTGCTCCACCTTTCCGCCAAGGACTACCGCGACCACCATCTGAGCTCCCTGGTGGCGCGCCACGGGTCGGCCGGTCCCCTCAACGGTCAGGTCTTCAATCAGCTCATCGCCAAGATCCGCGGGAGGAGCCGGCTTCCGTCCGGCGAGCGCATCGTGGTGTTTTCGCCGCACCCCGACGACGACGTGATCTCCATGGGTGGGATCCTCCGGAAGCTCTCGGAGAACGGCAACGACATCACCGTGGCGTACCAGACGTCGGGCAACATCGCGGTGTTCGATCACGAGGTGCGTCGATTCCTGGATTTCGTTCAGCGGGCCCGCGCCGTGCTGGATCTGGCGCGGGACGCGGCCTTGGCGGACGAGATCCGGGCCGTCGAGCTCGATCTGGGCTCCAAGTCGCCGGGGGACGTGGATGTGGGGGCCGTCCAGGATCTGAAGCGCATCATCCGCGAGACGGAGGCCGTGAGCGCGCTGGAGGCGGTGGGCCTGTCGAAGCGGAACGCCCGGTTTCTGGATCTCCCTTTCTATCAGACGGGGAAGGTCCGGAAGGATCCCATCGGCGAAGCGGACGTCACGGCCACCCTCGAGGTCCTCAAGGAGGTCGAGCCCGCCATCGTCTTCGCCGCGGGAGACCTGTCGGACCCACACGGGACCCACCGGCAATGCCTGGAGGCCGTAAACCGAGCCCTGGAGGTCTGGCAAGGTCGTGAGCCCGAGCTCTGGCTGTACCGGGGCGCATGGCAGGAATGGTCACTCACCGAGGCGAACGTGCTGGTGCCCCTGTCGGCCGAGGAGCTGAGCCGAAAGATCCTGGCCATATTCAAGCACCAATCGCAGAAGGACGTGGCGCCCTTCCCGGGGCCGGATCCGAGGGAGTTCTGGCAGCGGGTGGAGGACCGCAACCGGGGCACCGCCGAGCTGCTGCGGTCGCTGGGGCTGCCGGCCTACTTCGCCATGGAGGCGTTCGTCGTCCTCGCGGGAGGGAAACGGCTGAAGGCCACCGCCATTCCCACGGCCACGCTCGGCCAGGGGTCGTAGGGTGCCATGACGGCATTCACCACCCTCGATCTCGTCGTCCTGGTGGTCTACCTCGCGGCGACCACCGCGTGGGGGGCGTGGCTGGGCCGGGGGCAGAAGGGAGGTACGGACTACTTCCTGGGAAGCCGGTCCCTGCCGTGGGGCGCCGTCATGCTCTCCGTGGTTGCCACGGAGACCAGCACGCTCACGTTCCTGAGCATCCCCGGCGTCGCGTACCTGGGAAGCATGACCTTCCTCCAGCTCACGCTCGGGTACCTGACGGGCCGGACCGTGGTGGCGCTGGTCCTGCTGCCGGCGTACTACCGCGGAGAGCTGACCACGGCCTATCAGCTCCTGGCGACACGGTTCGGTCAGGGCACCCGGCGGTTCACGTCGGCCATCTTCATGGTGACGCGCCTTCTGGCTGATTCCGTCCGTCTCTTCGCCACGGCGATTCCGCTGGCTCTCATCACCGGGTGGCCCTATCCCGCTTCCATTGCCGTCATCGGGATCCTGACGGTCATCTATACCTACTTCGGAGGGATCAAGGCCGTCGTCTGGGTGGACGTGATGCAGATGGTCCTCTACCTCGGGGGTGCCCTGGCCGCCGCCGTCGCCCTGCAGGGGCTCGTCCCGGGAGGCTGGGGCGAGATCGTGACCAGCGCGTCCGCTGCCGGCAAGCTCTCCGTAATCGATCTGTCGCTGGATCGGATGACTCCCTACACGTTGTGGGCCGGCATCCTGGGGGGCGGCTTCCTCTCCATGGCTTCCCACGGCACCGATCAGCTCATCGTGCAGCGCCTCCTCACCTGTCGGGATCTGCGGTCGAGCCAACGGGCCCTGGTGGGGAGCGGCGTGGCGGTCATCGGTCAGTTCGTGGTCTTCCTCGGGGTGGGCCTGGGGCTGTGGGCCTTCTACCAGGGGCGCGCCTTCGAGCGCTCCGACGAGATCTTCGCGCTCTTCATCGTACAGCAGCTGCCACCGGGAATCACCGGGCTCCTCATCGCCGGCGTCTTCGCCGCAGCGATGTCATCCCTGTCGTCCTCCATCAACTCGCTGGCCTCCGCGACCGCGTACGACTATTGGGCGCCGCTGACGGGAGCCGAGGGGGACGACGCGCGCATCCTCCGGGCAGGCCGCCTGTTCACCCTGATGTGGGCAGCGCTCCTCATCGCGGGCGCCATCGCGTTCATCCCCCTGTCTCGGGGCACGACGGCGGTGGAGGTGGCCCTTGGAATCGCATCGCTGGTGTACGGGGGACTCCTGGGTGCGTTCGCGCTGGGGGTGCTCACCCGGAGACCGGGGCAGGGTGCGGCCGTCATCGGGATGGCGGTGGGGATCGGCGTGGTCACGCTCCTGCGTGACGCCATGTCCTGGCCGTGGTACGCGCTGGTGGGGACGGTCGTGACCTTCGTGGTGGGGCTGGTGCTGGGACAGCTCCCGCGGAGAGCCCCGTGAGCTCCTTCTTCATCGGGGTGGACGGAGGGGGTACCGGCACGCGTGCCGTGTTGTTGGACGTCGAAGGTCGAGAGCTGGGACGGGCGTCCGGGGCGGCGGCCGTGGCCAACGCACGTGAGCCTGACCGGGCGGCCCGGGCCGTCCGAGATGTCTGTTCCGCGGCTGCCAGGGTCGTAGGCAGGTCCCTGCCAGCCGATGTGGTATGGGCCGGCCTCTCCGGAGCCGGAAGAGAGGCTGCCCGTTACGCGGTGGAGCTGGAGCTGGGGCGCCTGAGCGTGGGCGCGAGCGTGCGGGTGGACACCGACGTGCGGGCCGCGTTCCACGACGCCTTCTCCGACGGTCCGGGCGTCCTCCTCGTCGCCGGGACCGGATCCATCGCCTGGGGGCGGGCCGAGGACGGGCGCGAAGGGCGCGTCGGCGGCTGGGGACACCACATCGGAGACGAGGGGAGCGGCTACGCCATCGGCAGAGAGGCGCTGCGCCGGGTGACCCGGCACGCCGATGGACGGGCGCCCGCGACGGATCTCGAGGAGCGGGTGCTCGATCACCTGCGGCTGCATCGGGCCGACGACCTCGTGGGGTGGATCAACGAGGCCGAGCGCTCCGAGGTCGCCAGCCTCGCGCCCCTGGTGGTGGACACCGCCCGCTCCGGGGACGGCATCGCCCAGGAGATCGTCCAGCGTGCCGTGGAGGAGCTCGAGGGACACGTCCTTACTTTGCTGGAGAATCTCGGTCCATGGTCGACCGCGCCGCCGGTGGCCTTGAGCGGCGGGCTCATCGAGCCGGGAAGGCCTCTCCGAGAGAGCGTGGAGACCGCCCTCGAGAGGCATCTCATCCGTCCGCTCCAACGGCCCCTCGACCCGGCCCTGGGGGCTGCACGACTGGCCCTGTCCCTTCACACCTGAGCGTCGGCGCCAACTCCGCGACACCTCGGTGCAACGACGTGAAGCTGACTCGCCGGGGTCGCGGCCGGGCGGTTTGCCGCTTTGACAGATCGACGCCGGCGAGCCTGTCGAATCGGCAGGGTGATGTGTGTGTAACCCGTTGCGACCAATCACTTTGACAGGTTCTTCCTTCCTCTCGTCTGGCACGGCGGTTGCAACCTCCTGGCGGCGAGAATCGGAACGGGCCGGCACAGGCACGGTGGGTGCCGACCCGAGCATCACACGAACCACGCACACCGGCATGAAGAGGAAGGAGGAAACCATGGCCATCACGCGTTACACCCTGCGGAACCCCGGCCTGTCAACCTGGAGGGACCTCGAGGAGGTCTCCGACCGGCTCGCGCGCTTCTTCGACGAGTCTCCCCTGTCCACCGGCACCAACGGAGGCACCTGGGTCCCTTCCGTGAACGTCGAGGAGACCACGGATGAGCTCGTTCTCACCGCCGAGCTCCCAGGGCTCACGGAAGACAACGTCTCCATCGAGCTGGAGAACAACGTCCTCTGCATCAGTGGCGAGAAGAACGAGGAGCGGACCGAGGGCGACGAGGAGCGGCGCTACCACCTGTGGGAGCGGCGGTATGGGTCCTTCCAGCGGACCTTCACGCTGCCCAGGACCGTGAAGGCCGAGGACATCCAGGCCCGCTTCGACAAGGGCGTCCTCAGGATCACCATGCCGAAGCTGGCGGAGGCCAAAGGCCGCAAGATCGCGATCCAGGCAGGCTGACCCTCGGCTCCGGGGGAGAGACGCTGGCAGCCGGCGGCCCGGGGCATCCCCCGGGTCGCCGGTGCGTTTTGGGGGCACCTACGTCGTCCCGACCACGTCGGCCAGGGCCTCGAGCAGTACCGGGCCGTTGGCCCCCCTGACCGTGGTCTCTGCGAGCGTCAGCGGGTGGCCGTCCAGGCGCGTGAGCACGCCCCCGGCCTCCTCCACGATGATCCAACCCGCCGCGAAATCCCAGGGGTTGAGGATGAGCTCCCAGAAGGCGTCCAGCGAACCCTGGGCCAGGTAGCAGAGATCCAGGGAAGCGGCGCCGCCCCGCCGCACCCCCGAACATGCCGAGAGGACACGCCCGAGCTGCGCCAGGTAGCGTGGCAGCTCCGTCAGCCGCTTGAAGGGAAAGCCCGTGCCCACGAGGGCGTCCTCGAGGGGCCGGGCGGGAGAGACACGGATGGCGGTGCCCGACTTGAACGCGCCCTGACCCCGGCCCGCCCACCAGCGTTCTCCCGTCGGGCCGCACACGACCGCGCCGGCCACGGGGCGTCCGTCCATCGTTACGGCCACGGAGGCCGCATGCTGTGGGTGACCGTGCAGGAAGTTGGCGGTTCCGTCCAGGGGATCCACCACCCACAGGGGTGAGCCGTCGCCTTCGGCGATGCGCTCGGGGAGGGGGCGGGGATCTTCCTCGGCGAGGATCCCGTGATCCGGGTAGACGGAGCGGATGACCTCCAGGGCGGCCCGCTGGGCGTCCATGTCGGTGAGGGAGACGTAGTCCGCTCGTCCCTTCGCCGAGGCCGCCTCGAGGACCACCCGGCCCCGGTCACGCCGGTGGATGGCCGCGGCCGCGTCCGCGGCAGCGAGAGCGACGCGGGTGAGCTCGTCCACGAGGGGTGACTCCTGGCTGGGGTTGTGGGGGAGGGTCCCGTGCCGTGGCGGGGCCCGCTAACTTAGCGGCCTCCGGATGACGGACCAACGAGCGTGGAAGACCGCGCGGAAGCGAACCGATGGCATGAGTGACACTTCGAAGGCCGGCAGCAGGAAGCGTATCTTCAGCGGCATGCAACCCTCGGGCGAGGCCCACCTCGGCAACTACCTCGGCGCCCTCAAGCGATGGGTCGAGATGCAGGAGGAGTACGACTGCATCTGGTGCATCGTCGACGACCACGCCATCACGGCCGGCGGGGATCCGAAGGAGATGCCGGCGAACGTCTTCGACCTCGCCGTGAGCTACCTGGCCGTGGGACTGGATCCGGATCGGGCGATCATCTTCGTCCAGTCCGACGTGCATCAGCACACCGAGCTGGCGTGGCTGTTCAACGCCGTCACCCCAGTGGGTGACCTGGAGCGCATGACCCAGTACAAGGACAAGGCCCAGCGGTTCGAGTCGGTGCCTGCCGGGATTCTGAACTACCCCATCCTGCAGGCCGCCGATATCCTGCTGTACAAGGCGGAGGCCGTTCCGGTGGGTGAGGATCAGCGGCAGCATCTGGAGCTGACACGCGATATCGCCCGGAAGTTCAACGCGGCCTACGGAGAGGTATTCCCGGAGCCGGAGGCCATCATCGGCGAGGCGGGCAAGATCCTGGGGCTGGACGGGGACGCGAAGATGAGCAAGTCCCTGGGGAACACGGTGGGCATCCTTGCCGAACCGGATCAGGTCTGGGCCAAGGTGAGAACCGCCGTCACGGACCCCCAGCGAGTCAGGCGTGACGATCCTGGTCGCCCGGAGGTGTGCAACGTGTACTCCCTGCACCGCCACTTCGCCGACGCGGTCCAGCTGGAGGACATCGCGACCCAGTGTCGGGCCGCGACCCGCGGGTGCGTGGACTGCAAGCGGATCCTGTCCGAGAACGTGGCGACGGCCTTTGCACCCTTCCGGGAGCGGGCGGCACACTTTCGGTCCAACCCCCAGGAGGTCCGCCGCATTCTCGACGAGGGGGCGGAGAAGGCGCGGGCCATCGCGGCTCACACGATGGGAGAGGTGCGGCAGCGCATGGGTCTCGAGTGGAGGGACGCGCTGTCCCGTGATATCGACGTGGGCCCCGTCGGTCGAGCGTAGTATCTTAGCCGAGGCGTCACCGGCACAGAGGAGGACCCATGCAGGAGTTGTTCAAGGCCGCGATCGAGCGCGGGGCCAGCGATATCCACATCAAGACGGGAGACGTGATCCGGGCCCGCGTCTACGGTGACCTCGTGCCCCTGACCCAGCAGAAGCTCAATGCGGATCAGGTGAAGAGCATCGCCCTGAAGCTGATCCCCCACGAACGGGATCGGCAGTTCTTCGACACGCTCCTGGACTACGACTGCTCGTGGGGCATGGCCGGCGTGGGGCGGTTCCGCGTGAACATCATGAGGCAACGGGGCTCGCCCATGGTGGTGATGCGGGTGATCCCCTTCGAGATCCCCACCATCGACGACCTGGACCTGCCGCCGATCATCAAGGACATCGCGGACCACGACCGGGGGCTCATCCTGGTTACCGGGGTCACGGGCTCGGGCGAGAGCTCCACCCAGGCGGCCATCATCAACTGGATCAATCAGCACAAGCGCCTGCACGTCGTCACGCTGGAGAACCCCATCGAGTTCCTCCACCGCGACAACATGTGCTCCATCTCCCAGCGGGACATCGGCACGGACACGGATTCCTTCGCCACGGGACTCCGGGCCGTTCTCCGGCAGGACCCGGACGTGATTCTCATCGGCGAGATGCGGGACAAGATCACGATCGAGACCGCGCTCAAGGCGGCGGAGACGGGACACCTGGTGATCTCGACGCTCCACACGAAGAACGCCGTCCAGACCATCTCCCGCATCATTGCCGTCTTCGATCCCAACGAGCAGGAGATGATCCGAATCAGACTCTCCGAGTCCCTGCAGGCGGTGATCAGCCAGCGGCTGCTCCAGCGCAAGACAGGCGGCCGCGTGGCTGCCATGGAGATCATGCCCGTCACGGCGACCATTCGGGATTGCATCCGCGACCCCAACCGTCTGGACGAGATCTTCGAGCTCGTGGAGGAGGGGAAGGATCACTACGGCTCCCAGAGCTTCGACCAGCATCTCATGGAATTGGTGAGAAGCGACATCGTGGACTTCAAGCTGGCCAAGGCGGCGGCCAACAACCCCACAGACTTCGATCTGAAGATGAACATGTTCGGAACCAGCAGCACGCAATCCTCCAGTGCCGGTGGCGATGTCCGTGGCGACGATGTCGGGCACTTCTACGGGGGCGGAGGCGCCTAGACCATGACCCCGGATCTTCGCGGTACCTTCCTTCCGGTCACCACGCCGTTCGATCCGGTGACCGGCGATGTGGATGTCGTCGCCTTCCGCTCGAACCTGCGGCATTGGTTCGAGCACCCGCTCGCAGGGATCCTGATCGCCGGCTCCACCGGCGAGTCCGTGTTGCTGAGCCCTCGTGAGCTCGAGGCCCTCGTCGAGGCCTCCCGGGACGTGGTTCCCGAGGATCGCCTCGTGCTCGTGGGTACCAACGCGGAGGCGACCCGGCATGTGATCGCCGAGTCGGTCCGGGCGGCGGAGCTGGGGGCCGATGCGGTGCTGGTGAAGCCGCCGGCCTATTACAGGGGTGCAATGAGCCCGCGGGCCCTCGTCGACCATTACAAGCGGCTGGCGGACGCCTCGCCCATCCCCGTCATCGTGTATCAGGTACCCTTGCGGCTTTCCACGCTGGAGTTTCCCACCGCCGTGGTCGCCGAGCTGTCCAGGCACCCGAACATCGTGGGGATCAAGGACTCCCGTGGGAATCTCGAGCAGGTGGGCGAGCTCGTGGAACAGTGCGTCGAGGGGTTTCAGGTGCTGGTCGGGGCCGGTTCCATCCTGTACGGCGGGCTCGAGATCGGAGCGGTGGGAGGGATCGTGGCGGTCGGCCTCCTCGCTCCCGCCGCCGCCGCCGAGGTGTCCCTGGCCTTCTCGAAGGACCGGAAAGCCGATGCCGGGAGGGCACAGGAAGTCATCGCGCCGGTGCACACCCGCGTCGTGGGTGGGATGGGGGTGCCGGGCGTAAAGGTGGCCCTGGATCTCCTTGGATTGCATGGAGGCTTGCCCCGCCCGCCGCTGATGGCCCCGCCGGAGGAACAGCGGGACGAGATTCGGAAGATCCTGGCGAGCGCGGGACTTCTGGACCGGGCTGCGGCGACCTGATCACGCGGGGGACTCGGACCCCGCCTCCGTCCCCACTCCACCCCCAGCCTCTGCCACGACCGTCCGGTCGCCCGGCGGAGACCGTTGGCCCACCCTACCACTTGACGGCACAATACTACGATATTAAAATATTCACACTTGAGCTGTATTCTCACGGCCAAGATGTGAATCCCAACAAAGGAAGGAATGTCACCATGAGTCGAACGATCTGGAACCTCGATACCGCCCATTCGCAGGTCGAGTTCTCAGTGAAGCATATGATGTTCACCACGGTTCGTGGCCAGTTCACCGACCTGGAGGGGACCGTCGACCTGGACGCCGAGACACCGGAGAACTCTTCCGTCGATGTAACCATTGGAGCGGCCAGCGTGGACACCGGAGTGGAAGACCGTGACGCGCACCTCCGCGCCGCCGACTTCCTCGACGCGGACCGTCATCCCTCCATCACGTTCCGGAGTCGCCGGGTGGAAGGTGCCATCTCGGAGCCCGGTGACTCCTTTCGGGTGGTGGGCGACCTGACCATCCGTGGCGTGACCAGGGAGGTGATTCTGGACGCCCAATTCGGGGGCACTGGCACGGATCCGTGGGGAGGCAGGCGCAGCGGCTTCAGCGCCAGCACCTCTCTCGACCGGCGCGAATTCGGACTCACGTGGAACCAGGCCCTCGAGGCCGGGGGAGTGCTGGTAGGCCACCATGTGAAGATCGAGCTGCAGGTTCAGGCCGTGCAGGTTGGGGAGGAGGCCCTGGCCACCGTATGACACCACCGGGGCCGGGATCGGGATCCCGCGGGGGCAGCCTCGAGCATGCGCCCCGCGGGACCCGCACGGCCGTGGCCTCCAGACGTTGACGCCCCCGGACCTCGAGCCTAGCTTTTCCCAAAGGATACAGCAGTCATCAGGGCCCATCCCCCCACGGGGGAGGGCCCTTTTCACGTCCTGGAGACCCATGTCCAGATCCGGGAGATGCACCGTCGTCGTCGGCTGTCAGTGGGGTGACGAAGGGAAGG
>JARRLD010000062.1:0-19451 GCA_037387345.1 Gemmatimonadota bacterium
CTTGTCTAACAAGGATATAAGCAGCTTCTGCGGCCCCGGCACGAGGTTTCCATGAGGGTCCGGTGGGCGCGGGTATGAGCCACCGGCCTACGGAACCCAAGGAAAGGGAGGGAAGCCAGCATGGCACGATGGGTGGGGGGAGTCTTCCTGGTGTGCCTGGGGATGACCGGCTGCGCGGTCCCCGTTCCGGTGGTATTCACGGTCGCGTCGCCGATGTCGGCGCCCGATGTTCACCGGTGCGTGACCGAGCGCCTGGTGGAGCATGGCTTCAGGGTCGTGGAGTCCAGGCGCGAGGACGGGATCCTGAAGGCGGAGCGGCAGGCGATCCTACGTGGAGGGAGGCCGATCACGGGAGCCCTGGACGTCATCGACGTCGCGGTCTACGAGAGACGCGACGGCCGGACCGGGGTCCAGTACACGGCCGCCTATGCGATCCTGTCGGAAACGCCGAAGCTCAGGGAACCGACGGACAGGGTGAGAGCGATCGCGGAGCGTCTCGCCGAGGGCTGCTCGGACTGATGCGTTCGGGCGTGCCCTCGACGCCCCCGTGGTCGCTGATGAGGACGGAGGTCGGTGGTCCACCCGGATGCCGACGACGCCAGCGCGCGCGTGCGCCCCGTCATGGCCTCTCTGCCCCCGCCCGGTCCGTCGCCCTCGGTGCAACCCGGCGAGCACACTGGCGCAGGAAGGCGTTTTGCCGTATCCCAGCGAAGGGGGTCGGTCCGGTGCTCAGGCCACGAGAGCCGTGTCACCACGACCCCCGGTGTTCCGGAGCGTAGCACGGAGGAATCCGCCCATCGCTGAGGGGCAATCGGTTCGGTCTCGTGTCTATGAGGGCGTCACCATCGCTCTCAGCATCCTCGTCGCATTCGGTATCGACGCAGCGTGGGGCGAGTGGAACGAGACGCGGGAGGAACAGAGGATCCTCACCTCCCTGCTGGACGAGTTGATCCAGAACGAACGCTATCTGGAGACGGCCGTGGCTCTGCAGTCGGATATTCGAGCTGCCATCGTCGAGCTGCTGTCCCAGGCGGCACTCCCGCAGGCCACGATCTCTGCGGACTCGACGGACCGCCTCATCGCCACCGCGAGCACCTGGAACGCCGGGGCCATCTTCGAGCTTGCCGCTGTCGACGCCGTGATTCAGGGCGGTCGCCTCTCGATCCTGAGCAACGAGGACCTCCGGCAGCGCCTGACCGCGTGGAGCCGCGAAGTGGCGCACGTGTCCAGAGTCGAGAGCCAGGACCACGAAACGGTTTCCAGCGACTGGATGCCGCTATTGCAGGAGCTCAGCTATCTGCCACAGATCAACAACGCGTGGCAGAACCCGCCGGGAACCATGACGGACTACGCGACTCGGCTACCGACCCGAACCCCCACGGATCACCGGCGGCTCCTCAACGACCAGCGACTCGAGAACGCCCTGGTGCGAAGACTCTGGGCTCAGGACGATATCCTCTTCCGATACGAGGAGATTCGGCCGAGAATCGGGTCAATGATCGAGCTCTTGGGGCAGGAGACGGGAAGGTAGGACTGCCACCGTAGATCACGGGGGGAGCGGACCCCGTGGACCTGACGCCGCAGCGGCCTTGTCCGGCGGCAGCTTGGCACCGGGACTCGACGTCTGCTTCGAGCCTCCGTACGCTCCCGATCAGGTATGGCGCGAATGGAGAGCGCGAGGAGAATGATTGAACATCGAATGAGACTGTCGCTGTTGGTCTTCGCCGTCGCGAGTCTGGCTTGCGACGAAGCGCGCCCGGATCGACTCCCATTCGATGACGAGGGTTGGACCGTTTCTGCCCGGCCAACCGTCACGATTGGAGGGTCCGATGAGAGAGAGGGATACCTCCTGCAGCAGGTTGTGGGTGCCACACGGTTGAGCGATGGGCGGATCGTCATCGCTGATGTCGGGTCCTCGGATCTCCTCTTCTATGATTCCGCCGGTGCACACCTGAAGACGGTCGGAGGAGCGGGAGAAGGCCCGGGGGAGCTCCGGCGGATCATGCAGCTTCTGCGCTTGCCCGGTGACACGCTCCTGGTTCTCTCCTTCCGACCGGGCCTCACCTGGTTCTCGTCCGAGGGTGAGCTCGTTCGATCGGAGAGGGTGAGCTGGCCGGAGGTCTTCAGCCTTCCGTGCCGGGTCGCGGAGACCAATTGGCTCGCACTCCCCGACGGCAGCCTGCTGACCGTCCTGGAAGACAACCTCGGCTCGGCGCCCTGTCCGCCGCCTCCCGATCCACCCTGGCGTTCCACGGGGCTCGTTGCCCGTTCCACTGCCCTGGACGGGTCCTTCGACACTCTGGGAGTGTTCCCGGCCACGGAATGGAGCTTCCCGGATTACAGGGCATTCGGCCGGAGCCTCGTCCTGGGGTTCGGGGATGATCGAATCTTTGTCGGAGACACCGGCGCAGAGGAGATCCCGGCCCTCGATCTGCAAGGAGACACGCTGTCTGCCTATCCGACGCCGTGGGAGGCGGTTCCGATCCCTCCGGAGGCAAAGCGCGAACGGCTCCGCCGATTCGTCCGCTCCGACGGAACTGTCGAGACGGGAGATCCCTACCTCTACCCGGAACGCTACCCTCGATTCGGGCGGCTTCTCGCGGACGAGGTCGGATACCTCTGGGTCATGGCCTACCCTGAGCTGTTGGAGCCGATTCCCGCTCCGATGCTGGCCCTGACGTCCGCGTCCGCGCTCGTGGTAGAGGAGGGTGGGGCGCGGTGGCGTGTTCTCGACCCCTCAGGGAGGATCGTCACCGAGGTCCGGACACCCCGAGGTCTCTTCCCCCTCGAGATCGGGGAAGGTCACGTCCTTGGCGTTTCGAAGAACGAGTACGATGTCCATGCCGTCCAGCTCCACACACTTGTCCGATGATGCGACAGGGCGACTATTGATGACGATCATGTACTGCGCCCTGTGCGAGCGACGTGTCGAGGCGAAGCGCCGGATCGGGCCCGGGACGTGGATCTGTGGCTTCCTTACGGCGGGCATCTCGGCCCTCGCGATCCCCTTCTACCGGAAACGGTGTCCGATCTGCATGAGCACGGCTGTGTCCAGGATCGAGCCCGGGGACGTGCTCCGGCCTCGTCCTCAGCGGGCCGAGCTGGAGCAACGACTGGACGCGGCAGTGGAGGAGCTCGATACGACTACCGCGGAGCGGGACCGGATCCGTGCGGAACGTGATTTCCACCGGAAGCTGAACGATCCGCAGCAGCGAGAGTCGGAATGACCCGGGCCGTGGATCACTTGCGCTGAGATGGAGGTGGGTTGGGACTGCACGTACGCGACGACATCGTCCGTGACCTGAAGGCACTGGGGCTTCGCGCGGGCGGCCTGGTCATGGTGCACTCGTCGATGAGGGCCGTGGGCCCCATCCTGGGTGGCCCGAACGAGATGATCGAAGCTCTGCTCGATGTGGTAGGGCCGGCCGGCACGGTGATGATGTACGTGGACTGGGAGGACGGAGCCCAGAGCCATACGCGAAGGGATCGGGAGACGTCGCCACCACCTCGGTTGCTGGAGGCGTGGCCCCCGTTCGATCCAAGGAAGGCCAGAGCCGACCGCTCGTATGGAATCCTCCCCGAGTTCCTCCGCACGTGGCCGGGCGCTCACCGCAGCGGCAATCCCGGGGCGTCGGTGGCCGCCGTCGGGGCCAGGGCTGCATGGATCTGTGCTGATCATCCGTTGGACTACGGTTACGGACCTGGGTCGCCGCTCGCGAAGCTCGTTGAGGGAGAGGGCCGAGTCCTCCTGCTCGGATCGCCGTTGGAGAACGTCACGCTGCTGCACTTCTCGGAGCACACGGCACGCCTGGCCAAGAAGCGAGTGATCCGGTATCGGGAGAAGCTGCTTCGAGGCGGACGGGCCGAGTGGGTGGAGATCGAAGAGTTCGACACGGGGGATCCGGTCGTCGAGGCCGCGCCCGAGGATCACTTCGATCGGCTGATGAGGGCCTATCTGGGCACCAGGGACGTTCCGAGGGGGGTGGTGGGGAGCGCCGAGTCCTACCTGTTCGATGCCGAGCCTCTTCACCGGTTCGCGGTCGGCTGGCTGGAGGATCGCTGGGGGGAGCCCACGGATGGCTCCGCGTGATGGAGGGCCCCGTCGATGCTGGCCTCCCGTGACCCGGCGGTCCATCTTCGAGCGATCCAACCTCCGGAGGGACGCCGTGTTTGACCACTGCCCGGTTGATCATCATGCATGCACGGTGAGTTGGGTCGGGCTGCCGCTGTTGATGCTGGCCGTCGCGTCCTGCGCGGCGCCCGACGCCGGCACCGACCCATGGGCCTCCTGGTCCCACTACCTCGGCGACCAGGGTCGTACCCACTATTCGTCCTTGACCCAGATCGACACGACGAACGTGGCCGATCTCGAGGTCGCGTGGACGTATGCGAGCGGTGGGCTCCAGGGCGGCGTCACCACGGAGATGCAGCACAGCCCGTTGATCGTGGACTCGGTGCTCTACGGCACCAATCCGCGTCTGCTGCCGTTCAAGATCGATGCGCGGACCGGGCGGGAGATCTGGCGCCTGGAGTCGCTCGACGAGGGCGAGCTTCCCTCGTGGTTCGGCAAGTCGCGAGGGCTGATGCGGTGGATCTCGGCCGACGGCGCGGATGAGCGCATCTACTTCGGCGTGGGACCCTACCTGTACGCGGTGGACGCCCGGACGGGTCGGCTGGTCGAGACGTTCGGTGCCCGAGGGGCCGTGGACCTGCGCGAAGGTCTGGGACGGGATCCGGAGCGGCTGCTGGTCAGCATGAACACGCCCGGCGCGGTGTTCGAGAACCTGCTCATCGTCGGTGGGCGGGCCCACGAGGTCCCTGGGGCCGCACCTGGACATGTCCGCGCCTACGACGCCCGGAGCGGGGCGCTCGTCTGGACCTTCCACACGATTCCCCAACCGGGCGAGCCCGGATACGAGACCTGGCCGCCGGATGCCTACACCTACGCAGGGGGCGCCAACTCCTGGGCGGGGATGTCCCTCGATGCGGAGCGGGGCATCGTGTTCGTGCCCACCGGCTCGGCGTCGTTCGACTACTACGGCGGCGACCGCATCGGCGACAACCTGTTCGCCAACACGCTGCTTGCGCTGGATGCGCGTACCGGGGAGCGCATCTGGCACTACCAGCTCGTACGACACGATCTCTGGGACCGGGACCTCCCGGCCCCGCCGAACCTGCTGACGCTCGAGCGCAAAGGAGAGCGGATACCGGCGGTCGCGCAGATCACCAAGGGCGGGCATGTCTTCGTGTTCCACCGCGAGACGGGCGAGCCGCTCTTCCCCATCGAAGACGTGACCGTTCCAGTCTCCCGCGTGATGGGAGAGGTGACGGCCCGGACCCAGCCGCTCCCTGCGCTTCCGGCTCCCTTCGGTCGGCAGCAACTTACGGAGGAGATGCTCTACGAGCCCGATCGACCGGCCCGGATCGCGAACCTGGTGAGCGGCTCGGGAGTCGCGAGCCTCACCGTGGGCGAGTATTTCCGGACGCTCACGTCGGCCGGTCAGTTCGTGCCGCCGGACACGGCCGGGGTGATCGTCCTTCCGGGTCTCGACGGGGGTGGGGAGTGGGGCGGCGCAGCTGTGGACCCCAGGCGGGGCATCATGTATGCGAACGGCAGCGAGATGGCGTGGATCGTCCAGCTCCTCCGCATCGATCCGTCGATGGGGCGAGGTGAGGCGCTTTTCCGATTGAACTGCATCCGGTGCCACGGCGGATCGGCGCCGGGAGTCGCCGACGGTCCTCCCCTCGAAGCACTCGGCAGCCGGATGAGTAGGGACTCGGCGGCGGCGGTGATCCGGTTCGGCCGCGGCGCCATGCCGGCGCACCCGCAGCTTTCCGACGACGATCTGTCGGAGCTAATGGCGTACTTCGATGATCCCTCCGCGGGTGAGCGGACCGCGATGGGGGACACGACCGCCGCCGGCTCCGCATTGGTCTCGGGCGAGAGGGTTCCCTACGGCCTGGCCATCTTGGGACGCTTCCTGGACGACCGCGGCAAACCGGTGATCGAGCCACCGTGGGGCACGCTCAACGCCATCGACCTCAATAGCGGTGAGACGCTGTGGCGCGTGCCCCTGGGTGATGACCCGGAGATCGATGACCCGGAGCACCCGGTGACGGGCACCGAGAACTACGGCGGTCCCACCGTGACCGCGGGAGGGCTCGTCTTCATCGCCGCGGCCCGGGACCAGAAGATCCGCGCCTTCCACGCACGGACCGGGGAGCAGCTCTGGGAGGCGCCGCTGCCGGCCGGGGGCTACGCGACGCCCGCCACCTACGAGGCGGACGGGCGCCAGTACGTGGTCATCGCCGCCGGGGGTGGGAAGATGGGGACGCCGTCCGGGGACCGGTACGAGGCCTTCGCGCTGCCGCAGCCGACGTCCACTTCCCTGTTCGACGGCCGCTCGCTCGACGGTTGGGAGGGGGACGAAACGCTCTTCCGTGTCGCGGACGGGGCGATCGTCGGGGGGACGCTCGAGCAGCCGATCGCCCGGACGGGCTACCTGTGCACGACCCAGGAGTTCGACGACTTCGAGCTCCGGCTGGCGGCCAGGCTCGAGGGCGGGCAGAACGGCGGGGTCCAGTTCCGCGCCAGACGCATCCCGGGAACCGAGGCGGTCGCCGGGTATCAGGCGGATCTCGGCTTCATACCCGGCAGGTTCATTCCCATGCTGTCGGACGTCGAGGACGTCGACCCCGATCGCGCCTACCCGTTGTGGGGGAGTCTGCTGGACGAATCGCGGCAGCGCCCCGGACGATACCCCGATGCCGAGAGCCCCTACCGGTTGCTGGCCGTCGCCGACCACGTCGTGGTTGAAGAGAACCTGAAGCCGGCGGACTGGAACGAGATCGCGGTGACCGCCATCGGACCCCGCATCGAGATCCGCCTCAACGGAGCCCGGACGGCGGAGTACGTCGAGCCCGACGAGCTGGCCCAGGACGGTGTGATCTGCCTGCAGGCCCACGTGGGCGGCCCGTCCCTGGCCCGGTACAGGGACATCGAGATCCGTCGGCTCCAGGCTCGCTGATGGGAGAACGGCAGGGCGTTCGCCCGCGGCGCTCTCGCCGCTCATCGCGAGCCTCCTGCTCCAGGTGGGCCCGCTGGATCCGGGACGGTACGCCGTGGTGGCCGCCTCGATCCTCGCGCTGGTGGCCTTGGCGGCCTACCTACCGGCTCGCCGGGCGAGCGAGCTGGATCCCGCGCTGGTGCTTCGTGCCGAGTGAGCCAACGAGGTGCGGGGGCACGTGACGTCGGCGGGGTCACGACCCGACCCGATCGATGCTCAGGCTCCCGGCTCCCTTTCCGGCCGAAGCTCGGCAAGAAACCTGTCCGCAGGCAGGCACAGGACATCGCGCTTCTCGAGTCGTCGATCCCCGCGGTACAGGAGTAGGGCCACCGCCTCCGGGTAGTCTTCACGGAAGGCGCGCAGGCCGCGCAGATCGGCGGATCTGACGTCCCGCGTGTTCTTCACCTCGATAGCCCAGAAGCCGCCAGGTCCGTAGAGCACGAAGTCCACTTCGACGCCGGATCGGGTTCGCCAGGTGTACAGGTCGAATCCGGCCATGGAGTAGGCCACCCACGCCCTCAGATGCTGGGCTACCAGACCCTCCAGGGCGGCGCCCTCGATCTCTTCTGGTCGATCCAGCGGACCCGCTGGGCGGAGGGAGCGAAACACACCGGCGTCGAATAGATAGAGCTTGGGGTGGCCCGCCATCTGCCGCTTCGCCCGACGGGTGAACACGTCCAGACGGTAGGCGAGCAGCAGGTCTTCCAGCACCTCCAGGAAGCCGGCCACGGTGGTACGTTTGGCTTCGGTGTCCCGGGCCACGTTGCTCACGTTCAGGATCGAGGCGTGCGAGAAGCTCACTGCCTCGAGGAATCGGGCGAACTGGCCGATGTTGCGCACCACTCCCTCCGCCTGCACCTCCTGTTCCAGGTAGAGTGCCGCGTAGGCGCGCAGGACATCGGCCGGGTCATCGGAATCAACCACAAGAGGCACCAGTCCGTTGACGAGGGCGTCGTCCAGATCGAAAGCGGGCCACTCCGCTGCCATGAACGGGTGCAGGGTGCGGACCACGGCCCGCCCAGACAGGAGATCCACGCCTCCACGCCGCAGCTTCCGCGCGCTGGACCCCGTCAGCATGAAGCGCTTCGGCGGGCCGGACTCGATCAGGTCGTGGACCACGTTGAGGAGCTCCGGCACGCGCTGGATCTCGTCGATCACGATGTCGCGCTGCTCCCGTGGCGCTCCGAGAACCAGCTCCCCGAGTCGTTCCGGTCTGGCCCTCATCCGTCGGTATTCCTCCGGGCGCAGGAGGTTCACCTTGAGGGCATCCGGAAACCGCTCGCCGAGCCAGGTCGTCTTTCCGGTCCCGCGAGGTCCGAACAGGAAGAAGTGGCCCGATGGCGGGTCGAGAAATCTCGGCGCTAATGTCATTATGTGGCGCAATATGACATTAGGAATAGTAAAACGTCAAGGCTGTCGCCACCTCGTCCTACCGCGAACCTCCGTCCGTGGCCACGCTCCGGTTCCACAGCTTCCGGTTCAGGAAGTCGTCGGAGGCACCGAACGCCTCGATCCAACGGTGGAAGAGCAGGGAGTCGTGGACGTCATCGGGGAAGACGATGAGCTCGTAGTCGACGTTGTGGGCCCTGAGCGCCTGGACCAGGCCGACGGTCTGCGAGAAGTCGACGTTGCGGTCGTCGTCGCCGTGGATGAGGAGCACCGGCGAGGTCCAGTTGTCGACCTCGGAGATCGACGACGCCTGGTAGGACACGCTCTCGGGGTCGAGGGAGCCCCCCCACAGGTGTACGCCGGCCATGTCGACGCCGGCGGCGAACAGGTCCGAGTTCCGCGCCAGGCCCTGGGCGGTCAGGATCCCGCCGTACGACAGGCCCCACAGGCCGATCCGGTTTGGATCGACGTCGTCGCGAGCGGCCAGGTACCGACCGGCGGCCAGGATGTCCCGGTACTCGGTATTGCCCCGGCGCCCCCGGCCCGGTGACTCGCGGAACTCCTTCCCGTAGCCGACGCCGCTGCGGTAGTTCACCGACATCACGACGTAGCCCTGGTTCGCCCAGTACTGATTCATGGCATACGCCATGTGGTAGAAATGCATGTGGTGGTATCCGAGGAGCATCTGACGCCGCGAGCCGCCGTGGATGAAGATCAGGGCGGGACGGCGCTCGCCAGGCCTCAGGTCGGGTGGCAGGAAGAGCTGGTTGTGGAACTCGATGCTGTCCTCGGCGGTGATCGTGACGTTCCGGGGCACGACGTGCGCGGAGCGCGGATACGCTTCGGGCAGCGACGTGATGACACGGGCATCACCCCCGTCGGCCGGGAGGACGGCGACGGATTGCGGCTGCCGGGCGTCGGCGTAGAGCGTGGCGAGCCGCTCGCCGGATGCCAGGGCGACGGGGTGTGTCTCGATGGCGTCGCCCTCGGTGAGCTGTTTCCGGTCGTCGCCCGATACCGATACGCGCCAGAGGTCTCGGCGGTCGATGTCGGAGTGGTTCGACGAGTAGAAGAGGGTCCGCCCGTTCTTGGAGAACGCCACCTGCATGACGAAGCCGTCTCCCGGGGTCAGCTCCACGGGCTCGGGCTCCGGGTCGTCGATGGAGATCGAGTACCAGTGACGCCAGTTGCCCGGCTCGGCCTCGAAGACGATGTGGTCGCCCTTCCAGTGGATCTGACGGATGTCGCCGAAGCCCTCGTCCTCCCCCGGCGGGCTGTGCCAGAGCCGGTATCCCTCTCCCGTGGTCGCGTCGGCGATCCAGATCTCCAGATAATGCCCTCCGGCGAACGTGGCCTCCACGAGGCCGGATGGAAGCGAATCCGGGTCGGCCTCGCCCAGGTCCGCCTCCGCGCCGAACGGATCACCCGGCCGGCGGATGAACGCGATCCTCGTGCCATCGGGCGACCAGACCGGATCGGTGTCGTGATCGACGCCCGGGCTCAGGTAGGTGATGGTCGGGCTGCGCGCATCGTAGACGCCGATGAAGCTGTGGTCTCCCCGGTCGCTTTCGTACGCGATCCGCCTGGCGTCGGGTGCCCAGACCGGGCTCGTGTTGCGGCCGTACGCCGTGAAGAACGGCTGGCTGGCGTCGGTGCCCGCATCGAGGCCGGACCCGACCGGCGCCCGATGGATCTGGCCGTCCTTCGAGAATGCGACCCAGCGGCCGCCCGGCGAGAGCGTGTAGCCCGTGGCTTCCGCCACCCGCCAGGGTGAGCCGCCCCGCGCGCTCATCGCCCACACGGCCCGCTCGGCCCCCCGTGGATCGCTGGTCGGGTTGGCGATCCACCCCTCCCGATTCGGCTGATGGCCCCGCAGGAAGGTCACGATCTCGCCGTCCGCGGACATCTGCAGGCTCTGCAGGTCGACGCCGTCGTCTTCCAGGAAGTCGGTAAGACGCACCGGCACGAAGGTCGGCGCTACGGCCGTGTAGACGTTGCGCATGCCGCGCTCGTACTCGAGCCAGGCGATGCGGTCGACCCCGTCGGCCGAGACGAGGGAATAGGGGAAGCCCGGACTGATCACGTCCGCGATGGTGAAGTCGGATTGCGCCGCGGCCCTGGTCGCGCCCAGGGCGAGGAACGTGATCGCGGCGAGGAGCGGGAACGTGGGTCGGCGCGCGTGCTGCATGGGTCCCCCGAGGTTGGATCCGTTCGGGCCGGCCGGGGCGCGGCCGGGGATCGGCAACATGAGGACAGGGGCGCCCGCGGACCAGCCTCCCCTCACAATGTGCCCGGCGTGAACCCCAGCATGGCCGAGACCACCTTGTGCTTGCGGCCGTAGAAAGCGATGAGGGGTGGCTCGTCGAACTCCAGGCCCGCGATGGAATAGGCGAGGTCGAAGAGCAGGCCCCCGGCAAGCCGCACCGAGCCTCCGATCACGACTCCCGCGTCGTTGGACCTGCTCAGGTCCTTCACGTCGATCTCACCACCCTCGCCCACCACTTTCGCGGACAGGAGGACCGAATAGGAGGCCCCGGCATAAAGGTCCACCCCGACGCCACCCCGGCCGAACCGGCGCTTGAGCAGGGCCATGAAGTCGAGGTAGCCATACTCCCACGTGCCGTCGGTGAGGGTCGGTCCCACACCGATGTCGATGAACCCGCGTTCCCTGGTGCCCTTCTGTGTGTACAGCACCTGCGGCGACAGGTACAGTGAGGATGTGAGGGCGATGTCGAGAAACGCACCACCGGTGAAGCCGCTGCGATGCTCGGCGTTTCCGACCGCGTCGCCGTACACGTTGGCGAGGGCGAGGCCTCCTTTGACGCCGAAGGTTGCCTGGGCCACGAGGCCCGGCGAAGCGATCAGCGTGGTCAGCGAAGCCATCGCCAGCATGTGGCCGAGGGTCCGTCTCATCGTGCTGCACCGAGGTGGTCAGGGGTGGGTTCGCGGGACCGTCGTTGGGCCACGGCGACATAGAGCGTGCCGCCGAACGCCGAGGGGCGCCGGGCGGTGATGGTGGGTCCCGTCAGCCCCGACGCGGTGGCGACGGATCCCACAGCTTCGGCCGGGATGGGGTGGGGGACCCAGGGGTTCGGCCGCCGGCGGTCGTACTCCACGATCACCACCCGTCCGCCGGGGCGCACCCACTCCACGAGACGGGAAAGGACCCGGTCCGCGTCAGGGACGAAGTGGAGGGCGTTGGCCAGCAGCATCCCCTCCAGGCCGGGTGCTTCGAGCCCCGGAAGGGTGAGCGGCTCGTTGAAATCACCGCGGACGGGGATCACCTCTGCGGAAGCATCCCGCGCCCATTCCTCGAGCCTGGAGAGCGCCCGGGCGTCCCGGTCCACGGCGTAGATACGCGCACCCGCGCCGAGCAGGTCGGCCAGCGCCCGGGTGAACGTCCCCCGGCCCGCGCCGATATCGGCCCACGGGCCGCCGGGCCCTGGTACCGCCGTCGCGATCAGCTCCCGAGCTTCGTTTGCGTCCATGGCGTCGCTCGAGTCAGGCGGATCGAGTCATCCCCGCCGATGCCGAGGTCCGCGCGGTCCCCGCGTCACTGGACCGTGATCGTTCCCGTCATTCCGGCGCTGCGGTGAGGCTCGCAGTAGTAGGGGAACGAGCCGGTGTTGTCGAACGTGTGCTGGAAGGTCTCCCCCGCCTGGTCCATCGTGGCCCGATCCCACTCGCTGTGTCCATCCGGGGTGATGGTGTGGAAGATGGTGGCACCGTTCACCCAGCGCACCGTGGTCCCGGGCGAGATCGTGACCGTGGCAGGGCTGAAGGTGAAGCTCGACGTCAGCGTGATCTCCACGACGTTCCCGAGGTCCTCTTCGGTGAGCGCGAAGTCGACCTGGGACGTCTGTCCCGAGGTGACCGTCACCGGCTTGCGAGCCTGCTCGCCCTCGGACAGGACGATTCCCGACGGCGGGTCCACCTCCACCTCGTAGCTTCCGGGCTCCAGGCGGCTGAAGGTCGCCGTTCCGCTCGTCCCGGTCGTGGCCGAAGCCGCCGGTGAGGCACCGCCAGCGACATAGAGTGCCAACGGGACGCCGGACGCGGCGCTGCCGTCGGTGGTCACCGCGACCTGGACGTCGCCGGTTTCCGCTTCGGTGACACCACCGTCCCCCCCACCGCAGGAGGCCAGACCGACAACCACACCCAGGACCAGGCCGGGCAGCCAGATTCCGTAGCGCATGTGCATCAGAGCCATCCTCCTCCCAGGCAGGTTGGCAGCCAACTCCTTCACGCGGCAGTGGTGAGGCTGCGGGCTGCACGTTTGCCTCCGATGCTATTCTCTACCGCTTCGAACCGGAGGACCTTTCAGAATCACGGTCGACGACGACAACAAACACGGAGGGAGTCGGCCGCTGGTGGAGCGGGATTCATCGTGGTCTGCGAGTCCCCCTACAGGTAGGCGATCACGAGCCGGGTGAGCTCCTCGGCGAAGGAGTCCCGGTCGAGCCCGAGACGCTCTGGCCCGCCTCTGCGGAACAGCATCAGCTCTCCCACGGTCGCCGAGACCATCTCGAAGGCGAGGGGGATGGCGCGGTGGGGTCGGGGGTGGGTGACCTCCTCGGGCCACAGCGAGAGGATGCGCTCGGTGAGGAGCGCCGCGGGTCCGGCACCGACCTCCGGAACCCGGGCCTCGTACTCAGCCCGGTGGTGCGTGGCCAGCGCCCGCAGGAGTCCTACGTGTCGCTGGTGGGCCTCGAGGATCTCGTCCACCACGGCTCGCACGAGCTCGCCAAGGGTCCGGCCCGTCCAGCAGTCCACCGCCAGGAAGCCGTCCCAGAACCCCTCGCGGCCCGCCAGGAGCTCCTGCTCCAGCGCCTTGACCAGGGCCGACTTCGAGTCGAAGCGTCGGTACACGTTGCCCACCGACATCCCGGCGTGGGCCGCGATCTCGGCCACCGTGGCCCCCTCGACCCCGTGTTCACGGACCACCCGGGCCGCCGCGGCCAGAAGCCTCTCCCGGCTCCGCCGACTCCGTTCCTGGCGGGGTCGGTGCTCGCCTGGTCCACCCACCGGAAGCGAGGACCGCGGTGCCCGGCCCGGATCTCTCAACGGGACGCTTCGTCCGCTGGCTTCGGGTCGACGTTCCAGATGGAGCGATGGACCCGCCAGGAACCGTCGGGGGCCTTCTTGAGGATCCTGAAGAGCTTCCCCGAGGACGACACCTCCTCTCCCGTCTCCCGATTCCGGCTTCTCCCGCGGTAGGTGCCCCAGTCCCACGCAACGTCTCCCAGGACCCGCACTTCCTGGAAGTCCTGCTCGTACTCCAGCGTCTCCCATACGGCCCGGGCCTGGGCTGCGCGGCCCAGGCTCTCCTCCAGGGCGGGTCTCCCCCGCCACACCGGACCGCCGGGGGGAAGCGCGGCAGGATCCTCGGACCAGAGGGCCAGGAGCGCGGATGCGTTACCAGACAGGGAGGCTTCGCGGTCCCGGCGATGAAGCTCCTCGATCGCCGCCAGCTCCCGTTCCCTGCTCCCCTGGTCCATCTCCGTTCCCCGCGACCCGCATCCGGTGAGCAGGGTGATCCCGATCACCAGGACCGCCCGCTCGGGTCGCGACTGCGTTCGCATCATCCTGGCCCCTGTAGAAATGTGAATAACTGTTCACATTAGGGCGCCGCGGACAAATCCGCAACGGTGGTACGGGCTGGCCTCACCGGTACCGAACGTCGAGCAGGTAGGGTGCGCCGGCCGGGGGTGGGCTCGCCGCCTACCTCTTGCTTCCGGCCTGCTCCGGACGCCATCGTGACCGATGTCCCCCGTTCCAGGGAGGTTCCTTGCCGTTCCGTTGCCCGACCTGCCCCGCCCCTTCGGTGTCTCCTGGGCACCAGTGCCCCCCGAAGCCCGCCGTGCCCACCCCCATGCCGATGGGGGGCGGCCCTCCTGGCCCGCCCGGCCCTCCCCCAGCGCCGGGGGCCCCGGGAGGACCGCCTGCGATGGGCCTGCCACCGATGCCCGGTGCCGGCGGGCTCGGAGCTCCCCGCGTGCGGAAGCTGTTCCTGTCGGGGGTGAACGACTTCACCGCCTCGGGTATGTCCCTGTCGCCCCTGGTGCTGCAGAAGCTGCAGGCGGCCACCCAGGCGTTGAAGAAGCACAAGGCCGCGGGCAAAACCACCTGGCTCTGGTACTCGGGCAAGTACTACAACACGGACTTCCAGACCTTGACTTCCACCCCTATCACACGCCGGTCTCGAGGATGGTGGATCCGGGTCCCGGCAACTTCAACTCGTCGTTGGACGAGTCGATCAAGGGCGCGTTCAGCCAGATGGGCTTCTGCTACCGCTGTGACACGAGGGAGCCCAAAGGATTCGAGACGACGGGCTGGAAGCCGCGCTACAGCTGGGGGCCTCCCCCCGAGATCACGGGTACCGTGCTCTCCAGGTGCTGCGCCAACGGAGTCGCCGGCACGGCCGGCTTCTGGAAGGACAACGTCGACATCGTCAACGAGACGTCCGTGTGCGTCTCGCGGACGCTGCGCGGCGTGCCGAAGTTCCCCGAGCCCGAGTACACGGGGAAGGCCATCGTCTACGCCTTCAAGCTGAGCCCGGCCAAGCAGGGCGTCGATACCGAGGCCCTCCAGCCGTCGAACCGGCGGTGGCAGCCCGGCGAAAAGGCCTTTGCAGAGCTGACGTGGAGCGAGGTGATGGCCTGGATCCCCATCATGAAGTTCGGCAGTCGGGACAAGCAGGGCACTCGTGAGCTCTTGCGCTACGAGTTCCTCGAGGCCGAGTGGCACTACACGGCTGCCTGCGATCCGGCGTCCCGGACGTTCCTGTCGGCGGAGCTGCAGCGGCACCGCAACCTCGCCAAGCACGGAATGATCCAGATCAAGGCCGCGGACGACTTCGTGAGGGAGTAGGCGGGGCCGTTGCGCCCACTTTGGCGGCGCGGCACCCTTGTCTGATGAGTGAGATTCCCGCCCGCCTCAACGAGGCATTGACAGGCCGCTACTCCATCGAGCGCGAGCTCGGTTCGGGAGGCATGGCCATGGTCTTCCTGGCGGACGATCTGCGGCACAGGCGCAAGGTGGCGCTCAAGGTGCTCAAGCCTGAGTTGGCGGCCGCGGTTGGATCGGAGCGCTTTCTTCAGGAAGTCACGACCACTGCCTCCCTTCAGCACCCGCACGTCCTCCCGCTCTTCGACTCGGGCGAGGCGGGTGGGTTCCTGTTCTACGTCATGCCCTACGTGCAGGGGGAGTCGCTGAGGGAGAAGCTGGACCGCGAGGGGCAGCTCGGCGTGGAGGAGGCGGTGGGGCTGGTGTGCGACGTGGCCGAAGCGCTCGACTATGCCCACCGGCATGGAGTGATCCACCGCGACGTCAAGCCGGAGAACATCCTGCTGCAGGACGGACGCCCGCTGGTCGCGGCCTTCGGGGTCGCGCTCGCGGTGCGCGCCGCCGCCGGGGAGCGCCTCACCGAAACCGGGCTCGCGGTGGGGACCCCGCGCTACATGAGCCCGGAGCAGATCACCGGAGACCAGGAGGTGACCGGACGAGCGGACATCTACGCGCTCGGAACGGTTCTGTACGAGCTTCTGGCCGGTGAGCCACCGCATTCAGGGGGAAGCGCGCAGTCGATCGTCGCGAAGATCCTCGCCGAGGAGCCCCGGCCTCTGGAGGAGGTCCGGAGATCGGTGACGCAGCACGTCGCGGCGGCCACGGCCAAGGCGCTGGAGAAGGTGCCGGCCGACCGCTTCCAGACAGCGGCCGATTTCGCCGCCGCCCTGCGCGGTAAGCTCCTGTTGAGTCCGCCGGCCTCGTCCGCTGCCACAGGTACGGACGGCCGAGGATCCTCATCACGTGCGTGGAAGCAGGTGACGCCCTGGGTGCTCGTCGTCGCCCTCGCCGCCGCCGCGGGAGCGCCGCTCTTGCGCTCGACGCCTGAGGGCGTCGCGACTCCGGTGATTCGATTCACGATTCCGGTGCCGCAGGGGCACGAGCTCGTCTCCGGATGGCCGAACCTCGCCATCTCACCGGACGG
Organism: Gemmatimonadota bacterium; assembly: GCA_037387345.1. Taxonomy (GTDB): domain Bacteria; phylum Gemmatimonadota; class Gemmatimonadetes; order Longimicrobiales; family Gaopeijiaceae; genus SZUA-318. The sequence continues at coordinate 16,447 of JARRLD010000062.1, forward strand.
GGGCGCTGTTGTGTATGCGGCTGACGACACCCTCTTCAAACGAGCCCTGGACAGCCACCGGCCCGAGGTCCTGCTGGCCCTCCCCGGGGTCTGCTGTCCGGCGTTCTCGCCGGACGGGGAGTGGATCTTTCTCGGCCGGGGAGGCGTCCGGCCCGATGCCATGGGTGTGTCGGTCGATGGCGGACCCCTCGTGGACCTGTCGAACCAGGTCGCGGGCTACCTCGGCGTGCACGCGATGGCAACGGGAGGAGGCATCCTCATCCACCGACCCGGGCGGGAGGGCTGGGAGCAGCTTACCGTGGTGGATACGCTTTCCAACGAAGGCGCCCATATGTGGCCCCAGCTGCTACCGGGTCAGAACAGTGTTCTCTTCACGCTGCTCGGAGCCTCCCTGATGTGGGACGGCGCCAGCATCGTGGTCCAGGACCTGGACTCCGGGGAGCGGCGCACGGTTGTGGAGGGCGGTAGCTACGGACGGTATGTGCCCACGGGCCATATCGTGTACGTGGATCGTGATCGAAGCAGGCGTGCGCACAGCGTATTGGGCGGGCGGGGCCTCCATGGCCGTCTCGGAGACCGGAACCCTGGTCTACGTGAAGGGCTCGAGCCTCGAGAACCACCGGTTGACCTGGGTGAACCGGGCCGGGCAGGTGGTCGGGACCGTGGGTGACCCGTACACGGTCGAGGGGATCCGGATCTCACCGGACGGACGCTACGGTGTCACCTACGTCGCTTCGGCGACGTCGGACATCGGGCTGTTCGACCTGGAGACGGGAGACATGCGGCGCCTCACGTTCGAGGAGGAGAACGAGGACAACCCCGTCTGGTCGCGGGACGGACAGCGCGTCGCTTATCACCTGGTACGGTCGGGGCGGGATCATCACATCTACGTGCGCGAGGTCTTCGGTGGTGGTGAGCCCCGCCTCGTCCACACCACGACCGGCTACGTGGCGCCTCGCTCGTGGTCGCCGGATGGCAACCGGATCGTGGCCTGGGAAGGCGGGGTTCTCGAGGTCGTGAACCTCCAGGACGGATCCGTGGACACGGTCACCGCCCAGACAGGGGCGGAGGGAGGGCGCATTTCTCCCGACGGTCGCTGGCTGGCGTACACGTCGCTCGAGACCGGACAGAGCGAGGTCTATGTGAGCGCGTTTCCGGGGCTGAACCGAAAGCGTCAGATTTCCCGGGATGGAGGCCGCATGCCGGAATGGTCGCTCCAGAGCGGTGAGCTGTTCTACGTCACTGGCGACACCCTGATGGTGACCGAGGTGACGACGGGATCCAGTTTCCTCAACACGACACCCCAGCCCCTGTTCGTATCGGCGGGTTTTGCCAGCAACGAGCTCTGGTACGCAGTATCACCTGACGGCCAGCGCTTCCTCTATCCGGCCGCCAACCCGGAGGCGCCGGCGGAGGAGATCCACGTGGTCGTGAACTGGTTCGAGGAGCTACGAGGGAGGTAGGAGTCGGATCGACCGTCAGCGACCGCCGGCCCGGGCGGTCGGTGCGATGGCCGGGACCGCGGCATTCTGCAGCGACACCGCGAGGAATGCCCGTCCCACCACGTCGTCGACGGTGGCGGTGACGACGGTCTGGCCCTGGCCCCTCGCCAGGGCCAATCCGTCCGATGCGATGCTGGCGATGCCAACGTCCAGGGATGCCCACACGAGGGTGACGTTGTCGATGACGTTGCCCAGGCTGTCCAGCGGTGCAGCCGTGAACCGCACGGTGTCGCCCAGGGCGAAAAGGGTCACCTGTTCCGGAAAGACGAGGACGTCCGTCACGGTCGGGGGCTCGGTGTCCGCGAGGACCACGATGCGCGGCCCGCGCTCGCCGCAGCCGACGATCAGCAGACCGGCCAGGGCCAGGAGCGTGAGACCGGCCCGGGGGCGCAGCTGTCGACTCGTAGGTCTCCGCGTCATCGTGCTTCCTCCCTGGGCCGGCGGGGGTCCGGCGTGGATGATCGTCCTATACGTAGGAAGATGGGACCCAGGACGGCCTGGCTCAATCATCATCGTCAGCTGCCACGGCACTGCATCGGGACGCTCGTGGGCGTCGTGGCCGCCCCGGTGTCGGCGGTCGTGGGCTCGGCTTAAAGTTCATCAATGCCCAGGTACCACTTCTGAACACCGGGAGGCGCCCGATGGTTGCATTTCGGAAGGCGGTTCTATTTGGCTTCCTCATCTGGCTGATCGCCTTCGCGGCTGCCTTCGTTCTCTTCCCGATTCGGACCGCCGCGCGGCCGCTTTTCGAGTCGATCATGCCGGTGGTACTCGCGGTCGCCACGGTGTTCTTCTCGGAGCGGTACTTCAGGAACGTTCATGGTCGCTTCGCGAGGGAGGGTTTGTTCCTCGGGATCGTATGGCTGGTGGTCAACGTGCTGGTCGACCTACCGCTGATGTTGTCACCAAGTCCCATGCAGATGACACCGACTGAGTACGTGGGCGACATCGGCTTGACCTATCTCCTCATCCCCGTGGTCACGACTGGGATTGGGCTTGTCAGGGCTCATGCGAAGGGCGGATCACCTCCCGGGGGCGCCATCAGCTGACGCGGTGAGCTCGGGGGGGCGCCCAGAGGCGCGGCGGCGATCCGATTCGTCTCAGACCCTTCGTTGGATCGCCTGCCACCAGGACCGGGAAAACACGCGAAGCAGGGCCAGGAGGCTGACGAGCATGAGGGTCGCTCCGATGAGCGCTCCGCGTACGCCGATCGTGCCGGTGTGCAGCAGGATGGCCACGATCGAGGGCACCACCGACGAGAAGATCCGGAACGCGAAGGTCGAGGTGTGGTCGGATCGGGCCAGAATCTCTTCATTGACCGGATTCCGAGCAGCCTCGCGAAGGACCTGGAACGCTGTCAGGCCGCCCGTACCCTGACCCACTGCCGCGATGTAGAAGAACGCTACTTCCCGGCCCTGGTCGATGGACGTGATCACCGCTGCGAGGAGGATGAGGATCAGGAACGGCATCGCCGGCCGCGTCCACCGGGGGCAGCGGAGCGAC
>JARRLD010000063.1:0-14622 GCA_037387345.1 Gemmatimonadota bacterium
GAGCCGCTTGCGTCGCAGCCGTCCGGGCTCGATGCTTGGCGCTTTATGCTCGGTCCCACAGACGCATTCCGCCGAAGAGAGGTCCATGACCCCAGGTGATGACCGACCCGATGATCCGCGTCCGGACTTCCGGACCACGCTGATTCGTGTCCTCGCCGTGCAGCTCGTCGCTCTGGCGCTCCTGTGGCTGCTCCAGAGCCTCTATCACGTCCAGACGGGCTGAAGCATGCACTGGATCAACTGGGCCATCGTCGTCGTCTACCTCGTATGGGTGGTGTGGGACGGCCTGCGGAAGTCGAAGGACACCGACTCCGTCGAGGGGTACTTCGTAGCCGGAAGGAGCCTGTCGTGGTGGGTGGTCGGCCTCTCCGTGATGGCGACCCAGCTCTCCGCCATCACCATGATCGGGACTCCGGGTCAGGGTGCCACCGACGGCATCCGCTTCGTGCAGTTCTACTTCGGCCTGCCCCTGGCCATGGTCATCCTCGGCGTCACGCTGGTGCCGTTCCTCCACGGCTCGGGCGTGTACACGGCATACGAGTATCTGGAGCGCCGGTTCGACGCCAAGACCCGGTCCCTCACGGCCTTCCTCTTCCTCCTGTCCCGAGGCATGTCGGCCGGCACCATCATGGCCGCACCGGGCGTCGTTCTGAGCGCCATCTTCGGTTTGCCTCTCATCTGGAGCGTGGCCCTCATCGGGATCCCCACGGTGGCCTACACGATGATCGGAGGCGTACAGGCCGTGGCGTGGGCGGACGTCAAGCAGATGTTCCTCATCGTCATCGCCCTCGTCGCCATCGTGGCGGTGCTGGCCGTCCAGATGCCTGTGAACCCCCACGACGCTCTGCAGATCGCTGGCGCCACGGGGAGGTTGAAGGCCTTCGACTTCTCCTTCGACCCAAACGAGACCTATACGTTCTGGTCGGGGATCATCGGCGGCACGTTCCTCATGCTTTCCTACTTCGGCACGGACCAGAGCCAGGTGCAACGGTACCTCACAGCCCGGTCCGTGGACGAGGCGCGCAGCTCGCTGCTCATGAGCGCGTACTGGAAGATCCCCCTGCAGGCCCTCATCCTGCTGGTGGGCGTAGGCGTCTTCGTCTACTACCAGTTCGTCCGGCCGCCCCTGCTGTTCAACCCGGCGCACGAGGCCGCCGTGGTGGCCGAGCGTGGCGCCGCGTACGACGACCTGCAGAACCGTTACAGGGAGACCTTCACCCTCCGGGAAACCGCCGCCCTGGACATCGCCGAGGCTACCGATGACGACCAGGCCCGTGCGGCCATGGACGCCTTCCTCTCCAGGGAGTCGGAGATCCAGGCGATCCGGGGCGAGGCGCTGGCCATGGCCGAGGACGTCACGGGGGAGGACTCCAAGGACGTGAACTACATCGTCCCGCGCTTCGTACTCTCCGAGCTGCCCCTGGGCCTGACCGGGCTCTTCATCGCGGGGGTGCTCGCCGCCGCCATGTCCAGCATCGCCGCGGAGCTGAACGCCCTGGCCACCACCAGCGTCATCGACTTCTATCGCCGCTGGGTGAGACCGGAGGCGGACGACGCGCATTATTTGCGCATCTCCAAGGCCGCGACGGCATTCTGGGGCATCTTCGCCTGTGTCGTCGCCACCTACGCCGCCACGCTCGGCTCCCTCATCGAGGTGGTCAACCGCTACGGGTCCTTCTTCTACGGATCCATCCTCGGCGTCTTCCTCCTCGCCATGGTGCCGCGCTCCAGCGGAACCGGAGCGTTCGTCGGCCTCATCGCGGGCATGAGCGCCGTCGCCGCAGTGAACTTCGGAGCCCCGGACGTTTCGTTCCTCTGGCACAACGTCATCGGTGCCGTGACGGTGTTCTTCGTGGGAATGGCGCTCAGCGGGATCCTCCCGGCCCGACGCTGAGGAGCAGGAGGCGTCGGGGCCTCGTCAGAACACCCTGGGGGTGGCCTCCCGCACCTCGGCCCGCCACCGATCGATCCACTCGTCCAGGTGGGCGGCGAGGGTGTCGGCATCGGTCATCCAGGCCCGGAGGTCCAAACGCGCCCGTGCAAGGGCGGCCGGCGTTGCCGCATCATCCCCACCGGGAAGGGCCGGCAATCGGTGAAAGCGGGACGCTACGCTCCCTACCACGTCCGGGCTGCCGAGCCACTCCACGAGCTCCTCGGCCTCCGACGCCGCTGTCGTGCCAGCCACGAGGGCGACGCCCTCCAGGACCACCGGAGCACCGCTCCCGGCCAGCCGCCAGGCGAGACGCCCGTCATCCTCCGCGGCCTGCACGGCGGTGGACAGACGCAGGACGGCGAGAGTCTCCTGCCCCCGGACGAGGCGCTGTACGACGGTCCCCTCGTCGGCGGGGTACGCAGCCACCGTGGCGTCGAGACGGCGCAGCCAATCGAGTCCCCCGGTGCCGTCCCTCCCTTTGGCCACATCCCTGCCCACCACAGCTCCGACGAGCACCGATCCGGCGACGCTTCCCGGGGCATCCGGGACCACCACCTCCCCGGCCCAGCGGGGATGAAGAAGATCGATCCAGTCGCGCGGGGCCTGCCCCAGGCTCACCGTATCGCGATTGAAGGCGATGACCAGGGGATCCAGGAGAACGCCGATCCAGCGACGCGCGGGATCCCGCACATCCACGCCGGCGTCATCCAGCCACGAAGGCGACGCGGCCGCCAGCCGCCCCTCCCCCGCGGCCCTGGCCAGGACCCAGGAAGGCGCCCCCCACCACACATCCGGCCACTCCTCTGCCGGTCCTTCCCGGAGGAGCCGGAGGGTCTCCTCCGGCGGGACCTGGATCCAGCGGAGATCCACGTTCGGCCAATCGGCCTCGAAGCGCTCCTCCATCCACTCCAACCCCCGGACCTGGAGGGGCGAGTGGACGAGGAGCACCGGGCGAGCGTCCGTGCACGCCGCCGCGAGGGTGGTGGTGGCGAGCGTCCCCCAGAGGAGCCTCACGGGGGCACCGCCCGCTCGCCAGCGGGTCACCCGCATGCCCGCCTCAGCCTCCGAGGTCCCGTCGGGACACGTATCGTCGCCACTCGTCCGGATCGAGGGAGATGAGGTTGGCGAACAGCCGGTATGCACCGGGCACGCCGGCGGCCCACTGGCGGAAGAAGGAGAGGGCGGCGTAGACGTAGACTCCGTTCCCCACCTGTGCCACGAGGAGCGAGCCTCGGGCCGGCTCCTCCCCGGGATCGTTCATCTCCAGCATGGGCCGAAATGCTTCGTCCCATTCGCTGAGGAAGTACAGGCCCCGCTCCTGCACCCACCCCTCGAAGTCCTCGCCTGTAATGCGGTTCGGGGTGGTGAAGACGGGCGAGTCCGGCTCCAGCTGGGTCACCGGAGCAGTCTCGTCCGCCACCCGGCGTGCCGGCCGCTCCATGTCCACCGTGTAGGGAGCGTAGCCGCCCCGGGGGTAGGTGTACTGGTTGTACTGGACGACCACGGTGCCTCCACTCCGGGCATAGTCCAGGAGCTGGTCGTTGGCGGCCAGGAGGTCATCCCGGGTCTCGTAGGCCCTCACCCCGACCACCACCACGTCGTAGTCCCCGTAATCCCCGGCCCGGATCGCCTCGGGCCCGACGAGCTCGACCTGAGCACCCAGCTGCCGGATGGCCTCCGGGCCCTCGTCTCCGGTGCCCATGATGTAGCCGACCCTCAGCCCTTCGGTCACGCGAACGGGCACCACGTTGACCGTGGTCTCCGCGGCGCTGAAGAGGGCGGCCCGCTCGATGTGCTCATAGTCGACGAGGGCGACGCCCTCGTCGTACCGGTGTCCCTCCTCGTCCTGGACGCCGGCCCGGAATCTCTGGGCTCCCGTGGTCAGCGTGCCGGCCGGCTCCACGTCGAAGGTGAAGGAGCGCTCCGAACCTGCCTCCTGCAGGTGGATGTCCATCGCGTTCGGAGTCACGGTCCATCCCGGCGGAGCGGACAGGGACAGCCGCCCGCGACTCCCCCCCGGAGCTTCGGAACGGACGGTCACTGTGATGCTCCGCGATTCCCTGAGGCCCTGGGGCCACACCATACCGTGGGGGGAGAGGGAGACCGACACCTCCGGAACCACGAGGATCGGACGCCGGAACTCTCCACGCGCGGGATCCACGCCGACGTAGCTCCAGGGCACATCGCGCTCCACCTCCACGGCGCCTTCTCCGTCCCGGAGCGTGAAGCCGAACACGCCCCGTACCGCGGGCGGGTCCCTGGGGAGTCCCCACAGCCCCGGATCGTCGGGCCAACGGTAGAGGAAACCGTCCCGTTCCTGACGCAGGAAGTAGAGCCGCGATGGTTCAGCGTCCTCGGGCAGGGTCACGTCGAAGGCCCACGTCGCCAGGGCCCCCGATGCGAGGTCGCCCTCCGCGGTCTGCCCCTCGGTGGTCACGGCCTCCACCACCCATGCCTCCGGGAGAGAGAGCCGGGCGGCGATGTCTCCGAGGGTCCGATCGCCACCGTTCCAGGCCTGAGCGGTGACGCGGACGGTCTGGCCCGGCGTCACCAGGTCGTCGTCGACCCGAACGTCCAGCACGACGCCGGCCCCGGCCAGGAGCGCTCTCCGGGCCAGACCGATCTTCCGGTCAAGCACGGTGGACAGCTCCGTGTCCGCCGCCGGTCCGGCCGCGTCGCGCGCAGCGTACAGGTGGGCCAGCGCCTCCTTCAGGGGTGTGACCACCGCGTAGGGATGGTCGAGCCTCCCGAACGCCGTCCGGGCATCGGCCAGGACGGCCTGGTAGGCCTCGAGGTGCCCCTCCACCTCGCGGCGTACCGTCCCGGGAAGACCCGCGGCAACGGCTGCCAACGTGGTGTCGATCCCCGCGAACAGGCCGTCCTCGCCCTGGTGTCCCGTCCGGTCGCTCACGAGCATGACCGCCGACCGTTGCGGTCCGAGCGGCCGGGCGACGCCCATGTCCTGGGATCGGTGAAAGCTCCGACTTTCCATCGAGAGCTGGAACTCCGACCGCGCGAGGAGCGGGTCGTACGCGCCCGTCTCGATGAAGGAGGTGGCCTGCGAAGGTCTCCGCCATGCCGCCTGGTAGAGCTTGCTGGGCGTCCACGCTTCGACGCCTTCGGACAGCTGCTCGGGAAAGCGGGTCGGATCGCCGGCGGCCTGGAAGGCCTCCCGTGCCATGACCCCTGCGGCCTGGTGCTGTCCGTGTCCGTCGGCCGGCGTGCCGCTGAAGACCGTTACGATGACCTGGGGGCGGAACCTGCGCACGACCCACACGACGTCACGGAGCAGCTCCTCCCGAGGCCAGAAGGTCAGCGCCTCGTCAGCCCTCTTGGAGTAGCCGAAGTCCAGGGCTCGGGTGAAGAACTGGGCCCCTCCGTCCAGGTGACGCGCCGCCTCCAGCTCACCCGTCCGAATGATCCCGAGACCTTCCCACAGCTCCGGGCCGATCAGATTCTGCCCACCTTCGCCCCGGGTGAGCGCCAGGTACGCGGTCCGGGCGCCCAACCTCCGGGACAGCGCCGCCAGCAGGCTCGTGTCCTCGTCGTCAGGGTGCGCGCCGATCATGAGCACGCGCTTCACCCCCTGCATCTGGCGGAGGAGCAGGCCGGTCCCAACGGTGCCGCCCTCCGGCACGCCCTGGGCACGGGAGCCCATCGGTACGAGTGCCCCCACCACCAGCGCCCCAACCGTCAGCGCCCTCCTGGTCGATCCGTACGTCATGCTTGCTCCGCTCCTCGAGATCTGGAGAAGAGAAACCTACATCTCCGGACCCGAGCGGGGCCACGGCAGGGCCAGGGACGCAGGGGCCCGCGCCCGCCCTACCCAGCCCGCCAGGGCGGCCAGAGTGAGCAGGTAGGGCAAGGCGAGGAAGAGCTGATAGGGGACGTCCATGCCCAGGGCCTGAAGGAAGAACTGAAGGGCGGAGGCCGCTCCGAAGAACAGCGCGGCGAAGAGGACCCAGACGGGATTCCACCTCCCCAGCACCACCACGGCGATGGCGATGAAGCCCCGACCCGCCGACATGTTCTCCGCGAACGTCCCGGCGTGGGCCAGCGCCAGGTGGGCGCCGGCCACCCCCGCCAGCGTGCCACCGAACAGGGTCGCCAGCAGGCGCAGCCACCGGACCCTCACGCCCGCCGCCTGGGCGGCGGAAGGGCCTTCGCCCACGGCCCGGAGCTCCAATCCCCACTCGGTTCGGAAGAGCAGGGCCCACAGGACGGGCGCCAGGAGATAGGCCAGGTACGCCGTAGGCGCCTGGTTGAAGAAGGCGGGTCCCACGACCGGGATGTCCGAGAGGAGGGGCACGGATACCGGCCTCAGGGTCGGAAGCGTCAGGGCCGTGCCGGTGACACCGAACCGGGCCTGGTAGAGGGCACCCGTGAGCCCCAGCCCGCCCAGGGTAACGGCCGTGCCGGTGATGATCTGGTCCGTGTTCAGGCCCACCACGAACGCGGCGAACACGGCGCTCACCGCCAGACCCGCGCCGGCCCCGGCCAGGACCCCCAAAACGGGAGAATCGAATGCCAGCGCGCCCAGCGCCGCTCCCAGCGCGCCGGCGATGAGCGATCCCTCGAGACCGATATTGATCACGCCGCTCCGCTCGGTGATGGTCTCCCCCAGAGCCGCCAACGCCAACGGCACACCGAGGCGCACGGCGGCCTCGAGGAACGCGGTGAAGACGGTGGCCTCAGGCACCGGCCCCTCCCTCCGGCTCCCTCTCGGGGGCCGGCCCCAGGAGGGCCGCGGAGCGCCGCCACGCCTGATCCGCTGCCAGGACGGCGAGAATGACGAGCGCTTCCACAGCACCCACCCAGGCCGCCGGGATTCCCGCGGCCCGCTGCATCGCCCCCGCTCCTCCCTCCAGCGCCCCGAAGAGAACACCGGCCACCAGGACCGCTCCGGGGTGGAGACCGGCGAGCAGGGCGACCGCGATGGCCGTGTAGCCCCATCCCGGCGACAGACCCTCGTATAGCGCGTACGTCACGCCGGCCACCTCGACGCCACCGGCGAGGCCGGCGACGGCGCCGGAACCCAGGAAGGCCCACAGCACCACCCGGCGGTCGTGAATGCGACCCGAGATGCGTGCGGCAGACGGAGACGCGCCCACGGCACGCACGGCGAAGCCCGCCCGGGTCCATCGGAAGAACGCCCACAGGCCGAGGGCGACGACAACCGCCAGGCCGAAGCCGGCATGCAGCCGGGTACCCGGGACCAGCGCCGGCAGGCGGGCACCGGCCACGATGGGGTCGGTCTGGGGAAAGACCCCCCGTGCCTCTTGCAGGGGACCGTGGACCGCATAGGCCACCGTGTAGATGCCCACGAAGTTCATGAGGATCGTGGTGATGACCTCGCCCACGCCCAGCCAGAGCTTCATGAGGGCGGGCACGAGGGCCCAGGCCGCCCCTGCCAGACCTGCCGCGATCAGCACGGACGGAATCAGGAACCAGGCCGACCGATCACCCCCGTGCAGGCCGATCCACACAGCGGCCAACGCGCCGGCATACAGCTGACCCTCCGCTCCGATGTTCCACACCCCGGCCCGGAACGCCAGGGCCACGGCGAGGCCGGTGAGCACCAGGGGTACGGCCCGGACCAGGGTTACCGACAGGAGGGCCTCCCGCCCTGCCACAGACCCCGCCACGAGCGCCCCGGCCGCCTCCCCCACATCGTATCCGCCGGCCCATAGGCCCAGGGAGGCGATGGCCGCCGTCACGAGGAGGGCGCCGAGCGCCACCACCACGGAGCCGAAGCGACGCCCCTCAGGCATGAACGCCTGACAGCATGAGCGCCCCCACGAACTGCCGGGACCGCTGCGTGTGGGGGACATCCACGAGGGTTCCCCGGATCATCACCATCACCCGATCGGACAGCGAGAGCACCTCGTCCAGGTCGTGGGAGATGAGGACGATTCCTGGCCCGTCGGGAATCCGCCTCCGGAAGGACAGCTCCTCATGGACGAACGAGGCCGCAGCCACGTCCAGTCCCCGGGTCGGGTTCTCGGCCACGAGCAGGTTCTTGGCCGCCTGAAGCTCCCGGGCCACGACCAACCTCTGCTGGTTACCGCCGGAGAGGGTTCCAGCCCGGGTCCTGACGCCGCGGGCGCGAACGTCGAAACGGCGGACCAGCTCTTCGGTGGTTTCCTTCAGCGCTCCCCAGCGCAGCGTCGGCCCTCGGCGGTACGTCCTGTCCTGGTGAAGCGCCAGGGCCATGTTCTCGGTGAGACTGAAGCCGCTCACCAGGCCCTCCCGGGTGCGGTCCTGGGGAATGAAGCCGACCCCCGTCGGCAGGCGCACCACACCCGCGGACGGCTTCAGCCGGCCCGCCAGGACCCGGGCCAGCTCCCGTTGCCCGTTTCCCTCCACCCCCACCACCCCCAGGATCTCACGCCGGCGAACGTCCATCGAGATGCCGCGCAGCGCCTCCTGGCCCCCCGATCGTACCACTCGCACTCCTTCGAGCTGCGCCACGGGCGGGCTCGTATCCACGACCGGCGCCCGGAGCGCATGGTCCGCACCGTGTCCCACGGCGGCGGGGTCCGCCTTTTCCCGACCCACCATGGCCCGGATGAGGCCCTCGGCATCCACCTCCTCCCGAAGTGCGGAAAGGACGGTCCTGCCGTTCCGGAGGACGGTCATCCGGTCCGCCACGTCGAGCACCTCGTCCAGCTTGTGCGCCACGAGCACCACGCCCGTACCCTCGTCGGCCAGACCTCGGAGGAGGGAGAAGAGGCGATCGACCTCGACCGGCGTCAGCACGGCCGTGGGCTCATCGAGGATCAGGATCCGGGGCTCCCTGAGAAGGACCTTGAGAATCTCCACACGCTGGCGCTCCCCAACCCCGAGGTCCCTGACAGGACCATCGAGGGACACCTCGAGGCCGGTGCGCTCCGCGAGGTCGGCCACGTCCTCCCGCAGGGCGTCGTATCCGAGCCCGAGCCCCCAGAACGACGTTCGCCGACCCAGGGCGAGGTTCTCCAGGACGGTCAGGTCGGGAACGAGGGCGAAATGCTGGTGCACCATTCCCACGCCCACCTGCCAGGCGTCCCTGGGCCTCCGGAAGGTCACCCGACTACCGCCGACCTCGACCGAGCCGGCGTCCGGCGTGACCAGGCCCCCGAGCACGCTGAGCAGCGTGGTCTTGCCCGCTCCGTTCTCCCCGAGAACACCGGTGATCATGCCCGCCGGCACCTGGAGGTCCGCACCGTCCAGGGCTCGCACCCGGCCGAAGGACCTGGTGATGCCTGAGAGGCGGGCCAGGAGCGGCATCAGGACACGCCTGCCTCACCGTCGACGAAGGGCACGCGGGGGACGTCCACTTCGCCCGCCCGGATCCCGGCCCTGACGTCGTCGAGACGTCGCAGCAGATCCGGAGGAACGCGGTCCGAGACGGCAGGGTTGGGGACGAAGTCGATGATGTTGTCGCGGCTGCGAGCGTAGAGGGGGGCACCGCCCAGCGTCCCGGCCTGCCACGCCCGCGCCGTCTCGAGGAACGCCTGGGGAATCCGGATCACCGCGCTTCCGAGGATCACGTCGGGGGCGACGTCGTTCTGGTCGCGGTTCATGCCCAGTGCCCAGACCGTGCGACCGGACTCCACCGCCTCGCGTACCGCCTGGAAGACGCCGAACGATGCCGCGTCGGTGTTGTGGATCAGGACGTCGGCGCCTCGTCGGAGCTGGGCCACAGCGGCCTCCTTGGCCGCCGCGACGTCGTCCCAGTTCCCGATGAACGACTCGAGGATCTCCACGTCGGGCTTCACCGAGCGGGCGCCTGCTTCGAAAGCGCGAAACGTCCCTCGCACCGGCGGGATCGCCACCCCACCCACCATGCCGAGCGTGTCCGATCCACTCATGCCGGCAGCAACCATCCCGGCGAGATAGCTCGCCTCCTCCAGGGCGAACACCAGGGGGACCACGTTCTCGGAAACCCTGCCCCCGCCGCTCACCACGATGGTGACGTCGGGGAAGCGCGCACCGGTTCTCAGAGCGGCGTCCTGGTACTCGAAGCCGTGGGCGAAGATGAGATCGTATCCCGCCGAAGCGTAGGACAAGAACGCCTCGTCGAACTCGGCGGGCGTGCGGGTCTGCTGGTGGCTCACCTCCGCACCCATGGAGTCACGGAGCATCAGGAGCCCCTCGTAGGCTCCGGCGTACCAGCCGGCGTCGCTGACCGGACCCGAGGTGAGGAGGGCCGCACGGAAGGGCGCGTCGCCCGGGGCTCCACGCGCGGCGGAGTTGACGTCGCCGCAGGCCGTCGCCAGCGTCGCCAGGCACAGTGCACCCACCAGGCTCCGTCTCGGACTCACGGCCTTCACTCCCCGGTTCGAGTTTCCCCACCGTAGCGCCGGCGACGCGGGACCTAGTACCGTTCAGGCTTCCCCTTGTGCCCGGATTCGGACCGTCCCGCTCTCGGAACGTACACGCAAGCCGCGTACCATCGGGAAACCCCGGGACGCTTGATTTTCCGGGGGTGTCCCGGCATATGGTGGGGTCCAGCGCCTCCGACCGGGGGCGCATCCACCTCTCGACGCACCTGGATCCTATGGCGATGCAGACCTCGACCGACCGTGGGGCGTGGAGCGGCAAGCTCGGATTCGTCCTCGCCGCTGCGGGCTCGGCCATCGGCCTCGGCAACATCTGGCGCTTCCCCTACATGGCGTCGGAAGGGGGCGGGGGCGTCTTCGTCCTGGTCTACCTGATGTGCGTGCTGGGGATCGGCGTGCCGGTGCTGTTCGCCGAGCTGGCCATCGGACGGGCCACCGAGCGGAACCCGGTCGGCGCGTTCAAGAAGCTGGCCCCCGGCTCCTGGTGGCCTGCCCTGGGCGGCATGGGGGTTCTGGCGGGTTTCGGGATCCTGGCGTTCTACGCCGTCATCGCCGGCTGGACCGTAGGTTACCTATACATGGCCCTTACGGGCACCTTCGGACCGGATGTGGACGCCGCGGCGAGCGGGGAGATCTTCTCCGGACTCATCGGGGCCCCGGGCCCCGCGCTGTTCCTCACGGCGCTGTTCCTGGGCATGACCGCCATGGTGGTGCGTGGGGGCGTGTCGGCCGGAATCGAGCGGGCCTCGAAGATCCTCATGCCGGTCCTTCTCGGCGTGCTCATCGTTCTGGTCGTCCGGGCCGTCACCCTGCCAGGGGGTACGGCGGGCCTCGAGTACTTCCTTCGCCCGGACCTGTCGGAGCTGACGCCCAGGGTGTTCGTGACCGCCCTGGGGCAGGCGCTCTTCTCCATGTCCCTGGGCATGGGCGCCATGATCACGTACGGGTCCTACTTTCCCAGGAAGGACAGCCTCCCCTTTGCAGGCACCGCCGTGGCCCTCGCGGACATGGGCATCGCGCTGCTCGCCGGCCTGGTGATCTTCCCGGCGCTGTTCAGCGCCGGCCTGGACCCTCAGGGTGGTCCCGGATTGGTCTTCGTGGTGCTCCCCACGGTCTTCGCCAACATGCCGGCGGGGACGTGGTGGGCCATCCTCTTCTTCGGGTGCCTGTCCATCGCCGCCCTCACGTCCACGATCTCGCTCCTGGAGGTCGTGGTGGCGTACTTCGTGGACGAGCGCGGTTGGCCGCGGAAGAAAGCGGCGGCTACCATCGCGGCGGCGTGTTTCCTCCTGGCCGTACCGTCGGCCCTGTCCCAGGGCGCCAACGGCTGGCTCACCGATTTGGGTTGGCTCGACGTGCAGAACATCATCTGGGGGAACTACGGCCTGAGCATCGGCGCCATCCTGATCTGCATCTTCGTGGGATACCGGTGGGGTACTGCCAGCATGCTGCAATTCGTGGAGATGGGTGGGAACCGGCTCCGGGGCAGGACCATGTTGGGATTCGTCGTGAAATACGTCTGCCCTCTCGCCATCGCGGTGGTCCTGGGCTTCATCATCGTGACGCGGCAGTACTTCTAGGCCTCATTTCCGAAACAGGCTGCTGTCAGCGCAGAAGGGCCGGCAGCCGCTTCACTACCACCATGGGAACGTCGAGCTCGCCGGTCTCGACGAAGGCCACCAGGCCTCCGGGCCCGAAGGCCGACGGCAACCGCAGGTCATCCGCCATCAATGTTCCTACGTATCGGCCATCGGGAGTCAGCACGTCGATGGGCCCGGACTCCGTGGGCTCCTCGCCCCTGCGCACTGCCCAGATCTTGCCGCTCCACCCGACGCTCAGGTTCGAGAGCACCGGAAGCTCCGGGTAGAACTCCATCTGGTCGATGCGTCCCCGCATCATCTCCTTGACGGCGTCCCCACCGATGGCGCGGGCAGCCCCTCCACTGCCGTCGCTGGTCATGATGCGCAGCTGTGGGCCACCACCCTCCTCCAGCTCGGAGAGCTGACGCTCCTTCTCGGCCTTCTGCATGGCCTCGGTGACGGGACGCGGAGCAATCGGTCTCCGGAGGATCCGCGTCAGCGATCCGTCGGCGTCGGTGATCTTCACCGCGTAGGTCGACGTGTCCGCGTAGGCGATCCCCCCATCGGGCAGCGCCCCCACGAAGAGGCCGGGCTCGAAGGTGCGGGGTCCGGCCATCTGCATGCTGAACTGCATCCCGCCACCGCTGAGCTTCGCAGGATCGCCCCGAGGTGGCTGCCATGCGTCCACGAACGTCATGGCGGCAGCCTCGTCTCCCTCCAGGACGATGCGATCCACAGGCCGGGTCGAAGGCGGCTCGGGCTCACCGGCCCCGGCCCCGGCCCCGGTGGAGAAGGACATCATCACGCGCCCGCCCCCGCTATAGACCGCACCACCTCGGGGATCGGGCGACATCTCGCCCAGGCGGATCATCCCGTCGCCGCCCATGGACACGGAGCGCTGATACTCCCCGTCCGGCCCGAACAGCGAGTACGCTCGATGCGCCATGTCGGCGATGACGACCCTGCCGTCCCGGAAGACGGTGAACGCCACGGGCATGCGAAGCTCTCCGGGTCCCTCACCCGGTTGCCCGATCTCCCGCACGAAGCTCCCCGCCGGATCCACCACGACGATCCGGGAGGCCTGACTGTCGAAGACGTAGAGGTTGCCCTGACCGTCGAAGGCCACGTCCGCCACCTCTCCGAAGGTCTCCCAGTCCTCTCCGTCGAAGGACCCAACGCGGTAGACGTCTTCGACGGTCGGGCTCAGGGGCCGGTCCTCCGCCTCCAGATCGACGATCTGCTGTCCGCCAAGGGGGGTCTGGGACAGGACCACGGCGGCCCCGGCGACCACAATTCCACGAATCCTCATCCTCTCCACTCCACCTGTAGGACCTGTTCTCGACGGAAGAGTCGCTCCTGGCCTCAGGGCGGGCGCCCCGTCTCTGACAGGTGTAGATGAGACCCTGGCGTCCCGGGGTTGCCCAGGCCCGATGGATATCGCCCCGACCTCACACGGTCCATGTGTTCGCGGATTCATGCGCCGACGGCACTCGGCCCTCCTCCCACTCGTCGCGATTCTCGGCAGTGGCGTGCTTTCCGTGGGGAATCGCCTGCTTCAGGAACCGCTGACCGAGAACGTCGAGCTGCTCGGCCTGGAGGTCGGTGAGCTGCGGGTACCGCAGACGCATGTAGTCCAGGGTTTCCTCCAACCACTCGAGGCGAGCGCTCATGTGGGCCTCGAGAACGTCGCAGCGAATGACATGGCTGAACAGCTCGTCACGGGCAATATCGAGAATGGTTCGTTTGTGGCTGCTACCCATGGGTCTCCTTTGTGTCGAAGGTACAGGGTCTCGTCGCGCCCAGGTCAGCCGCCGTCGGCCTCTCGGTCCGGCAGGACGAAGCGCAGCGCGACAGGTACGAAGAGCGTGGTCGTAATGGCGACGATCACGACGGACGAGAAGAGCCCGTCGACGATCGGCGGGGTCGGATCCGGCGCATCGAACAGGCCGGCCCGCAGGGCGACGTCGGCGATGATGAGCTCCACGGCGCCTCGCGAGCTCATGGCGAGGCCCACGGCGAGGGCGGCCCGCCTCGGCATCCCCGACAGCAGGGCGGGTACACCCGCGCCTACCAGCTTCGTGGCGAAAGCCATGAGGATCAGGAGGCCGAGGAACAGCGGGGCGGCGGTAACGGCGTCCAGCCTCAGGTGGAAGCCGATGGAGGCGAAGAAGATCGGCGCCAGGAACCCCGTGGTGATGCCCGACACACGCTGGTTCACGGCATCGAACGCCTCGCCGTGCACGGTTCGACGCAGGAAGAACAGGCCCGCCACGAAGGCGCCGATGATGAAATGCAGCTCCAACGCCTCGGCCAGGACCGCGAACGCCAGGGCCACCACCAGGAGCAGGGTGAAGTCCAGCTCCGCGGAGTGGAGTCGCTGCGTCCACCGCCAGAGGTGAGGAAGGCCGTACACGCCCACCGCCCCGGTCACGGCGAAGAAGAGAACCACCCCACCGACAAGACGGAGCATTCCGCCCATTCCCGGCAGCTCGCCGGTATTCATCAAAGCCACCAGGACCGCGAGGATGAGCAGGCTCAGGATGTCGTCGAACACTGCGGCGGACACGATGGTCCGTCCCTCCGGTGTCTCCAGCCGGCCCAGGTCCATCAGGACCCGGACGGCCACAGGGACGGCGGTGATGGCCAGCGCCGTCCCCACGAACGCGGACTGAGCCACTCGAGAGGGGGAATCCGGGAGGAACAGCCAGGCGAGGGCAAAGCCGCCGACGAGTGGCGTGAGCAGGCCGAACGTCGCGATGATCAGCGACTTGCCGGATGTATCCAG
>JARRLD010000064.1:0-29493 GCA_037387345.1 Gemmatimonadota bacterium
CAGCCTGTTCGTGCTCGGGTTCGCGACGGTCTTCATGACCATGGGCTGGGCCGCCACGGCCCTGGGGCAGACCGTGGCGCGGGGCCTGCCGTTGCTCAACCGGATCGGAGGCGGTGTGCTGATCGTGCTCGGCCTGTATCTGAGCGGTTTGCTCCGGGTCCCGGCACTCACCCGGGAAATCCGTGTACATCTCTCGTCCCGACCGACGGGTCCGGCGGGCTCCTTCCTGGTTGGAGCTGCGTTCGGCGCGGGATGGACCCCTTGTATCGGACCCATCCTGGCGTCGATCCTCTTGTACGCGAGCCTGGAGGCGACCCGGATGGAGGGAGCGCTCCTGCTGACCACCTACGCCCTGGGTCTCGGGCTCCCGTTCGTCGCCGCTTCGGTGATATTCAACGGATTCCTGGCCGGCATGGACAGAGTCAGGGACTGGCTGGTGCCGCTGAGCAGGATCGCGGGCGGCGTGCTGATGCTGATCGGTGTATTGATGCTTACAGGGAGCTTTGCCCGCCTTACCGCGTTCCTCGCCGGGCTGGGCCAGCTCGTGAATCTGGAGTTTCCATGAGGTCGACGATCAACGTGGTTCTGTTCGGGGCCATCCTGTTGGCGGGGTGTGGCGAGCCCTCCGGCACGGGGAGCAGCGAGGATACCACGCGGGACCTGCTCGCGTCGGCCTCCCAGGAGGGCACGACCGGCCAGGACCGCGTCCCTGCTCAGGAGCCCACCATCGACGTGGCGTTGCTCGGCTACGACCACGGCCAGCGGTCGGCGCCAGTACGCGTCGTCGAGATGTCCGACTTCGGGTGCAGCTTCTGCCGCGAGTTCCACCTGGAAACGTGGCCCATGATCCTCGAGAAATTCGTGGAGCCCGGGAAGGTGGAGTGGAAGTTCCTCCCGTTCGTGAACGGCATGTTCAAGAACTCTCCCTCCGCGCTGCGCGCCGCCGAGTGCACACTCGAACAGGACGCGGAGCTCTTCCTTACCGTGACCGACCGGCTCTGGACCGATCAACGGGAATGGAAGGGCAGCGCGGATCCTGATCCCCTCCTCCGCGGGTGGGTCGAGGCCGCCGGAGCCGACATGGAGCGGTTCGACTCGTGTCTCGGCGAGGACCGACGGGGCGAGCGCATCGCGGCGGCCAACGCCCTGACCAGGCAACTCGGTGTGCGGGGCACCCCCACCTTCTTCATCATCGGGTATCAGCCGATCCAGGGAGCGCTACCCGCCGAGGAGTTCGAGAACATCCTCAACCTGGTCTACGCGGACGCCACGCAAGGGGCCCCGGAGGACTGATCCCGGCCGCGGAGCCCGACCTCGCGGCCGCACCAGGGGATCAGGTAACAGCCGGCTCGCTTTGCTGGCGTCGGGCCCGCCACCGAACCACATTCCCGACCCCGATACCGACACCCGGCCTACCGCCAAGGAGGATGGCAATGGTGTACCGCGTGGCCGAGGGACTGCTTCCCGTCGCGCTTCTCGCATTCTCACTCGGGTCGGCTCCACCCGGCCTCACCGCTCAGCAGCGCGACACGACCGAGTCGCTCCCCACCATCGAATCGAAGACCGAGGGCATGCAGAAGATCGATGGCTTCTTGCCGGTCTATTTCGACGAACATGACGGAAAGGTCTGGCTCGAGGTGGGTCGCTGGGACGAGGAGATCCTCCATTACACGTCCCTGCCCGCGGGCCTCGGTCAGAACGACCTGGGTTTGAACCGGGGCGACCTGGGCGCACGCGCCGTGGTCGTGTTCAGGCGAGTGGGCCCGAAGGTGCTGATGCAGCAACCGAACTACGGATATCGGGCACGCTCCGATGATCGCCTGGAACGGAAGTCCGTGGACGATGGCTTCCCCACGTCGGTGCTCTGGGGATTCACGGCAGCGGCCGAGACGGGAGACCGGGCGCTCGTCGATGCCACCAGCTTCTTGTTACACGACTGGCATGGGCTGGCCAACCAGCTTCGTCGCGCCAATCAGGGTCAGTGGCGCCTGGACGATTCGCGGAGCGCCCTCTACCTGCCTCGGACCCGTGCCTTCCCCCAGAACACGGAGATGGAGGTCACCCTCACGTTCACTTCGGACCAGCCCGGGGGACTCGTCCGCAGTGTAGCAGCCACGGCCGGCGCCCTGACGGTCCGGCAGCATCACTCCTTTGTCCAGCTCCCACCGCTGGACGGGTCGTTCCAGCCCCGAATGGCCGACCCCCGGGCAGGGTTCAACGGAGTCAGCTTCATGGACTTCGCCAAACCCATCGACGAGGACCTGGAGGTCCGTTTCATCGCCCGACACCGGATCCGGAAGCGGAACCCCGGAGCGGCGCCCAGCGAGCCGGTGGAGCCCATCGTGTACTACCTGGACCCGGGCACACCGGAGCCCGTGCGTAGCGCCCTCCTGGAAGGAGGCCGATGGTGGAACCAGGCCTTCGAGGCCGCGGGATTCATCGACGGATTCCGTATGGAGGTCCTCCCGGAGGACGCCGATCCCATGGACGCCCGCTACAACGTCGTCCAGTGGGTACACCGCTCCACCCGGGGGTGGAGCTACGGCAACTCCATCTCCGACCCACGAACGGGGGAGATCCTCAAAGGTCACGTCACCCTGGGATCGCTGCGCGTGCGCCAGGACTACCTCATCGGCGAGGCGCTCACCGCTCCCTATCGGGACGGAGGCGAGAACGCCGATGCGGCCCGAGCCATGGCACTCCAACGCATCCGGCAGCTCTCGGCACATGAGATCGGGCACACCCTCGGCCTGAGCCACAACTACATCGCCAGCGCCCAGACAGGGAACGGAACTCAGTCCGTCATGGACTACCCCCACCCCGTCATCGAGCTGGAGAACGGGCAGGTCGACCTGGGCTCGGGATCCTACGCCAACGAGATCGGCGCCTGGGACAAGGTGGCCATCCAGTACGGCTACACCGACTTCGCCCCGGGTACCGATGAGGACGCCGCCCTGGAGGAGATCCTGCGGGCGGGCATGAGGGACGGGATCACGTTCATCACCGACCAGGACGCCAGGCCGGCCGGCAGCGCCCACCCCAACGTGCACCTGTGGGACAACGGGGCCACCGCGGCCGGTGAGCTACAGCGCATGATGGACGTCCGCCGCGTCGCGCTCGACCACTTCGGCGAGACGGCCATCAAGACGGGCGAGCCCATGGCCACGATGGAGGAGGCGCTCGTGCCCCTCTTCCTCTTCCACCGATATCAGGCCGAGGCCACGACGAAGGTGGTGGGGGGGCAGTACTACACCTATGCCCTTCGCGGGGACGGGCAGGACCCGCTGAGGTCCGTCCCGGCGGCCGAGCAGCTGGCGGCCCTGGAAGCGTTGGCGCGCACGCTGCGCCCGGCCGAGCTGACCATCCCCAGGTCCGTTCTCGAGAGCCTACCTCCCCGACCGTTCCGGTACGGCCCCCATCAGGAGCTGTTCCGCAGGCACACAGGCCTGGTCTTCGACGCCGTCGCGCCCGCGACCGCCGCGGCCGACGCGACGCTCCAGTTCCTGTTCCAGCCGGAGCGGGCCGCCCGCATGATCCAGCAGAAGGCGCTGGACCCGTCGCTCCCGGGTCTCACCGACGTGATCCATCACATGACGCAGGCGACCTTCGGGCTCGGCGTCACGGACTCCTACGAGACCGAGGTGAACCGGGCGGTGGAGCGCGTGTTCGTCGACCGTCTGATGACGCTGGCCGCCAACGCACCCATGGCTCAGGTGAGAGCCGAGTCCCAGTACGCCCTCGAGGAGCTGGCGGTGTGGCTCTCGGAGGCTTCGGACACGGCCGGCGAAGCGGACCAGGCCCACTACCGACTCCTCCGGTCCGACATCGGCCGGTTCATGGAGCGGCCCCACGAGCCGGTCGCACTCCCCGACAGCCCCTCCATGCCTCCCGGGAGCCCCATTGGAGACCCCGCCCTGGACTGGCTGGGAACCGGAGGCTGGACCCTGACGCCCGTCCCCGGCTCGAAGCTCACGATGCCGGACCTGAGCTGCAGCTGGCACTGACCCTGAACCGATCGAGACCATGATTCGTCGCATCCGCCATCCGGTGTCCGCCTTCCTTCTGTGCTTCCTGCTGTTGCAGGTCGCGGACCTCTCCGCTCAGGCGGGGCCGGGTGATCTCACGCTGGAACGGATCTTCACGCCGCAGAACTTCGGATCGGAGCGCTTCGGCCCCGCCCGCTGGCTTGCCGACGGTTCGGGCTACACCACCGTCGAGCTGTCCGGCTCGGTCCGAGGGCTGGACATCGTCCAATACGATCCCGCCACCGCGGCCCGCCGGATCCTGGTGTCGGCGCGACGGCTGATTCCCGAAGGTGGCACTCGGCCTCTCATCCTGGAGGACTACGAATGGAGTGACGACGGATCCAAGCTGTTGCTCTACACCAACTCCCGACGCGTGTGGCGGGTGAACTCCCGCGGAGACTACTGGGTGCTGGACCTGCGGAGTGGCCGCCTGCAGCAGCTGGGGGGCGACGCCCAGGAGTCGACGTTGATGTTCGCCAAGTTCTCCCCCCAGGGAGACCGCGTGGCGTACGTCCGCGAAAACGACATCTACGTGGAGCGGCTGAGCGACGGGCACATCACGCGACTCACGGAGGGTGGAAGCCACACCCTCATCCACGGCAACTTCGATTGGGCGTACGAGGAGGAATTCGGGATTCGGGACGGATTCCGCTGGAGCCCGGACGGTAGGCGCATCGCCTACTGGGAGCTCGACGCCAGCGGCGTGAAGGAATTCCTGCTCATCAACGACACCGACTCCCTCTACCCCAGAATCACTCGCATTCCCTACCCCAAGGTGGGGGAAACCCTCTCCGCGGCCCGCGTGGGCGTCGTTCCGGCCGACGGCGGCGAGACGGTGTGGGCCGAGCTCGAGGGGGATCCGCGAAACAACTACATCGCTCGCATGGAGTGGGCGGCGAGCTCCGACCAGTACGTGATCCAGTACCTCAACCGACCTC
The DNA here is from genome assembly GCA_037387345.1 of Gemmatimonadota bacterium. Taxonomy (GTDB): domain Bacteria; phylum Gemmatimonadota; class Gemmatimonadetes; order Longimicrobiales; family Gaopeijiaceae; genus SZUA-318. The sequence goes on from JARRLD010000064.1 coordinate 4,964, forward strand.
AGAACACCAATCAGGTGATTCTGGTGGATGCGGTGACGGGAGAGACCCGCACGGTGTACACGGACCGTGACGACGCCTGGGTGGATGTGGTCGACGACATGCTGTGGATGGACGATGGAGCCCGGTTCACGTGGGTGAGCGAGCAGGATGGCTGGCGCCACGTGTATGTCGTCCCGCGTGACGGGTCCGGCGCCGAGCTGGTCACTCCCTGGCCCATGGACGTCGTCAGCGTGGAGCTCATCGACGACCGGAACGGCTGGCTCTACTTCATCGCCTCACCCGACAACGCGACACAGCGATACCTGTATCGGTCCCGCCTGGACGGCAGTGGGGAGCCGGAGCGCCTGACGCCCGAAGGCGACACGGGCACCAACAGCTATCAGATCTCCCACGACGGAGCGTGGGCCTTCCAGACGCATTCGGCCTTCGGGACCCCACCCACCGTCCGCCTCGTCTCTCTCCCCGGTCACGAGTCGGTGCGCACCATGGCGGAGAACCGACGCCTGAAGGACGACGTGGCCGCTCTGTCCACGGGGGAGTCGGAGTTCTTCCAGGTGGAGGTCGGCGACGGTGTGACCCTCGACGGATGGCTCATGAAGCCACCGGACTTCGACCCGTCGCGGACCTACCCGCTGCTCTTCTACGTGTACGGAGAGCCCGCGAGCCAGACCGTCGTGGACCGCTGGGGAGGACGGCGCTGGCTCTGGCACACCTACCTCACCCAGCAGGGCTACCTCGTGGCCAGCGTGGACGGTCGCGGCACGCCGGCACCCCGGGGGCGAACGTGGCGCAAGGTCGTGCATGGGGACATCGGCACGCTCGCCTCCGCGGACCAGGCGGCGGCCAACCGCGTCATCCGGGGGTGGAGCTTCGTGGACGAGAACCGCATCGGTGTGTGGGGCTGGAGCGGAGGCGGCTCCATGACCCTCAACATGATGTTCCGCTATCCCGACCTCTACCGGACCGGCATGTCCGTCGCGCCCGTCCCCGACCAGCTCCTCTACGACGCCATCTATCAGGAGCGATACTCGGGAACGCTCGAGGAGCACGCCGACGGCTATCTGCGGGGATCTCCCATCCATCACGTCGACGGGCTGGCCGGGAACCTGCTGCTCGTGCACGGCACCGGAGACGACAACGTCCACTATCAGGGCTCGGAGAGACTCATCAACGCCATGATCGAGAGGGGAAAGAAGTTCACGATGATGGCGTATCCGAACCGTTCCCACGGCATCTTCGAGGGCCCGGGAACGACCCTCCATCTCTACACGCTGCTCACCGACTATCTGGAGGAGCACCTGCCTCCCGGACCGGCGCCCATGCCCTGACGGTCGACGGGCGACGGGCTGCTCATCCTCCCGACATGGCCCGGCAGTCGCGGAACATCCGCCGGTGGGCCCGTTCGTCCGTCTCGATCCCGTCGAAGAACGCGCCCAGGTAGTCCAGGGCTCGGCTCCGCTCGCCGTCGTCCAGGTACGGGAAATCACCGTAGAGAGCCAGGATGCTCTCGCGGCTGTCCCGGAAGCGGTCGACGATCGACGTCACGTGGAGACCCTCCCAACACCAGCCCCGGTACAGCCGCTCGCGGACGTCGTGAAGGTTGAGCGACGGGTCCGGGGTCGAGTACGGGGCGTCGACGATCCCCGAGAAGTCGAAGTCGTACGGCACCGGCAGAGCGATGCCCCCCAGGTCGAGGATCTCCACGTTGTGCCCTGCCACATCGGACCAGTCGGTGTTCCCGATCATGTACTGGAAGACGGCCATCGTGGCCGCGGACGGAACGTCCAGCGCCTGGGGCGGCAGGTTCGTTCCCTCCGGTAGCTCGAACACCCGGGCGCCGAGACGCGTGGCGAGGGCGTCGTCGTCTTCGATGAGGAATGCGAGCCGGGTGAAGGGGTCGTCGTCGCCGGACTCGTCCACGTACGTGATGCGGGCCAGCCGCACCTGGAACGAGGCCGGAGTCAACATCCCGAACGAACGGTAGGCCAGGTACTCGTTCAACACGAGCTGCTCGTAAGAGTCACGGTTCGGCCGACAGCTTCCCACGATCTTGAGCTTGTCCTGCCCCTCGAAGACCGTGCCCTTCACCTGCTGCTTCTTCAGGTTGAGCCGGAGGGGAGGGAACGAACAGTTGGCCCGATCCAGGCGGAACTTGCCGCGGGTCCGAAGCTGAGCCTCCAGAGTGAGGGACGTCGCTTCCCCAGAGGTCAGGACGACGCTCGCCGGCCGTTCCGGGCTCTCCTGGTCCCGGTCGCCTTTCAGGAGGGAGAAGTCTGCCCGCAGGGTGAGCTCCAGCACCTCGTCCGACGCGAAGAGCGGCAGCGGGGTGGGCTGCTCCTGAGCGCCTGTCGTGGCGCACGTGACACCGGTCAACAGGACCGCGAGGATCCCGGTGCGCTTGATCATGCGATTCCTCCCGCCATTGACGTCCAGCACTCCAATCTATACGCGGTCCCGTCTCCGGGGGTTCATGGTTCACCCCCTGCCCCCTCGGCGTGAGGATCGGCGTGGCGTCCCGGTTGCGCGCGGTCCGCGCCCGATGCACCGTCATCGGGTTCCTTCGCCCCCACCCTCGAGGGCCTCTCATGACCGTCCGTCGCGCCCGCTCCATCGGGCTCACCATCCTCGCCCTCGGCCTGGGCACCTGCTCCACGTCCGCCCAGAACGTCACCTCGCCCGAGGACTTCTTCGGGCACACCATCGGGGCCGACTACGAGCTTCCCAACTACACCCGGTTTGCGGCCTACTGGAGGCGACTGGCCGAGGAATCCCCCCGAATGGCTCTGCAGGAGATCGGACGGACCGCCGAGGGCCGGCCCCAGCTGATGGCGGTCGTCACCTCGCCGGACAACCACCTGAAGCTGTCGCGGTACCAGGAGATCTCCCGCAGGCTGGCATTGGCCGAGGGGGTAGACGAGGCCGAAGCCATCGCCCTGGCCCACGAAGGCAGGGCCGTGGTGTGGATCGACGGGGGGCTACACGCGACGGAGGTCCTGGGCGCGCAGCAGCTCCTTGAGACCGTCTATCAGATGGTGTCGGGCACCGACCCCGAGACGCTGCGTATCCTGGACGACGTCGTGATGTTGTTCGTCCATGCCAACCCCGACGGCCACGAGTTGGTGGCCGACTGGTACATGCGGGAATCCGATCCCCTGAAGCGAACCACCGGCGGCATTCCACGCCTCTACCACAAGTACGTGGGGCACGACAACAACCGGGACTCGTACATGGTCTCCCAGCCGGAGACGGAGAACATGGCGCGGATCCTCTACACGGACTGGATGCCGCAGATCATGTACAACCACCACCAGGTGGGGCCCGCCGGAGCCATCATGTGGGCGCCACCGTTCCGGTATCCCGCCAACTACAACATCGATCCCCTCGTTCTCGCCGGTATCGAACAGGTGGGCATGGCCATGCAGGCCCGGTTCATCTACGAGGACAAGCCGGGGGTCACCATGCGGGAGGGAGGGCCGTTCTCCACCTGGTGGAACGGCGGGCTCCGCACGACCGCGTACTTCCACAACATCATCGGGCTGTTGACGGAAACCCAGGGCAACCCGACGCCCCTCGACGTGCCGTTCGTTCCCAGCCGGATCATGCCCGACGGGGACTACCTCCTCCCCATCGAACCACAAACCTGGCACTTCCGGCAGTCCATCGACTACGAGGTGACCGCCAACCGGGCCGTGCTCGACTACGCCTCCCGCAACCGGGAACAGGTCCTCCGCAACATCTGGAAGGCCGGCCGGAACCAGATCGAGCGGGGGCGCAGGGACAGCTGGCGGGTTACGCCCGAGCGGATGGCAGCCCTCGCCCGGGTGCTGGACGAGAACGACGCCGAGGAGCGTTTCGTAGGGCCCCAGACCGGCGCGCTGGCCGGGTACTTCTCCCAGGGATCGCCCCCTGAGTATTTTGCCGAGCTGCGGAGGCCCGAGGACCGGGATCCCCGGGGCTATATCCTGCCCTCGGACCAACCGGACTTCCCGACCGCCACCAAGTTCGTGAACGCCCTCATCAAGAACGGCGTCAGGGTCCACCAGGCCACCCGGGACTTCGAGGTCTCCGGCCGGCGCTACCCTGCCGGATCGTGGATCGTCAAGTCCGACCAGGCTTATCGGCCCCATGTCCTGGACATGTTCGAACCCCAGGATCACCCTGACGACTTCACGTACGAGGGTGGCGCCCCCGTCCCGCCCTACGACAACGCCGGATACACCCTGGCCTACCAGATGGGGGTGACGTTCCATCGGATCCTCGAGGGCTTCGAAGGACCCTTCGACGTCGTGCAGGACCCCGCCTCCCCACCCCCGGGGCGGGTGGCGAACGCGGAGGGAGCCGCCGGATTCCTCCTGAGCCACGCCGTCAACGACGTCGCCATCGTCACCAACCGCCTCCTCGCCCAGGGACACCCCGTATCCTGGCTAAAACATGAAACGGTGGTTAGGGGGAGACATTTCCCTGCAGGAACCGTCTACGTCCCAGGCGGTGAACAGGTTGTGGAAAAGCTCTCGGATTGGGCTGCAGAGCTGGGAATCGATGTGCAGGGAACCGACCGCCCCCCCGGGGAGGTCCTGGCTCTCGGCCCGGCCCGGGTAGGCCTCTGGGATCAATACGGAGGGTCGATACCGTCGGGATGGACCCGGTGGATCTTCGAGACGTTCGAGTTCCCCTACGAGCTCGTCTACCCTTCACGCCTGAACGAGGGGGATCTCAGGAAACAGTATGATGTTCTAGTTTTCGTCACCGACGCGATTCCTGCGCGCGATTCGGACGGCGGAGGCGGCTTCGCCATCTTCGGCGAGGGCCCCGACGAAGAAGCCATCCCGCCGGAGTTCCGGGCCTGGCTGGGCGAGGTGACCGTGGCCGAGACCGTGCCCCATCTGCTGCGCTTCATGGAGGAGGGTGGCACCGTCATCGCCATCGGCACGTCGACGGCGTTGGCCGGGCACGCCGGCCTGCCCCTCGCCGATCACCTGGTGGACGGCGAGGGCCAGCCTGTCAGCGAGGCGGACTACTACGTTCCCGGCTCCGTCCTGCGTGTCCGTGTGGACAACACGCGGCCCCTGGCGTTCGGCGTGCCGGACGAGGTGGACGTATTCTTCAACAACTCGCCCGTCCTGCGGCTCCAGCCGGAGGCACCCCGGGCCGGTGTGACGCCGGTGGCCTGGTTCGACGACAGCGAGCCGCTGCGCAGCGGGTGGGCCTGGGGCCAGCACAGGCTCAGGGACGGCATCGCCATCGCCGAGGCCCGCGTGGGCCGGGGGCACCTCTTCCTGTTCGGGCCGGAGATCACCATGCGCGGCCAGCCTCACGGCACCTTCAAGTTCCTCTTCAACGGGATCCACCTCGCGGGCGCCACCGAAGAGGCTCGCCCGCCCGTCTCCTGACCCCCTCGCCGCCGATCGAGGAGTGACGTCCATGTCGCATCGCCGCCCCCCACGGGTCCCGCCCCCCATGCAGGCCCTTGTCGCAGCCACGGTGCTCCTGGGCGCCGCCCCGGAGTCTGTCCCGGGACAGGAGCTCCTCACCGCCGGGGACGTGGTGGCCATGGAGGCGCCGGCGCCCGACTTCGTCATCTCCTACGGCGAGGGCGCGCTGCACTACGGTCACCTTCGTCTTCCGGACGGACCCGGACCCCATCCCGTGGTGATCTTCATCCACGGGGGATGCTGGCTTTCGGCCTATGGCATCGGCCACGTAGGCTCCCTCGAGAACGGGCTGGCGAACGAGGGATACGCGGTATGGAGCCTGGAGTACCGCAGGGTGGGCGACGAAGGGGGCGGGTGGCCGGGCACCTTCCTCGATGTGGGGAGGGGCGTGGACCACCTCCGGGTGCTCGCCGCCGAGCATGCTCTGGATCTGGACCGGGTCGTCGTGAGCGGACATTCCGCGGGCGGCCATCTGGCTCTCTGGGTGGCCAGTAGACGTAAGTTACAGTACGACCAGGAGTTATATAGCGTTGACCCGCTGCCGGTACACGGCGTCCTGGGTCTGGCTCCAGCCCCCGACCTGGAGGCTCTTCATGATGCCGGCGCCTGTGGGAACGTCGTCGACGGCCTGATGGGAGGCTCACCCGTGGCCGTCCCCGAGCGCTACGCGCAGGCTTCGCCGATGCAGCTGGCGCCCGTGCCCGCCCCCCAGACCCTGGTCGTCGGAGCTCTGGACCGCGCGTGGGGCCCGGCCGGCCGCGCCTACTACCGTCGGGCCCTGGAGGTCGGAGACGATGAGGTCACCCTGGTGGAGGCCCCGGAGTCCGGCCACTTCGAGATGATCGTGCCAGGCACGTCCACCTGGCCCCTGGTGCTGGAGGCCTACCGGGAGCTCTTCGCCCGCATCGAGGGCGTCCCATCCCGGCGGCCCGTACCCCCACGAGAGCCGCTCTTCGGCTCGGGAGATACGAGATGAAGTCTCAGCTTGTCGCCCTCGGCCTCACCGCGGTAACCGTGATGGCCACCGCGTGCGGCGACTCCGAGGCGGCGCCGTTCAACGACATTGTCACCCCGGCCCGTCTCTCGGAGGACCTTCACGCCCTGTCCCACGACTCCATGGGAGGGCGCCTCACGGGCAGCCCGGAGATCGCCCGCGCCTCGGACTGGATCCGGGATCGTTTCGCCTCCCTCGGCCTGGAACCCGCCGGCGACGGGGGATACGACCAGCGCTTCGATCTCACGTGGTTCACGCTCGGGTCTCCGAACCGGCTCACCGTGTCCGGGGCGGGCGGCTCCCGAGCACCGGGACGGGGGTGGACGCCCTACAACTTCAGCGGCACCGGCACGGTCCGCGGGAGCGTGGTCTTCGCCGGATTCGGCATCGTGGAGCCCCGCCTGGACTTTGACGATTATCTCGGAGAGGACGTGGACGGCAAGATCGTCCTGGTGCTCGAACGGGAGCCCGGCGCCGACGATCCGGCGAGCCCGTTCGACGGCGTGGTCACGGCGGAAGCGAGCCGGACGTGGCGAAAGGCCCTGTCGGCGCAAGAGCGGGGCGCCGTCGGCATCCTGTTCGTGCGGGACGTCCACAACCGCCCGGACCTCGACGACTGGGGTCAGGCCCACGAGAGCGCCTGGCCCTCGGAGCCCCGGCGGATCGAGCGGTACATGCTGGGCGACTGGGCGGAGCGGATCGAAATCCCGGCTGCGAGAATCTCTGCGGAGCTGGCCGCCTCCCTGGTCGCCGGCGCCGGACAGACCCTGACGGAAGTCGCCGCGGCGGCCGAGACCGGATCGGGCCTGGGGGTGGTCGCCCTCCCCGGTGCGGAAGTCTCCCTCACCGTGGCGGTCGACCGCCACGTGACGCCGGGACGGAACGTCCTGGCCATGATGCCCGGGTCGGATCCCGTCCTCCAGGACGAGGTCGTCATCATCGGCGCCCACCACGACCACAACGGCACCGACGGCGAGACCGTGTTCAACGGAGCCGACGACAATGGCTCCGGAACCGTGGGCGTCTTGGCCGTTGCCGAGGCCTACGCTCGGGCGGCCGAAGCGGGACAGCGCCCCCGCAGGAGCGTCATGTTCGCCATCTGGGACGCCGAAGAGCGGGGTCTCCTGGGAGCCTGGCACTACACGTTGCGGCCCCTCTTCCCCCTCCCGTCCACGGCGGCGGTGCTGAACCTGGACATGATCGGACGCCACGAAGAGGTGCCTGCCGACGGGGGAGGGCGCTTCCGCGGCCTGGAGCCCCAGAGCGCCGAGTCCAACGCCAACGCCGTCAACATCCTCGGCTACGGCTACGCTCCGGAGCTGGCTGCCGCCGTGGACTCGGCCAACACCCTGACCGCCCTGGCGCTCCGCTTCCGGTACGACAACAACGAATCGAACCTGCTCAGGCGCAGCGACCACTGGCCCTTCCTGCAGAACGACGTGCCCGCCGTATGGTTCCATACAGGGCTGCACCCAGACTATCATACTCCGGACGACGACCCTGAGCGCATCGAATACGACAAGATGGCGCGCATCGTTCGGCTGGTTCACCAGACCAGCTGGAACCTGGCCAACGCCGACACCCGGCCGGCCATGGAAGGGATGGGGTCCCGGCCGAGGTCGTAGGCACGGCCTCACGGATCAGGGAGTAGACACCACGGAGAGCGAGGTGACCGCATCCACCCTGGCCCACGTGGCAGGGCTACCGTTTTTCGAGGGCCTTCCCCGGGAGACTCTCGAAGCCGTGGTGGAACGTATGGTTCCCCGCTCCCTCCCACGTGGCTATACGCTGTTCAGAAGGGGCGAGCGGTGCCGCGGCGTGTACGTCCTCACGTCGGGCCAGGTGGAGATCTACCGGTCCACCATCGACGGACGCGAGCAGGTCCTCCACGTGGAGAATCCCGTGCAGACCATCGCCGAGCTTCCCTTCTTCGACAGCGGCGTATACCCGGCGGCCGCTCGTACCACCCGTGCGTCGAAGGTGCTGTTCCTTTCACTCGACGACCTGCAACGCCTCTACCGGCATCATCCGGAGGTCGCCGACGCCATCATCCAGAACCTGGGCCAACGCCTGCGTGCCCTGGTCACGCTGGTGGAGAAGATCTCCCTGAAGAGCGTGCCCGCCCGCGTTGCGGCGACGCTGTTGGAGATGGCGGAGCGGGCCGGCCGTCTGGAGGACGGGGGAACCTTCACCCTTCGCCGCACCCACACCGAGCTGGCCCATCAGCTCGCGACCAGCCGGGAGAGCGTGGCCCGAGCCTTCGCTCACTTCCGAAAGGAGGGCTGGATCCAGCAGGAGGGGCGGTGCGTCACCCTGCGCTCCGTGTCCGCCCTGGAACAGCAGGCGAACGGCGAGCCCCGTTCCCCTCCGTGCAGGGGTGTCCTTATCAGCCCAGGGATTCCTTGAAGCGGTCCAGGCTCCCGAACGCGCCCAGGATCTCGAGGGGCACGAGCCGCAGGGGAGGCGGCGACCGGAAGACCCGGTTGCGGTATGCGGCGAGCACGAGTAGCTGCTCCCGCTGATCCCCCTCGAGGGTGACCCCCACGGCCTCCCGCGCCGTCTCTCGGGAGCGCCTGCACGCAAACCGTCGATCCTCCCAACCCCGGTGCATGCCGGGACTCACGCACTCCAGGTCGCCTTCGCTCAACAGATCGAGGACGGCGACGAAGTCCAGGCAGTTGGGTGCGTGCACGGCGTCGCGAACCAGATCGACGTCCGGGGCGGGGGTCTCGAGCTGAGCCTGGATGGTCGCCGGAAAGCGGTCCCTCACCTCCATCAGCCGGTGGATCGCCAGGATCTCCACGGCGCGCAGACCGAGCTCCAGGGCCTCGCAGAGCGCAGGGAAGTCGTCGTCGGCAGCCTCCCGGGCCTCCAGAGACCCCACCCAGAGGCGCTCCGCCTCGTCCGCAGGTCCCAGCTCGATGACGCTCGGCAGATTGCTCATGAACCCTCCGGGGACACGAGTCCCTCGGCGTAAGTGCTCGAGAAAACGCTCCGTGTGGTCACGGGCACATGACACTGCCGGCAGCGTTGCCTCTCGGGGTGGCTGGTCACGATCTCGGCCCGGGCCCCGGGGCCGCTGTGGCAGGCCGTGCAGTTTTCACGCATCTGCACGAGGTGGGGGATCGTCGGCGGAGAGTTGGGAGCCATGCGACCTCCACGACGCAAGTCCTGCCGGAGGCCCTCGAACGAGGAGCCCACGAAGACGTCGTGAACGATCGTGGGGTGACGGAGGTGCGAAGCCCACGCCGCTCACCGGCATGCCCCGGGCATCGTGACAGGCTCCGCACGTCATACCGAAGTCCTCGTGGGGGACCACGGGAGGCGCCCCGTCGAACAGCCGGCGCTCGGCCCTGACCGTCGCCGCCGACTTCACGGCATCGGTCCCGGCAACCGGCACCCAGCCCCCGTCGCCGCACCCCCCGGCTACGAGCACCAGGGCGGCGGCGAGCCAAACCGTCAGACCTTCTCGAGGCGAACGGCGCATTTCTTGAAGTCCGGTTCCTTGGAGATGTTGTCCATGGCGTCCAGCGTCACGATGTTGGCCAGCCTGGCTTCGTCGAAGTAGGGAATGAAGGTCGAGCCGCGAGGTGGTTGGCCCCGTCCGTCCACCTTGGCGGGAAGCACGACGCTGCCGCGGCGACTCACCACCCGGACCTGATCTCCACTCTTGATGGAGAGCTCCTGCGCGTCGGCCCGATTGACCTCCACGTAGCTGGTGGGCGCGGCCTGATGGAGCTGCTTCACGCGACGGGTCATGGATCCCGTATGCCAGTGCTCCAGGATGCGTCCCGTGCACAGCCACAACGGGTATTCGTCGTCGGGGGACTCCGCCGCCGGGTGGTACGGTCGGAGCCAGAAGGCGGCCTTCTCGCCGTATCCCTTGGCCTTGTAGAAGTGCACACCCTCGGGCTTCTTCACGTAGGGGTCGTATCCCGCGGCATATCGGTAGCGGGTCTCCCGACCCTCCACCACCGGCCAGATCATGCCCCGGGTCTCTCGAAGCTGCCGGTACGATGCCAGGTCCTTGCCCATGCCCAGCCCGAAGCGTCGATACTCCTCGAACATGGGCTCGTGCCAATCGTCCTCGGGCCACGGGAACAGGTGGCCCATCCCCATGCGCCTGGCCACCTCCATCACCTGCCAGGCGTCCTCTCGGGCCTCGCCGGGAGGATCGACGGCCTTGCTCCAGTGCTGCGTGCGCCGCTCGGTGTTCCCGAAGACGCCCTCCCGCTCCACCCAGCCTGCCGAGGGCAGCACGAGATCCGCCTGGGCCGTGGTGGGCGTCGGGTAGATGTCCGAAGCGATGACGAAGCGGCCGTCACCGGGCTCCCGTTGGATCCTCGACACGTTCGGGATGCTCACCCAGGGATTGGTCGTCTGGATCCACATCACCTTCACGTCACCCCGCATGAAGGCCCGGAACATGTCCATCGTGTGGTAGCCGGGCTGGGCGGGGATCGTGCCCTCCGGGAGCCCCCAGATCTCTTCCGCCTTGGCCCGGTGCTCCGGATTCGTGACCACCAGGTCCGCCGGCAGCCGGTTGGCCAGGGTGCCCACCTCCCGGGCCGTCCCGCAGGCGGACGGTTGCCCCGTCAGCGAGAACGGGTTGGCCCCAGGTCGACTGATCTTTCCCGTGAGGAGGTGCAGGTCCGTGATGAGGTTGTTCATCCACGTCCCACGCACGTGCTGGTTCACGCCCATACACCAGAGGCTCACGGTGCCGCGGCCCCCATCCCCGTAGATCTCTGCCAACGCATGGATCTGTGATGCCGGCACCCCGCTGATCTCGCTCACACGTTCGGGTGTGTAGTCCTCGAGGAACGTCTCGAGCTCCGCGAACGAAGAGGGCCTGGCCTGGTCGCCGAACCGGTAGTGTTGGGCGGGCTCCGCGTCCCCGTCGGCGGACAGCCCATCTTCTCCGAAACACCCGTACCCGATGCGCTCGAGCTCCTCGATGCCCCGCCGGAACACCACGTTCTCCTCCACGAACGCACGGTCCACGGCCCCGTAGCGTAGCAGCAGATGGAGGATCCCGTTGGCGATGGCCAGGTCGGAGTTGGGCCTGAACTCCACATACATGTCAGCGTACTCCGTCGTGGGCGTACGCCGGGTCCCGATGTCGATGATGCGGACGTGGGGGTTGGCCCGCTTGTTGGCGAGGATCCTGGAGAACAAGACGGGATGCATCTCGGCCATGTTGTTGCCCCAGAGGACGAAGTCGTCGCCGGCCTCGAGATCCTCGTAGCAGCCCATGGGCTCGTCGCTCTGGAACTGCGTCATGAAGCCCATGACGGCGGAGGCCATGCACAGCCTCGCGTTGGGCTCCACGTTGTTGCTCCGCAGACCCCCACGGAACCATTTGGTGACGGCGTAACCGTCGTGGACGCCCCATTGCCCCGAACCGTAGAAGGCGACCGACCGCGGACCATCCTCATCCAGAGCCTCCTGGAACTTCCGCGCGGTGAGATCGAGAGCCTCGTCCCAGGAGATCCGGTTGAACCGGCCGCTTTCGTCCTTGAGCATCGGGTACAGGAGTCGGTCCTCACCGTACAGCATGGCCGGCAGATGGTAACCCTTCACACAGAGCAGGCCCCGGTTCACCGGGTTGGCCTCGTCGCCCCGCACCGCCACGATCCGTCCGTCCGTCACACCCACTTCGACCCCGCATCCGGTACCGCAATACCGGCATGGGGCCTTGGACCAGGTCAGGTCGCTGTCGTCGACGCCGGCCCGATCGGCCGCGATCCGCTCGGCGGCCTCACGGTCGGCGCAGGAGAACGCCGCGATCCCCGCGGTTCCCGCCCCGAGCACCTGCAGGAAGTTCCTCCGTTTCATCGTCACTCTCCTAGCGGTCCACGGTCCGGCTAATTGCCCACGCGCCCATAGCGCTCCTCCATCTGCCGCCGAATCGCCTCCATGGCCCCCTCGGCACCCTCCTCGAACCAGACGTGCTCGGGCCGAGAGAGGATCTCGTCGATGATCCCGTGCACGGCCCTCCCAGCGGCTCCGCCCGCGTGGTCGGCCATCTCCCGGGCCTGGGGGATGAGCTGTGTATAGAAGCGCTCCGCCACCTCGTACATGCCATGCCAGTGGGTGTAGTCGGGGGCCATCATGGAAGCTCCGTGGCGGGCTCTTCTTCCCTCATGATGCCACAGATAGAACCAGGTCCACTCGATCTCCTCGTCGAACTGCGTGCCGCTGATGACGTTGTTGTCGAGGAGGGCGCTCATGATGGCCTGACCGGGCTTGGCGAACTTCTCGTTGTAGAGCGCCACCAGGTCGTCGTACTGCCGGTAGAACCCGTTGACCCAACCGTCAGAGTGGCAGATCGTGCAGGCGTTCTTCATGCGATCCCGCTTCTGCTGCCAGGTATCGGCAATGAGCTGACGGCGGATCTCCGGGTCCGACTCGGTCACGATGCCGTGATTCACGTCGGTATCCATGACCAGGCTCACCGCCGGGCGGTTGGTCCACGAGATGCGCTCTCCGGGATCGTGGGTGATCCGACCGCCGTTGCGGATATTGCCGGACATGTGGCACGTCGCGCACGTGGGCGCGGCGGCGTAGTCCTGGCCCAGCACCCACTCCTGGGCGTCGAGGTTCATCTGGTCCCGCAAGTCGCGATAGGCGATGCCGTGCTTCGACTCCTCGTAGATCTCCTTCTGCGGATGGTCGGGACCCAGGTGGCACTTGCCGCAGTTCTCCGGTTGGCGGGCCCTTCTCGGCGAGAAGTCGTGCCGACTGTGACAAGCGGAGCAGGAGCCTCTGGACCCGTCCAGGTTCAGGCGCCCGATGCCCGTGTTGGGCCAAGTCGGCGAGGCGAGCGTCGGCCTTCCGTTCTCGTCGCGGGCGATGCGGCCGACTGCATCCAGGTTGGTCGGGACGCCGTTCTCGTCGGGCTCCAGGTCGTCCACCGTCAGGAAGCTCCCGTCCGAGGCCAGGAGGGCCACCTTGGAGCCGTGACACTGTTGGCACCCCGAGTTCGCGCTCGCGAACCCGTTCACTGTGTTCTCCCCCCGCCCGGGCGTCGGGGAATGGGGATTGAACGCAAACCGCGCGCCCTCGACCGTCTCGGCCAGGAAGTTGTCCAGGGACGCCAGGATGTTGCCGCCCGCGGCGTGGTGACTCTGGGCGAACTCGGCAGCCTCGTGGTCGTGACACCCGGCACAGTCCCGGGGAGTCACCACGGTGGCGATGGTCACCCCGTGGTGCAGGTACGAATCGGCGTCGGTCTCGTCGGCCTCGTGGCAGTCGTAGCATCCGACTCCCCGCTCGGCGTGGGTGCTCCCAACCCAATGCGTGACGATGCCGGGATTCTCCTCGGCATGACAGTCCACGCACTCCTCCGAGGAGGCCGGCACCGCGATGGTGGGTGCCCGCAGCCCGGCTTCCTCCGCTTTCCGCGCCGTCTCCATCCACTGCACGAACACCAGGGAAAGGAGGAACAGCCCTGCGAGGGAGGCGATGACGATACGCTTGGTCTCGAGTCTCATGTTGTCACCTGATCAGTGCCTTGCGACGGCCTCCCACACGGTCATGCCGATGATGGCGAGAACTCCGAGGATCCCGATCCACACGCTGGCCTCCTGGAACCGCGTCCTGCGCCGGATCTGGGCGTCGATGAACGGCCAGGCGAACATCACGAAGATCACGAGGCCCATGCTCAGGATGGCCGCGGTCCCGCTGAAGAGCTTCAGCCAGCGGAACGCCACGTAGAAGAACCACTCCGGCTTGATGACCTCGGGCGTCTGAATGGGGTTGGCCTCGGGTCCCAGGGTGACCGGGAAGATCGTGGCCAGAGCGCTCAGGAGGATCATCAGCACGAGCCCGATGATGAGCTCGGTGTAGAGATGGTCCGGGAAGAAGTTGAAGGTCTTCGAGTCCCCGCCCCCCTCGTCCTCGAACCGGAACTCCGTCACACCCTGCAGACGGATGACGGTGATGTGCACCGCCACGAGAAGGGCGATGGTCACCGGCAGGACGGCCGCGTGCAGCACGAAGAACCGGGATAGCGTCGCCTGGTTGTAGCTCTCCCCGCCCAGCATCATCGCCTTGAGGAATCCGCCGACGAGGGGGGTCGAGTCGGCAATGTTCGCGCCGACGGTGGCGCCCCAGAAGCTGAGCTGCTCGAACACCAGGCTGTAGCCGGTGAATCCGGTCAGGAGCGTGCACAGGAGGAGGCACATTCCGACGAACCAGTTGATCTCCCGCGGTCGCCGGTATGCACCGGTGAAGAAGACCCTCATCTGGTGGAGGATCACCGCGGCGATCATCAGGGTGGCCGCCCACTTGTGGAGCCCCCGGATGAACCATCCGAAGGCGACCTCCCGGGTGACGTACTCCACCGATTGGTAGGCGGTGGACGGGGAGGCCTCGTAGTAGAAGGCGAGCAGGATTCCCGTGAAGATCTGGACGATGAAGAGATAGGCCGGCGTGCCTCCCAGGGCGAACCACCACCGCTTCAGGTGGTAGGGCACGGGCTCGTTGGTCAGCTCCCTGAGGCCCTGGCCCGAGACGGGCAGCCGATCACCGAACCATCCGCGGATGGCATCCACGATCAGGCTCCCCTCGTACCTTTGCCTCGGGACACGTCGGGGGCGAGGCAGGGGTCGTGGCCCGGACCCTCGACACCTCCGTCGAGAGCGAGGACTTCGCCGTGAGCCGGTTCTCCATTGGCCAGGCGACGCACGGGCACAGCAATGTGGAGCAATCCGCCCTCCACCTTCAGAGGGTAGCGCGACAGCCTCTGCGCCGCCTCGGCGGGCGGACCCTCGATGGCCACCCCAGCGGGATCGAAGACCCCTCCGTGACACGGACAGAAGAACCGGTTGTGCTGCCCTTCCCATCGGACCTGACAGCCAAGATGGGGACACGTGCTCGAGAGGGCGATGAAGTCCTCCGAGGTTCCGTCCCGACCCTGCCGGGCGATGTTGTGGGTCTCACCGGCCGGCCCTCGATACCGAACCGCGTCACCCAGATCCATCTCTTCTACTCGGGCGACGTACTGCCAGCTGAGCTCCTCGGGCCGCGCGGGGTAGAGGTACCGGATGGCGATGGCGCCCAGGCTTCCGTACCCGCCTACGAGACCGGCGGCCATGGCCACCTTCGAGCTCCTGTCCAAGAAGGCCCGCCGGTCCTCCCGGTCCTTGCCTTCGGGTCCTGTGCCGTCCGCCATGGAGGTCGCCTCGACGTCGATCCGAAAGGGGATTCCCCGAACCTGGTAGCAGGGTAGTACCTTCTTGGTGCCCAAGCTGTGACGTGGGTCACAGCAGGTCCCGGTCGCGCCGTGCCACCATGGATGTCACCCCTCGTAGCGACCGGCAGATCCCTACTGGAGGGCGCGAGAGCCTTCACGAGGTATCACACATGACCAACCAGACCCCGACGGAGATCCTCAGGGATCAGCACCGTAACATCCTCAAGGTCGCCGACGTGCTCGAGGAGGTGCTCGCGAACGAGCCGGAGCCGGGAGCCTTCGACTACGAGGCCATCGGACAGTGCGTGGGGTTCATCCGCCTGTACGCCGACGCCCTCCATCATGGAAAGGAGGAGGATCTCCTCTTTCCCGAGCTGGTGCGGCAGGGGATGTCCCGCGAGGCGGGTCCCATCGCCGTCATGCTCCACGAGCATGAGCAGGGCCGAGCCTACGCCCGGGCCATGGCCGACGCCCTCGGCCCCGCGCACGCAGGCGACGAGCAGGCCCAGCGTCGACTCCTGAATGCGGGCCAGGGCTACATCGGGCTCATCCGGGGGCACATCCTCAAGGAGGACAACATCCTCTTCAACATGGCGGATCAGCTCATTGATGCGCCCGCGTGCCGGAGCCTGTGTGCGGCCTACGACGGGGTCTGCCAGCGGCGGTTCGACGGCCGCACCGTGGCCGAGCTCGAGGCGATCCTCGCGGGTCTGCTGGAGAAGTACCCCGACGCCTGAGCCTCGCTCGGCGTCAAGGGAGGTCCGTCAGAAGGAGACGCCCCAGGTCACCGCCAGGCTCCGCCCCGGCTCCGGCCGGAAGAAGCCGGTATTGAGGGCCTCGGAGTAGAGCGCGTCGGTCACGTTGTCCACCGCCACCCCGAGGCGATGACGCCGGAACAGACGCAGCCCGGCGCGCAGGTGGTGGACGGCAAAGGACGGGATCGCGTCCCCCACGGGGCTGACGCCCTCCAGGGTGTTTCGGCGGCCGTTCCGACGCACCTCGTAGGCACCCCAGAAACGGTCCCGCCGGTCCTCGAACCGGAGCGCACCCCGCAGCTTGGATGGATAGCTGTCGGCCAGCACCCTGTCGGGGTCCCGCCGGTCCTCCACGTCCAGGACCGTCCAGTCTCCCTCCAGGCTCCAGCCGCCACCCAGCGAGACACCCACGGCCAGCTCGATTCCGCGGTGGCGGAGCTCGTCGACGTTCACGTTCCGGTAGATCACGGCCCTCCCGACGCTGTCGCCCGTCGGCTCCAGGACGATCCCGTCGGCGAGGGTGCTCTGGAACAGGAAGACCTCGGCCCGTACGCCCGAGGTCCAAAGCCGGATCCCGACGTCGAGGTTGAGGCTCGTCTCGGGACCCAGATCCGGGTTGGCTTCCCAGTATCCTCTATTCCCGCCGGTGAAGCCGGTGAAGAAGCGCTCCACCAGGTTCGGGGTGCGGAACCCTCGTCCCACCGACGCCAGCAAGCTCACTTCCTCGCCGAGCCGGTGGAGCAGGTTGGCGGACGCGACCACGGTCCCCTCGTCGAACCGAGCGGGCTCGCTGTCGTTGCCCGCGGTGAAAAGCGAGCGTGAGGTCACGTCCTGATAGCGCACCCCCGTGACGATCTCGGTCACCGGGGTGGCCTGCCACTGGGCCTGGACGAACACACCCAGGTTCAGCAGGCGGGCGTCGGGAACCTGGGGACCACCGGTCCCCGTCACGGTCGTGGGACCGAGGCCGGTGACCGTGGTCGTGCTGGTGTCCGTGCCCTCCGAGTGATCCTCGTACGCGTCGAGGCCGTAGGTCAGGGCGAGGCGGGGACCGACGAGCTTCCGTACCTCCAGGCGCAGGCCGCGACTGTCCAGGTCGGTGAAGTTCTCCGACCGGACCTGGGTGGAGGCCCCAGGGCCGGCAGGGATCGGAACCAACACCTCGGTGAAGAAGCGACGCTCGTTGCTCTGGAAGTAGGCGGTGGCGTCGACCCCGTCCGCCACGGCCCATCCCAGCTCTCCGACGAAGACGGAGCCCGACCTGCCCAGCGCGTACCGGGCCTCGAGACGGAGCGAGCCGTCCCGGACGCCCGAGTCATGCACGGCCACGTCCCGAGGCAGCGTCAGGGTCCCGAACGTCCCCGAGGGCGCCCGATAGGCGTCCACGTCCCGGATCTCACCCGAAAGGCGGAGCCCGAGCCTGTCCCGGGACCCGGCCACCTCTCCCGCCACCGTCGAGCCGGACCCCGCCGTGCGCATGCCGGCTTCCACGAAGCCGTCCAGGTCAGGGGTGCCCGTGGGCGCCGGGCGGGTCACCAGGTTCACCACGCCCCCCACGGCATCGGAGCCGTAGAGGACCGATGCCGGCCCGCGCACCACCTCGACGCGCTCCACGGCGGACTTCGACACCAGGCTGACCGGCTCACCCGAGTCCACACGTCTCCGGGCGTTGTTCAGGCGCAGGCCGTCCTCCAGGAGCAGGACTCGCTGTCCCCTCATCCCCCGGATCACCGGTCGTCGTTGCGCCGGGCCGACCCCTTCGCCGTCCAGGCCGGGCACGCTGAGGAAGAGGTCTGTCACGTTGCCCACCGCCGACCGACGCAAACGCTCCGATCCCAGGACCACCACCGGCGCCGGCGTCAGGAAGACGGGTCGGGCCTGACGCAGAGCCGTGACGTTGATGCCCTCCAGGAGGAAGAGGGCTGTCGAGTCCGCGGGTGGTCCGGCCCCCTCGGGGGCCTGCGGGGCGAGGGCCCCGGCACTCAGGACCAGGGCCGTCCACGCCATGACGGCCACGCGAATCATCGGTGTTCCTGCCCGACCGACCCCCTCTCCAGGGGCCTCACGGGCTACGCATCCGCTGCGCCAGCGCCGCGAGCTGCGTGGGGGCACCCGTGGACGCGTAGGCCACCGTGCCGTCGGCTTCCACCAGGTAGACCAGGGCGGGGTGGGTCACATCGCCGGACTTCGGGTCCCGCGCCCTGGCGACGTTCCACGCGTCCAGCGCCGTCTCGACGGCCTCCACCGTGCCGCTCAGCACGAAGTCGCCCTCCCCCAGGCTCCACTGTGCGGCCATGTCCGGGAGCCGGTTCGGGGTGTCCCGCCAGGGGTCGAGGGTCAGGGCCACCACGGCCAGGTCCTCTCCGAGCTCGAGCTCATCGCGGACGGCGAGGGCGCTCCGGACCACGAGCGGGCAGATGGTCTCGCAGTGGGCGAACGCGAAGGTCACGAGGGCGCCCCGCCCCTCGAGGCTGGCCAGCGAAAAGGGCGCCCCGCGCTGGTCCACGAGCCCGGACCCGCCCGGGAACGGCCAGTCGAGGCGGGGATAGGTGTCGGGCACGGCGCCGGCTCCGGCGAGCTCCGGCGTGGGGATCCTCGCGGTGGCCACCCGGACCGCCGCAGCCGAGAGCCCGAACACCAGCCCGAGACCGACGGCGCCGGCCAGGACCCGGCCCGCGTGGGTAGCTCCGAGGTGCTGCGCGGTGCTCAGGACCTCGTCCCGCCATCCGACGAGCAACAGGGCGAACATCCCGAAGGGTTGTCCGACGAGGAGCACCCAACCCGAGGCGTCGGGCAGCCCCGTCTCCGTCACGTTGAAGCAGACCGCCCGTGCCCGCTCCAGCCAACCCGCCGTGTCGAAGGGCAGCGGCCACAGAGCGAGCGCCCACCACGCGCCGGTGGCGAGGAGGAGGATGGCGAGGGCCGTAAGAGGCCAGCGGTCCTGCGTGCGAATCATCTCGTCGATTCCTGTGACGTACGTCCCGGAAGGTCTCGGAGACCGGTCCCGTGGTGGGGCCGGCCGGCGCCCCTCGCGACGCCGGCGGACCCCGGAAGCCGGCAGACGCGGGCGCGGGGAGCGCACGAGCCCACCGGCAGGAGCTGTGGCTAGCCGACCCTCCAGACGAACGAGAGCAGCTTCCAGTTGGCGAAGTAGTACACGACGAACGCGGCCAGGAAGATCAGGACCAGGATCATCGTGCCGGGCATCATGCCCAATCTGCCGTGCTCCTCGAGCTCCACGTCCTCCGTGGGAAGCTCGGTGAAGGGGCGGGTGTACACGCCCGGGGGCACCGAGCCGGCGAGGGCGGCCGACGTACAGTCCTCACCGAGGGGCTTTCCGAAGAACACCGACACCACGGTGATGAGGATGTACATGCCGCCGCCCACCGCCGCGATCAGTCCACCGATGCCCATCACGGCCATCAGCAGATCCACCGCCGGAGAGTACCCCACATTGAACGGCGCCCCGGCAAAGGTGATGTCCCAGTGGCGGCGGGGCACGCCGAAGGTGCCGGCGAAGGTCATCGCCATGGAGAAGACGAGCATCCCGCCGGCGAAGAGGTAGGGCTGCCAGCGGGCCAATCCGTAGAACGCGACCTTCTTCCGGAAGATCAGGGGGATGACGTAATAGGTCACCCCCATGAACGCCATGGCCGTTCCACTCACCACGGTGGCGTGGAAGTGGCCGGGGATCCTCAGGGTGTTGTGGGCGATGATGTTGATCTGCTCGGTGCCGAACGTGACCCCCGTGATGCCCCCGACGAATCCGAACACAACCAGGGACAGCCAGAGCGAGCTGAAGCCCGGATCCCCCCATGGGGCCCTGCGGAGCCAGCCGAAGATCCCCTGGGTGAAGCCTCGGAGGCGCATGCCGAGCTCCACCCCTGCCGGGACCGTGAAGCCGTGCAGCATGGACGCCAGCACGGCCATGTACATGAAGTACGACGTGTTGACCACCTTCCACGACGGTCCGAACCCGGGATCCACCAGCAGGTGGTGGGCCGACGCCATGGAGATGAACGCGATGTAGAGCACGAAGGCCGTGCGGCTGATCTTCTCGTTGACCACGACCGCGCCGACCGTGAGGGCGCCCAGCAGGTACCAGATCGAGACCATCGCCGCCACGTTGATCTGCTGGGACGAGTGGCCGAGGCCCCACCACACGAGGCGATAGACCTGCGCGTCCACCTGTGCCAGCACACCCAGGGACCAGAGGTAGGTGGGGATGTAGATGGCCGCGCCGTGCACGAGGGTGATGACCGCGATGATCGCTGCGGTGAGAGCCCCAAAGGTCACAAGCGGCACGGAACCCTCGTAGGTGCGTTCGCGCTTCGCGACCACCAGGGTGCCGAAGAAGATGCCCACCACGATGAGGGCGCCCACCGCGAAGAGGATCACGCCCAGGTAGAACGTGGGGTCGGCGCGGAGGGGTACGTACGACGTGAACAGCACGTCGGCCCGACCTGCCATCATCATCCATTCGACCAGCACGGTGCCGATGACCATGAGGCCGAAGGCGAACCATCCGACCTTCGGCGCGGCTACTCTGCTGTTGAGCAGGACCGCCGACGCGAAGTACAGGACCGCCATCTCGAAGAACAGGATGAAGAAGATCAGCATGTTCATCCCGTGGATGGTCAGGACGCGGTAGAACGAGACCGCATCCAGCAGGTGGACCGCCTGCCATCGGGTGAGGAGCACCAGGATGGCCGCCAACCCGCCGATGAGCAGCGCCACCGTGGCCACCACCGCGTTGGCCTTGATGAGGGCGTCGGCATCCTTGTGGACCTTCAGGCCCGTGGTGGGGCAGATCCGGAACACACCGGCCACCCGCTCGACTGTGCCGGTCGGGGCGCTCATCGGTCACCTCCCGCCGCATTGGGCGTGGTCGTGGTCGCGGACGCCGTGCCCGGGGCCTGGACGACGACCTTCCCCACCATCAGGTGGTGGCCCACGCCGCAGAACTCGTTGCACACGATCCGGTAGTCACCCGCCTCTGTGGGGGTTACGCGCAGGCCGTAGTCGTAACCCGGCACGACCTGGAAGTTGATGTTGAACGGATAGAGGTTGAATCCGTGATTCACGTCCACGGAGGAGAGATGAAGCGTGTACTCGGCGCCTTGCTCGAGCTGGAGGATGGGAATCCACTGCCACATCTGGCCGAGGAGGTAGACGTCGCTCCCTGCCGGCGGTGCCACCACGGGAATGCCGTTCTCGCTCCCCACCTGGTAGTCCTGGATGAACTGGGTCACCCGGGCCCGGTAGGCGTCGGCGTCCACCCGGGCGCGGATGCCCGAAGGGTTCTGGCCGCCTCTGAGGTGCCACAAGGGCATCATGGCAAAGAGCACCATGCACCAGATGAAGGCGATGGTGAACCACACCTTCTCAGACCTGTGAGCCGGCTTCCACCATACGCCCTTGGGCGACGTCACACCGGTCGTATGCATCGTCGGTCCTCCGCGCTCAGGGAAGCGGGGCGGTGGGCAGGCTCATCACCTCCCACAGTCCCCAGAAGGTGAACAGAACCAGCATGACGACGAGCCCGATGATCAGCAGGACGAAGGGACTGTCGTACAGGCGCTGAAGGAAGGGGGCCTGGCCCGTCGCGTCCGGGGCAGGGTGGGAATCATCCATCGAGTCCTCCGGCTGGTTGAGCTTGAAGCCGCGTTCCGGGCCCGTGGCGATTCCGCCATACGGGCCTCCACATCTGGGTCTCTATCCCGACACCACCGAAGCTCCCGAGTGGGAGAGATCGTGGATCGTGGTCTCCGACAGGAAGGTTCGGACCGACGCCGACACGTTCTTCCACCGCGTGTGCGCCGCACAGGGGGTATCGTCGCTGCACCGCTCCCGACCGAGGAGACAGGCCGAGCTGAAGGCGATGTCGTCGAAGGGCGCGATGATCTCGGCCAGGGACAGCTGCGCGGGATCCCTGGACAGCTGAAACCCCCCGCGGGGACCCCGCGTGGAATCCAGGAGCCCGGCCTTGGCCTGCACGTGGAGGATCTTCGAAAGATAGTTGCGGGGCACGTTCAATCCCCGGGCGATGTCATCCACCCGCAGCGGCTCGTCGCTCCCGTTCTCCGCGAGATACAGCACGGCCTTCAAGGCGTAGACGGCGGTCTGCGACAGGAGCACGAACCCTCCCCGGAATAGTTGCGTTCATCATGATGATATGATTAATTCTTCTTCGCAAGGGTGTATTCGACGAAGAGAGGACGACGCCGGCCTATGCGGCGATTCTGGGAGCGGGTCATGGGGGCAAGTCGGCGAGCGCTCGCTCGTGTCGATGCCGCCTTCAACGCCATCTACTCGTGGCGCTACAACCCCCTGTACTATACGGGGCAGCTCGTGATCGCCGCCTTCGTCGCGCTCCTCGTCACGGGGCTCTACCTCCTCCTCTTCTACCGGATCGGCTCCCCCTACGAGTCCGTGGCGCGCATCACGGAGCAGGCGTGGACCGGCAGGTGGATCCGCACGCTGCATCGATATGCGTCGGCCGCGGTGGTAGTGGCCGGGACGCTGCACGCCTTCCGGTACTTCGCGCAGGATCGGGCGTGGGGACCACGGGCCTTGGCCTGGATCTCGGGGATCGTGCTGTTCGGCCTCTTCTACATGTGCGGTTGGACCGGCTACGTCATGGTCTGGGACGTCCAGGCCCAGCTCCTCGCCGCCGAGGGCGCCCGGATCTTCGACTTCCTTCCCGTCTTCTCCGAGCCCATCGGGCGCGCCTTCGTCGGGGAGAGCCCGGTGCCGGCCGCATTCTTCTTCCTGAATCTCTTCGCCCACATCGCCGTGCCCGTCGGCATCGCCCTGCTCCTCTGGGTCCACCTCTCCCGCCTGGCCCGGACCTACCTCATGCCGCCCCGGCCGCTGCTATGGACGCTCACGGCGGCGTTCGTGGCGGCGTCCGTGATCTGGCCCGTCGGCATGGCCGCAAAGGCGGACCTGCTACGCCTTCCGGTGCGCACGGCCTTCGATGTCTTCTACGGGTTCTGGCTGCCCGTGACCCGGGAGCTGCCGGCGGGTTGGGTCTGGGTGGGCGTCCTGTCGGCGCTCTCCCTGGCCGTGGCCGTGCCCTGGATCTCCCGGCCGCGGCGGCAGGGGCGGCTGGCGCCCGCCGTGGTGAACGAGCGGATCTGCACCGGGTGCGATCAGTGCTACGTCGACTGTCCCTACGAGGCCATCTCCATGGTCCCGCGGCGCGACGGACGGGACGGGAGGGTGGCAGTGGTGGAGGACGCCAAGTGTACGGCCTGCGGGGTCTGCTCGGCGTCCTGCGCCCCCATGTGCATCGGGGTCCCGGAGCTCGGAGGGCGGGACCAGCTCGCCGACGTTCGTGAGTTCTTGCGGGGACCCGGTGCCGACACAGACGTGGTGCTGGTGGCGTGCGAGCGCGGCTCGGGTGGGGTGGGACGGCTGGACCGTTTCGACGGCGCCTCGGTGCTGCCCATCCCCTGCTCGGGGAGCCTTCACACCTCCGTCATCGAGCACCTCGTACGGGGCGGCGTCGACGGGGTCCTGGTTCTGTCGTGTCGTCCCGGCGACTGCTGGAACCGGGAGGGCCAGAAGTGGCTCGTGGAGCGAGTGCATCACGGTCGTCTGGCGGAGCTCAAGGAGCGCGTCGACCGTCGCCGGGTACGTGTGGGGCACGCCGGCGCCGGAGAGGTGCGGGAGGTGCGGGCCCTCCTGGCGTCGTTCCGGGCGGACCTGGGGGGAGACCACCGCCCTGCCGAGCCGTCCGGGGCGCCGGATCTGGTCGCCGCCACGTTGCGGCGGGAGACGGGCTCATGAAGACCAGGAGACTGGCCACAGCGATCCTGGCCGGCGGCCTCAGCGTCGTCGCCATCTCCGCCGCGTCCCGGCTGCCCGTGTCGTTCGGCGGCGATCACGACGCGCTGCTCCGGCTCTCCTGGCGGGTGGACGGCATCAGCATGGAGGAATGCCGAACCCTGACGGAAGAGGAGCTGGCGAACCTGCCCACCCACATGCGCAACCCGAAGGCATGTATCGGTCGCATCGCCCCCTATCGGCTCCAGGTGGGCATCGACGGCGCCCTGGTCGTGTCCGACACGGTCTACCCTGCCGGGGCTCGGGGCGACCGGCCCGTCTTCGTGCTCCGGGACGTTCCGGTCGATCCGGGCCCCATG